>NZ_JAUSUN010000018.1:0-75457 GCF_030814065.1 Mesobacillus stamsii
GGGGTGTGCAGGACGATAGAATGGGATTACGAGCAGGAGCGTCCTTACAAAGGGGATGTCTTAAAGGAAAAGAGACGAGCCTACTTGTTGCTGTTCTACAATCCTGAAAAAGCGGCCAAGGATCAAGCAGACATGAATGAATATTTGACAGGGTTGTACAACGATCTTAAGGAAGGAAGGCATCGTGATTACTGCGCGAAGGACTACAGCAAGTATTTCGAGGTCACTGAAACGCCCAAGCGAGGACGCAAGATAGAGCCTAAGGAAGAAGCCATGCTTGCAGCAGCAAAAAATTACGGCTATTTTGCATTGCTTTCCAACGAAGTGAAAGACCCTTACACAGCCTTATCTATTTACCGAAGCAAGGATGTGGTGGAGAAAGCATTTGTCAACTTGAAAGACAGACTGAATTTCAGGAGAATACAAGTTTCATCTGAATTGTCCCTCAACGGGAAGCTTTTTGTAGAATTTGTTGCTCTTATTTATCTATCCTATGTTAAGAAGAAAATGCAAGAAGCGAACCTGTTTGAGAAGTGGACGTTACAGGGATTGTTGGATGAACTCGATACGATTGAGCTGTTTGAAGCGCCAGAGCATGGTCGTATCCTTGGAGAGGTCACAAAGAAACAGGTCGAAATCTATCAATCCCTGGAAGTACAACCTCCATCGTTATAAATTACGGGAATGCAGGATTCAAGGCGACAACTTTTTTTGCAAGAGTCAAGTTAACTCATGGAAAAGCGGTCCTCAGCGGAGTTCTTATATACCATTATTTAACTGAATTACCTGATTTTTAAGTAGGTTGGAAGTGTTTTTGGCTGTTTCATCCGGGTATATGTATAGTGCAAGGCCAATACAAAAACTAGAAGGGACTGGTTAAAGTGAAAGACTTTACGGCGACTTCGGAATACGTCATTGGCTATGCAAGCGGAGGAAGATTTGCGTTTCTGTCACAAGGCACGCTTGTCTTAAATCGATACATTTAAGATCGATTGGCCCAAGCCTTGTCAAAATGACTAGCAAAAGCGAAAGACTCCTCCCATTGTCCGGATATCGGGCGTAAAAAAGGTGCTGGCCAAATGGCCCGCACCTTTTTTACCGCTTGCAAATGTTTACTCGATTCGAACATCAGGGTAAACAATAACTATCTTAATGAGGAGGTTTTAGACATGGAAAAAGAGCATATCATTCATAAAGATGGCGAAGTGGATACGAGCAAGGTAGGCGAAACGCTAGAGCGGATAGATACGCAGCAGGCCGATGAAATCCTTGGTGATTTTAATGAGTTCAGGACTTATTTAAGCAAGCGGATCAATCTTGGAAAAACGGCTGGCTTAAATGAAGAACAATTGGCAAAAACGGCGGAAAAGATCGCCGGTTACCTCGCCGAAAACCTCGCTCCCCGCAATAAAGAAGAACAGCTATTGCAGGAACTGTGGAAGGTTGGCAATAAAGAACAGCAACATGCCCTTGCCCATATGCTTGTCAAACTAGCTGAATAACAAAAGTTCAGCCGACTCGATGAGATAGGCGCTACTTGAACAAAAAAAAATCGCCCGCGGGCGATTTTTTTTTCTAAAACTTACCCAAAGAAACGATTCTTCTTTTTTACATTCAGAATATCTCCCATCCAGCCTTTTATCTTCAAATAATAGTAGAGGGCTGTTGTCGAAGCGATGATCAATGTTACTGCGAATGCATACCCTAATTTCCACTCCAGTTCAGGCATGACTTTAAAGTTCATTCCCCACAAGGCTCCCCATGCTGTCACTGGAGTGAATAGGATTGTCATAACGGTCAGCGTCTTCATGATCTCATTCCCACGGTGAGTGGAGACGACTTCTTCGAGATTGATCATCGTATCGATTGCCTGCTGGTATTCGCTCAGCAGCATCCTTATCCGGCTGACCCGTGTCTCTACCCGCTTAAATTCCCTGTTTTCTTGAAGGTCTGTTCCATAGGCTTCCTCAGCAATGAGTTTTATCTCGACAATCGGAACAATTAGATTTTTCCAAATCAAGAGCTCATGCCTGTTTTCGTAGATTTTCTCGAGGATTTTGAGATTGTTTTGCTCCTTCATTTCCCATAATAAATTATTAAGACGTTCTTCATAGCCATCTATCTTTTGTAAATAGGTCGACAGTATTTCTCCAAGTAGAATAAAAAAGCCTTCTATTGCATTTTCTGCCTGATCCATTCTTTTTTGTACGCCAAATGAATTTGCGTCAAGAAACGAGAAATCAAAATTAATCGTTATGAAAAAGTCCCTTGAGATATAAAACTGAAAAATATTCTTTTCCCCCTTCTCCTCGATATTCTGCTGATAAATTAGTGAGCCCCAAAAGTATTCTTTCCCTCTTGTCTCAATATTAAGATTGAGGAGATTCTCATTCTGCTCTAGTAAATTTCCAAACCACTCGCCACTGTGCGAACTGCTTGCTACCAA
The DNA here is from genome assembly GCF_030814065.1 of Mesobacillus stamsii. NCBI lineage: Bacteria > Bacillati > Bacillota > Bacilli > Caryophanales > Bacillaceae > Mesobacillus > Mesobacillus stamsii. Next base: position 2,447 of record NZ_JAUSUN010000018.1, read on the forward strand.
CTTTTTTACTTTTTCCTCGTCATCCTTATTGTAATCAAACCATTTCCATTTTTCTTGGTTAAATGTGTATTCCAATGGTCTCAGACCCTTTCCTATGGCATCAACTATTACTTTTCCCCTTATTAATCGGCTTGAAACGGATAAGCTAATAGTTGACAGACCTTCTATGTAAAAATGTTTTTCGAATCACTCAATCGGGTAACTAGTAATACAGAAGAAAAAGTCTGTACAGGAGGGATAAAACGATGCAAACCAAAAATGCTGTCATGTTAGGTGTTGGAGCTGCAGCCCTGTGGATGGCACTGAAACCGGAAAATAAAGCAAAGCTTTCCGAGGTGGCTACACAATTAAAAGACAAAGTGCTGCCAGCGAAGTCAGCTGTTTTACCGGTAGAAAAAGCCGGCAATCCGGATCCTCTTGATCTAGAAGATAATAAAATGGTTAGCGAAGGCGCGATGTATGGTGTGAATTACTACAACGAGAATCTTCAGCAGCAACGATAAAAATTTGTCCGGGGAATATTCCCCGGTCTATTTTTGTTTAGATTATACCTTTGCATTCCATACTAGATAATGCGAGGGGGATCGAGGGAATGGGCATTTTATTCATTTTCATATACCTATTCATCGTGTTTACCGTGATTGAAATTAACACTTCCATTTTTGTTGCTACTGGTTTGGAGCGAAAAGTAGCCAGGTTCCAGGTTATCTCCATGTTAACAGGAACTGGATTTACAACCGGGGAATCTGAGCTAATTATTGATCATCCTGTCAGAAGACGTCTTGGCGCATTTTTGATTTTGTTCGGGGCTTTCTCACTGGCTGTCATAATTTCAGCTATCAGCAAACTGTTAGAGAATGAATTTTTCACAATGGAAATCACCTATGTTGCCGGAGGGCTATTTATCTTGTTGTTACTATTGAGAATGTCACTCGTGCAGCGTTTCCTGTCAAGAAAATTGAAAAGCGAGTTAAAAGAGAACTATAAGCTGGCTGATTTGCCGATCAGTGATGTCCTTGTAATGGACAAGGAGGATGAGGTACGGGAAGTTACTATACATGAAGATTCTCGGTTTACTGATAGAAAATTTGATGAAATTGTTGATGTAGAAGATGATATAATTCTTTTATTCATAAAAAGAGGCGAAATCAATATCCGTAACAAAGCACATGAGACGAAATTAAAACCAGGTGACAAACTGATTCTATACGGCAATAACCCGAAAATGGAGGAAAAATTTAAAGATGCCTGAATTTCAGGCATCTTTTTCCTATTCCATTGAGTTACTTGCTCTGATTTTCTCTAAGCAGCTGCGCTATCCCTTCCTTGCAGACCCCAAATTGGAGCCAGGAGCAGTTTTTACAAAGTTCATCAAGGTCATCAGGCTTAACTTTTTCGGCGGTCCAGTTTACAAGTTCTGACTTTAAATAGCGCTGACCCGCCACCAGTCCTAAATGATTGATTACCTTTCCATCCATTGATAACACATGTTCATTGGAACCTTCACTTGCTTCGCAAATCTCAAGTCCTCGGTGCGGACAGGACATACAGGCGTCATCGAATGCAGCAACCACCTTTATGTAAAAGTCCTGTCCGGGATCACGGATATCCTTCACAATCGCTTCCATTTTGTTAATAAATTCCGCACTGTAGCCCATCCCTCTGAAACCATGCACACAGAGGAGATGATGTCCTCGCATTATTTTTTCCAAACCATCACTCCCCGTAAAAACTTCGGTTTAGTTATTAATTCTATAAAATCTTTTGAATTCCTTTTACAGATTTTCCGAACGGGAAAGCCCACTACGGTGCGATAGCACCCCCTTTAGGGGTGGAAGTCTCAAAACCGTGAATCTCTAACGATGTTCCTGGTTGGCCAAGTGATGCCAATCTTCTTGCAAATCGTCAAATAATGGAGCAGCAAGATGACCATACTTCCTGTATTCATGCCAATGATGACTCCCTCCATTCCCAGGCCTGGCCTAGTGCCGAGCAAATAAATCAGCGTGAAAGTAAGGATCGTTGCATAGACGGAATGAAGAAAGGCATCCTTCACTAGCCCAAGCCCGATTAGATAGGCCTGCATTGGGATCGTAAAATAATGGAACAGGAAGTAAGGTGCGAGCAGCTGCAAAAAGACTGCCGCTTGTTCTGAATGAAAAAAAGTCATCGTTAATGGTTCAGCCAAAAAGTAAAAGGCTGTTACTGCTGGCAATCCATAAAATAAGGTTAGCAGCATTACCTGCTGGAGCAATTTCTGCAGCTTTACGAATTCTTTTTCCCCATAAGCCTTGGAAACGGTCGGAATCAGGATGATCAGAAAGGACTGGGCAATGAATGCAGGAAAAAAACCAATCGTCATCGCAATTCCCGCCATCATCCCGAATTGTTCCGTTGCCCTTTCAGGTGTTAGTCCCGCGCTAACAATCGCAAATTTAATTAAGAAAGGCTGGACTGCATGGGTCAGGGAGTGAAAAATTCTCAGTCCTGTCGTCGGAACAGACACTTCCACTAAATTTTTTCTGACTTCTCGTCCACTTACAGTCTTACCAGGCACTCTTCTGATTTTTTGATAGGACATAATGAAGTGATGCAATAAATACAGGAATACGACGAATTCACTCCCGGCAAGCGTGCAAAAAGCCACGAGCAGTGCGGTTTCGCTGTTAAACTCGAAATACTGGAATAAAGCCGTTAACAATACAAGCTGAACAGCCCGACGCAGGAAATGAGAGACTGCGATCCTCGCCATCTCTTGTTTTCCCATGAAAAACCCTCTGGCAACCGCGGTAATCGTCATAACGGGGATGAGCGACAGAACAACCCATTTCAGCAAGGGATGATAGTCATGGAATACCGGAATGATCGGGAGTACGATAGCAGCCAAAACCAGCAGCACCGATGTAAACACCACAGCCAGCCTGAGGGCATGCTGCATCATGCTTCGATGGTATGATTCATCATGCTCGGCAATCATCTTGGATATTGACACTGGCAATTCAAAATTTGCCAGCAGCATAAACAAGAAAATGGTCGGCAAGATCGTCATATAGTGCCCCATCCCACTCTCCCCAAGCTCGCGAGCAAGAATCATATTGACGAGGAATTCCACTACTTCACCTAGAAAAGTAGCAATCACGAGGATCGACATCCCTTTTAAAAAAGTACTCATAGCCTCTCTCCCAATCCTGACTCATTTACTTCTATAAATATATGAGACAAGTTCGGACAATATTAATGAAAATGCAAATTGGCCAGCGATTGGAAGAAGCAAATCCCTTCGTTTGGCAGTTTGATAACGAATTGGAAGATAGAAAAGCGCAAGCGCCTTTCTGATTGTGGCAACTTCCTAGTGGCAAGCACCTTTCTACTCGCCGTTTCCTTCTCCTGCTTGAGACGGAACTTAATCAGAACGGAGATCGTATGCTAGGTGTATTTATGTGAAAAGGTATTTTTTATAGCGCTCATCGGTGTATGCCAGTTCAGAGGTATTTTTAGCACCAATACCGCTTATTGGTGTCCTCTTTCTCCAGTTTCTGGTTTTTTAGGACATCAATACAGCTCATTGGTGACCTCTTTCTCCAGTTTCTGGTTTTTTATGGCACCAATACAGCTCATTGGTGACCTCTTTCTCCAGTTTCTGGTTTTTCCGGGCACCAATACTGCTTATTGGTGTCCTCTTTCTCCAGTTTCTGGTTTTTTCGGGCACCAATACCGCTTATTGGTGACCTCTTTCTCCAGTTTCTGGTTTTTTCGGGCACCAATACAGCTCATTGGTGACCTTTTTCTCCAGTTTCTGGTTTTTTCGGACACCAATACCGCTTATTGGCAACCTCTTTCTCCAGTTTCTGGTTTTTTAGGGCACCAATACCGCTCATTGGTGTACTCTTTCTCCAGTTTCTGGTTTTTTAGGACACCAATACTGCTTATTGGTGACCTCTTTCTCCAGTTTCTGGTTTTTTAGGGCACCAATACCGCTTATTGGTGCCCTCTTTCTCCAGTTTCACAATTTTTAGGGCACCAATACGCTCATTGGGTTCGAAAGAGATTTCACATGAAGAAAATGCTGTATCAGACTGCCAGCAAATTGGATTAGACTATTTTTACAGCCGTCAAAAGGCAGTGGAGGCAACCTCTTTGTCCAAACTTGTATCCTTCTTGTTAACTATAAAACCAATTACGACTTTAAAAATAAAATATAAATTCTGATATTATAAAAAAGGACTGCTGACACTCAGCAGTTCTTTATCGGTCCTATGAAAGTTCCTCTAGCTTGTGATACAGCTGGCTACATTTGCTTTGCAGTTCTTCTTTTTGCGTGTGTAGCTCTTGTAAGACGGCTAAATCTGTAATCACAGTCATCTGATTTTCGATTGAGGCAAGGGCTGCTTCCTGTGCTTCGATAAGCTCGAGCAGTTCCTCTTCGTTGAGAGTAGCAGATGTTTTCTCAACAGACTTTTCCCTGATTACAGAATCTTTCATTTCTGAGTCTACAGCCGCCCTCTGCTTCCGCTTTTCTGCCATCTTGGTTCTCGCTCGGTCGTAGTTGCCGGTTATTTCATTTAAGTCTCCGCTTTCCAGCCAATATACCTTATCAAAAAGTTTATTCAGGAAATAGCGGTCATGGGAAACGGCCAAAAGAGTTCCTTCAAAACCTTCGAGCGCTTCCTCAAGCACCTCCCTGGAGTCAATATCCAGATGGTTGGTTGGTTCATCGAGTATTAGGAAATTGAGATCCTGATGCATCAGTTGGGCAAGCCGTAGCCTCATCCGTTCTCCACCGCTAAGCTGGGACACTTTTTTAAAAACAGCTGGTCCATAGAACAGAAATCCTGCCAGCACATTTCTCGCTTCCCCCTCATTCATGATGACTTCACTCCTGAACGCATCCAGTACGGATCCACCCTTGTTCGGCAGCTCCATATGCTGTGACAGGTAACCGATCTTGACATTGCTACCGAGGCGGATTTCTCCCTGATCAGGTGAAATTTCATTCTTAATTAATTTCAGTAGCGTTGTTTTTCCTGATCCATTCTCGCCGATAATCGCCGCCCGGTCCTGATATTTCAACTGCAGATGGATACCGTTAAAAAGCTCTCTGCTCCCAAAAGACTTTTTCACTTCCTTGAAAAACAGCACATCTTTTCCGCTGCGGACTCCGGAGTCCAGTTCAAAATTCATTTTCTTTCTGTTCAAGACCGGCCGCTCTACCTTTTCGATCCTGGCAAGTGCCCTCTCCATATTTGTTGCTCGCTTATGAAGCGCAGAGCTTGGAGGATTCGAACGGTTTGCCCAGTCCCTCAATCTTTTAATCGCTTCCTTCATTTTTTTGATTTTTCGCTGTTGCTCTTCGTATGCCTGGAACTCCCTCAGTAATTTTGCTTCCTTTTCCTGCACAAAACCCGAGTAATCTGTGTAATAAAGTTCTATTTTTCCATCCTCCATATCGAGGATTTTCGTTGCCGTTTCATCCAGAAAATAACGGTCATGAGAAATGATGACGACAGTTCCAGCATAGTTATTCAGAAATTCTGCCAGCCATTCGGAAGCGAAAATATCAAGGTGGTTGGTCGGTTCATCGAGAAGCAACAGTTCTGGATTCCGCAGCAGGCTCAGTCCCAGTCCAACTTTCGTTTTCTCACCGCCGCTCAAGCTGTTGAAATTAGCATTTAGCAAGCTTCCAATTCTCAAGCCGGTGGCTACCCTATCAATATTTGATTCCATTTCATAACCGCCACCAAGTGCAAATCTCTCCTGAAGAACGCCGTATTTTGCCAACAGCATTTCAAGCTGTTCCGAATCCTCGCCAGCATCCGTCATCTCCACTTCCATCTGCTTCATCTCATCCTGAACATCCAGCAAGTCATCGAAGGCTGTCATCAACACCTCTCTCGTCGTCATCCTTGCTTCATATTCTGGTATCTGGGCCAGATAGCCAATCTTCAAGCCTTTCTTCCAGTGAATCTCTCCGTTGTCAGGCTGTTCCATGCCGGAAACTAGACGCAGCAATGTCGTTTTGCCGCAGCCATTTGGTCCAACAAGGCCAACTCGATCCTTATCCTTTATTTCAAACGACATATCTTCAAAAATCTGATTGGCGCCGTACGTTTTGCTTATCTGGTTAACACTGCATGTGATCATTAAGATTTCCTCCTAAAAATCGATCCTCCTCTTTTCCTGAATCAGGTTTATCGGAAACAAAAAAAGCCAGGGGCAGACGGACTCTGCTCCTGGCTTTTGGATTGCATGAATGCAAAAGAGGGCCTGTGTGCCCTCCCCATGACCTAAGTGGGAAAAGAGGTGATCGTACCGTTTAGTTTTGAAATTGAGCTGGTAAAAAAGGGCATACGTATCCCGTCGACAGCTGCAACAGCAAATTTTGCACGACAAAAATAAAGGAATTTACTCCAAAATCCGCGTACAAAAACAGTCTTGATCATCTCTTCTCACCTCCGTTCAATATTAGTTAGGTTTATTCTACATTCTCATCATTATTTTAGCAAGTTTTTCCTAGCATTTTATCAATTTTTCCCAGTCTAATAATTCTGTGGATAAAGTGTTTATATAGACTTGGACACCGGGTAAGGATAACTAACGAAGGAGTGGGTGGCAATGCTTAGACAGGTGGAACTTTCAGATTACCAGCTCTGGATGTGCAAAAAAATTAAGGAAAAGTTAGCTGAAAGGCATAACTATATAAATAGTGCTTCCCATTATCCAAATGAATTTGAAGAACGGGAAGTCATATCCATTGCGTTAAGCGAAATGCTTATGAAGTTAGATATAATCGAAGAAAAAGTTAATTAGATTCATCAGGGGGCCACTGGCCTCTTTTTGTTATTCAATGGATGCCACTTGTATTTAAGAAAGCATCAAAACTTCATTATTTTACAAGTGAATGCCGGAACGCATAGATAACTGCCTGGGTACGGTCCTGAACTTGCAGTTTGCTTAAAATATTGCTTACATGTGTCTTGACGGTCTTCAAGGCGATGAATAGTTCATCGGCGATTTCCTGGTTTGTCTTGCCCTCGGCGATCAGCTTCAAAACTTCCATCTCGCGCTCGGTCAGCTCTTCATGCAATTCGACGTTGTTTTTCTGGCGCATCTTCCTCATCATTTTCCCGGTCACTTCTGGCTCAAGCATTGGCTGTCCAGAATAGGTAACCCGCACTGCTTTTGCGATCTCACTTGCCTTTGAAGTCTTCAGCATATAGCTTGTTGCACCAGCCTCAAGTGCGGGATAGACTTTTTCATCATCAAGAAAGCTGGTAACGATGATGATTTTCGCCTCTGGCCACTGTTCCATAATTTGCTTTGTTGCTTCAATTCCATCCATTTCCTTCATGACCAGATCCATGAGAATGATATCTGGCCGCAAATTAAGTGCCATTTCCACACCTGCCCGGCCGTTATCAGCTTCCCCGATCACCTCGATATCCGGCTGTGCCGATAAATAAGATGATACTCCAATCCGCACCATTTCATGGTCGTCCACAAACACTACTTTAATCATTTTTTCTCACCTGCCACCACTACTATTGGAACCTTGACCTCAAGCCTGGTTCCTTTATTTTCAACACTTACGATTTTCAATGTCCCGCCAATTTCGCCGGCACGCTCTTGCATGTTCTGAAGCCCGTATGAACCGGCTTTTGCTTCGTTTACATTAAAGCCCATTCCGTCGTCAACCACTCGCAAAATGACATTATCGTCACGATGGATCAGCAAAACTTCCAGTTGGTCCGCCTTCGCATGGCGCAACGTATTCGAAATCGACTCCTGCAAGATCCGAAATAAATGGTCCTCGATTCCCTTATCAAGCGGTATGGATTCGATCTTCCAGGTAATAGTCATCGTTACTTTTTCTCTTAATTCGAGCAGCAGTTCCTCCATTCCTTCCTGCAGGCTCTTCCCTTTGAGTGCGACCGGCCGGAGGTGCAGAAGCAACGCCCTCATTTCAAGCTGAGATTGATGGATCATTTCCTCTACCATCTTCAACTGTTTTGCTTCTCTCACTTCAGACGTTCCCTTCGTTTCATTGATTGCCGACATCAGCATGGAAGCCGCAAATAACTGTTGGCTCACCGAATCATGCAGTTCTCTTGCAAGTCTGTTTCGCTCCTGAGAAATAATGTCTTGAATCCGCGCTTCTTGTTCCTCCGCTTTTTCGGTTGCAAGCCTTTGTGAAAGCAGTGCCTTTTCTGAAATTTGCTTGTACAACTTGCTAATGCGCTTCGAAATCGATGAAATTTCAGCGTATAATTGGTTTGAGTCATATTTAGGCTGTTGCCCTTCCTCAAGCTGAAAGAGCCAACTATCCACCGCTGCAAACTGATTGCGCCAGTATATACCCGATGCCATACCAATAGCAATGCCAAGCACTACACTGATACTGAAAGTAAAGATGACAAACGGAATGTCCATTAACTCATGGCTCCATAAATCGGAAAAACGTGTTGCCGGAAAAACTAGCCAATACGACAATGTTAACGCGAGAAACAAAATGATGCCAAGGGCCAGACCCCATAAAATTTGACGCATCGTTGTTGTCATATGTGTTTCACCTCGATATTCCCGACGATCATCGAGGTAAATATTTTCACCTTTTGCCCTGCCTCTTCGTAACCGGGGGTCTGCACGAATAAATTTTGATTCAACATCCTGATGTCTTGATGTCCGAAAACTTCAGCACTACCGAATATCGAAGAGTGACGGAGACTTACTTCTACATCATAGGGCACATATACTTTTACATTCCCGATGATATTGCGGATGAATATCACCGTCTCGCTCTTTGGAAGCACCGTCATGCTCAAGTCGATTATGCTGTCGCCAATTCCCGTCTGGATGTTGACATCATCCCACTCATATACATGAGAAGGCGTTTCTTGATCTCCAAACAAGCGATTTTTAAAAAGCGGCGTTTTTTCCATCAACATTTCCTGACTAGATTCCTTTTCAGGCTCTTGCAATACTGGGGTAATCATTTCCGGTTTTTTCTTTGACTGTATATACTGGTATATCAGATAGATCAGCACCGCCAACAGGAAAAACCTGAATGTAAACATGCTGAACACACTGCTCAGGAAAAAGAACAATCCAACCCAAAATAATGCCTTACCCGATTTTTTTGGCATTAACGAGCGTCCGAAGTAGACCATCGCTGCGCTAGCTAGAAGGGAGAAAATCAGCCCTTTATTGAAAAATGTAACTTCCAGCAAAAGCAGGAACAGTCCGGTAATCACAATCCAACTGACAAAATCATTTTTCCAATTTTTTAACATGCCGTTTTCCCCCTCCCGTAAAAATTAGTTGAATTTAATGAAGAGTGAATAAAGTGGAGAATCAATAGAGGCAATACCTAAAAGGCGCAGCTGCCTGCGCCTTATTAGAATACCATGTTTTAGCCTGTTACATAGTATGAGTTTCGTTATTTTTATACTCTTTTTCAAGTTGAGCAATTCTTGCATCAATTGTAGTTCCGTGATAGTTATTGTTCACCTTTTCTTCTAGCTGATCAAGATAGGTTTCCATTTCTGTGAATCTGGCATAGGCTTTATCAGAACCTGTGTTTTGTTCCAGCACCTGATCCATCCGATAATTAGCGCGGGTCACATTTTCACGGCCCATTAATTCGAGACGGCGGATGTGCATATCCTTCAATTTATGCTTCATTTCTTCGTATTTACGTTCCAGTTCGCTCTGCTGTTTCCCCGCATTTTCCATCGCTTCTTTCAGTCTGGCTGAGCGTTCCTCGTATTGAACCTGTTCCCTGCTGGCAAACTCCTGTAGTTCTGCTTCACCCGCTCTTATTGCGATTTCTGTTTGATGTTTTCGTCTGGCTGACATTCCAAGTGCCTGCTGGTATTCCCGGTTGAACTGCTCCTTCAGCTGGCTTTGACGATCAACCAGCTGTTTGACCTTATCCGTCTCCGCCTCACATTCGCGAAGATATTGGTTCAACAATGCAATTGGATTCTTTCTTTCCTTCTTGTCAAGTGCTTCATGAAGATCTGCCATTACCGTGTTTTTCATTCTTGTTAATAGATTAGCCATTTACAAACTCTCCCTTTTTTTGTTTTATCGTTTTTCAATCTTCTAGTTGTTTTTTAATTCTGCCCATTGCTTTTCAAAGTTAACAAATGGATCATTCTTGTCAGTCACCGCTTCTGCTTTTTTCCCCCAGTTCTTGTAAATTAGGTAAAGAACATAAGCTGCAGCAATTCCTAGTATCGCTGGTACATTGGCTGCTGTGGCCAAAAGGACGATAACACCGGCAATTCCCCAGCCGATTTTTCCAGCAGTCGAGTGAGTTTTTAAAAATTGCTTGATGACAAAGTAGAGCACCAGCAAGCTTATGCCGAGACCGACAAGCGGACCAATGCTGGACATCAGCACCATGACAGCGATAAAACCGGCAAGCAGCAAACCGAATTTTTTCATTAACAATTCCTCCTTATCTCTTATGTACTTATCTTACCTTCCTCACGAAAAATCGATAACGTGCCTAAGCTTGATTTTCAGGTAGGTCCTAAGGCTTAGCAGCATACCGGACCTTCTACTTGCCGGATGAGAGTTAAAGTTTTGGAGTGTTTATAAAGCGGTAATAACTCGGTAGGCGAGGCTTAGAAAAGAATCGAACGTTTTTTTGACAGGTTTGGGGGGGCAGAGCGGAAATTTGCAAATTTTTTATGGCTTTATGACGATGGAGTGAACAACCCTGCATCTTCACCAATAAAGCTACCATTTCTCGTTCTGACTTCTGGTCCAAGCCTTTGGTAAGTGTCACTTATAACTGCCCGTCACACAAAAAGCCACTCACTCGAGTGGCTAGAAAAAACACTTAGACCAGTAATACAGATAGCTCTAAGTGCAATAAACGTAACAACCGGCTGTATAATGACTTTTGGATATTTCATATTGGCTTTGATGCCAGCCATCAAAGCCAATATGATCACTGTGCTAAACAGAAAAATTGTCCGTGTCATCACCACGCCATCTATGGGTGAGGTATCCATCTTTGATAAATCATGCGCAATTCTTTTATCCGCCTTCACTTTTTAGGAGTCCGTCCGACGGAGTAAAATCCACGTATTTTTATTCAAAATGAATGTTTTTATACAATAAAACGGATGAATTTGAAGCATTGTCGCGTAATTATACGCTAAAAAATGGACAGACTCTAAGGGGGCGGCGGTGCATGAATTTAACTAAACACTAACAAGTACCCGTAAACAAAAAGATGAAAGAATTTCCGCTATATAAAATCCTAATATTCAAATAATTAAAAAAGATTCTTCGTTGCAATTCACTATGTCGTTCTCTTTGTCGACGGAATCGTTATCGGTCTTGTGATCCATTCCGCCGGTAAAGTACATTAGCATTTCGCTCTTTTTGTGTTTTACTTTGCAATTATTTTTTCAGCTGTCCCACTGTTTTTCGTTTTCTTACTGCTTTTAACTATATGGTAAACACCGATTGTAAGCATTGGAATTGCATATACTGCAATCATAGCGTAAGCCAACCACGTGTATCCAATAGCAATCAAGTCAATAATTCCAACTTGTGCAAAGATAATCGATAAAACGAGCGCACCAATTGCAATGGCTCCATTTTGCTTTTTTGATAGCTGTTTGTTCGACTTCTCTTCCATTTGTGTATTCACACGGTCAATGAACGCATGAATCATGCCTGTCGCTGTTTCAATTAGTGTCCAGCCTACGACAATACCGAAGAGAACTACTACCCATGCTCCATAACCTTGCAGCATTTGGAGCCATGGCACTGAAGCACCCAGTACTTCTTCTGATGGATAAAACCCGAGTAAACTGAAGTATGTGAGAAACCAAGGAACAGTCATGAGAACGCCCGCAATGATTCCAGATATAATCGACTCTTTACGTGATGTTTGCCGTTTTATCGTAAAGAGTGCCGCAGGAAAGACTGCCAGGTTATACCCTACATACAAGATTCCGCTCCATAGTACTGGCCAAACAAGTACTTCTCCTTCAATAAAGCTCGTATCACCTGAAGAAAGAACCTCTTGGGCGTTTTCCCAGGTAGTGCTGAGGACCATTACTGAAAAAACAACATAGCCGACGAGTAAAGCTACTGTGCCGAACGTTTTGAAGCGTTCGATAACATCTGCCCCAAAAAAGTTTAAAAGAGCCACAACTATAGCAATTGCAAGTACCCCTATCCAATAGTTTAAACCTAATGTGCTGTTTAGTATTTCCCCTGTTGCCGCTGCCATAACGGAAATGATGAGGATTGCTAACAGGAGATACACGATGTCATACAGTATCCACGCTCTCCCGATTAAATGTTTCAATAAGGACCGGTAGTCATATGCCTTGAAATGTCTGGCTAGCTCAAAGGATAAGCTTGCCATAACGATAAAACCGATAAAAATACCGATACCGCCGATCCAGCCCATGGCTCCATATTTCGCACCATACTCTACAATCTCCCGGCCTGTAGCAAATCCGCCGCCCACTAGTACTGACTGCAGGATGACACCCGGGAGAACATACCTGCCAAAAGGCCCCTCGAAAAACCCTATCTTCTGTTTTTCCATCTTTCTTCGCCTCCTCCTAAATTTTTTAACTTGCCAAGTTAGTTGTTAAATACTGTTTTTTCGACCGTCAGAGCTTCTAGAACTTGCCGGTTAATATCATAACCAATGCCCGGTTTTTCCGGAACTTGAATGATACCATTTGTTACGGTTACCTCTGGGTCAATAATGTCTTGTTCCCAATAGCGCGAGGAGCTTGCCGTATCACCTGGGAGTGTAAAGTTTTTCAATGTTGTCAAGGCAACGTTATGAGCTCGTCCCACTCCAGCCTCTAGCATGCCACCACACCATACTTCAATACCATTCTTCTGGCAGAGATCATGAATGCGCACCGATTCACTCAGACCGCCTACACGTCCAATTTTAAGGTTGATTATTTTCGCGCTACCGAGTTGAATCGCTCGTCTTGCGTCATCATAGGAATGAATGCTTTCATCAAGACATATTGGAGTTTTCAGCAGACGCTGAAGTTCTGCATGGTCAAAAATATCGTCATGCGCAAGCGGCTGTTCGATCATCATCAGGTTCAGATCATCCAACTGCTTTAAATGATCAGCATCTTCCAGGGTATACGCAGAGTTCGCGTCGACCATTAACGGAATATCCGGGAATACATTGCGTACTTCACGCATCACGTCTACATCCCAGCCTGGCTTTATTTTGACTTTAATCCGCTTGTAGCCTTCCTCGACATGCTTTCCGATCACTTCGATTAATTCCTTAACAGTCGGCTGAATACCGATGCTTATCCCCACATCGATCTCTTTTTTCGTTCCGCCCAGGGCTTCGGCAAGAGTCATGTTGTTCCGTTTCGCATAGAGATCCCATACCGCCCCTTCAAGAGCTGATTTAGCCATATGATTTTTTCGGATGGATGAAAAGCGGGGAAACACTTCATCCGGGTGTTCGATAGGCTTCTTCAGCAAAAGTGGGATAAGAAAATCCTTCATGATATGCTCATTTGTTTGAGTGGTTTCTTCACTATACCAAGGACTTGAAAAGGCAACCGTTTCTCCAAAACCGATATTCCCCTTTTCATCTATTGCTTCCACCACAAAGAAGTCTTTATCCTGGAAGGTGCCGAAACTAGTCGTAAATGCATGCTTTAACCGCATCTGAAGCTTATGTAAAATTACTTTTTCGATTGTAATACTCATCTGTACTCCTCCTCATTTATAGTAAAAGCATGCTTACTCTTTCAAAACGGTAAAGATTAATCTTCTCCTCAGGATATTGAGTAAGGTCAACCGCTGCATAACCATCTGCTATTAACTGCTGGATCCACCTCCGGGTTTTATACCGCCAATCTATTGCAAGCTGTAAATCCTCTTTTTTCATTTTCTGAAATTGTATTGGTACAGGGACAGTAGCGTCTGTTACTGGATTGAAACTATCAGCTATAATTGGAAATCCCTTATCTGTATACTCAATCGCATTAGTTGGGAAATCCGTTTTTTTAGATTTGTCCCGTAAGTCTGCCACATGCTTCGAATCTATCCACCACTCGACCAGGAAACGATCTGTTGGGAGGTCTGAATTCAGTGCATCATCCATCACTCCGTAATGATTTTCAATATAGATTCTTCCTATTCCTCCAAGCTTGTGCAAGTTCAGAAAAGCATTGGCGCTTTCCAGCGGGTCAAAAGTCCACACGATGAGCTTATAACCCATTTGAAGCGCAATGTCCTTTTGTAACTTTTTCATTTTAGTTCCGAGGCCATTTTTACGGTAATCCGGATGAATCCCAAGCATATGGGAACAAAGATAAACGTTTCCTTCCTTGTACCCAGGAAAGCTGTATAAAAACCCAATGATTTCGTCACCATCGTAAGCGCCGATTAAAATTCCCCCGTTATTCACTGCTGTATAGACTTGGTGAAAAGGAATCGGATTCATTTGCCAAACGAGCTGTTCAATGTGTTGGACTTGCTTCACTTCATCCAGTTGGGTGATTTGCTTAATCGTTATCCCTTTTTTCACGCTGTTCCCTCTCCTTCGACTGTTTTAATGATGGTTTTTGCTAAGATTTCAATCCCTGTCAACATCGCCTTATGGTTAAAAGTCATGTTCGGATGGTGCAACCCGGGTGCTAAATCACAGCCAATTCCGAGCATGGTTGCTTTTAAATGCGGGCGCTTAATCGTGTAAAAATGAAAATCATCGCCACCTGTTGTGACTAATGGGGAATAACATTTTTCTTCCCCTAGTACATCAATGATGGAAGCTTTCATTTTCTCTTGTGCCTCGAGACTAACCTCTGCTGCAGCTACACTTGCATCTATTTCAAGAGAAAGATCAACGCCGTAATAATTGGCAAGATGTTGACCAATTCCGTCCACCTTCTTTTGCAGCTCTTCCATCGTATCGTTGTTCTGCGCTCGTAAGTCAAGACTAAATGTTGCGGATCCTGGAATAATGTTGCTGCTTTCACCACCTGCTTGAAATGCCGTCATTTTTGCTGAATATGATTGCATCGGATCAATATGAATACTATTTAAGAAACTAACGAAATTCGCACCAATTTCAATAGCGTTTTGTCCAAGGTGCGGGCGAGCACCGTGGGCATCGTCACTTTTTATCTTCCCACTTACAAAGCGAGCTCCCCCGTGTAGAATAGAGGGGACAGCGGTTCCATCAGGGATTTCTTGGAACGGTCGCAAATGCATACCATACAAATAGCTCACATCGTCAACAACACCTTTTTCTACCATTTTTAAGGCACCAGTCCCTTTTTCTTCTGCAGGCTGGAAAATGAAGCGGATCGTCCCGTTTGGCTTCGGATAGAATTTTTTCAATACGAACAGGACACCGAGCGCCATGGTCATATGAGCATCATGACCGCACGAGTGGTTCGCTTGAAAGGTTCCGTTTACTTCCTGCCACAGTGCATCAATATCTGCTCTAAGGGCCACTACCGGCTTTCCATTCCCCATTTCTCCAATAAGGCCGGTATGATCATCAAACGTTTTCACACGTACTCCTTCCGATTCTAGCAACTGTGTAAGGTATTCTGTCGTCTGGTATTCCTGCCAGCTAATTTCAGCATGAGAATGTAAATGATGAAAGATTTCCATGATTCTAGGTTCTATACTTTTTATAAATTCCTTCATTTTAAAAAAACTCCTTATTCATGTAGTGATGCAAAAAAGTTGCTCGCTTGGAAGTTTTCATATTCTTTTCGTCTTATTTCAAATTGTTTTGGATTAGTCATAGTCACCCCTGCAACAAGAGCATTCATAAGCGAGAAAACAACCGGCGCTGTGTCTAACGTGGATGTAAACGGCAGTTTAACCGCAAGAATTAAATGGGCTTGTGCTCGGATCGGAGCAAAATCCGAATCACTTATTCCAATAATGTAGGCTCCCTTCTTTCTCGCCTCCTGAGCTAAGTAGATCGTGTCCCGTGCATAACGATGGAAAGATAAAGCGATAAACACGCTTTGTTCATCTATCTTAGACAACTCATAAATCACATCGTCTATATTGGGCTTATAGCATGTAGCTCCTCCTCGAACTACATTCAATGAAAAAGCAAGCCATTGAGCTGCCGAAAAAGAAGAACGAGATCCTGAAACTAAAATTTTTTCCGCTGTAGCCAGCTTATTAACCGCTAAATTGAAGTCCTGTTCACTTATTTGATCAGCAACTGTTTGGATATGATGAGAATCAGAGAACATTATCTTTTTGTGAAAACTAGATGTATCGCTTAATAACGCTTTTTGATCCCCGTACTCCTTTAAACTACTTTTATCATCAAACAAGCTTTTATTTATTCTCTTCTGAAATTCACTGTAACCTGAATATCCTAGTGTATGACAAAAACGAAAAATGGTAGTCTCACTCACCCCTATATGCTTTCCTGCTTGTTTTGCGGAAGAGATGGCAAAGATTTTTGGATCAGACTCTAAAAGGCGCGCCACCTTTAACTGTCCTTTTGAAAACTGATTATAATGCTTCTTCAATTCTGAAATAATTTCTTCCACTAAAACTGTCACCTAATTTCTAATTGGCATGCTTGTCAATTTAGCGAAGTATTTCCTTCATTTTTTTGATTTATGAAGGAATTGCTTTTTTATTACTTTAACATTAAGTTTGAATTTTCACAATACTTTGTTTAAAAGTTCAATCAAAAAGCGGACATGGCCGATAGTTTTCCTCATACTAACATTTTCAATCTGAAGGGTGGGTCTGAGATGGACAAACGAAAATTTGCCGGATGAGAGTTGAAGTTTTGGAGAGTTTATGAGTGGCGATAACTCGAGAGGCGAGGCTTGGAAAAGAATCGAACGTTTTTTTGACAGGTTTGGGAGCGCAGAGCAGAAAGTTGTCAAGAAAACACCGTTTTTTTGACAGGTTTGGGGGTCCAGAGCGCAAAGTTGTCAAGAAAACACCTTTATTTTGACAGGTTTGGAGAGCAGAGCGCAAAGTTGTCAAGAAACCTCCTTTATTTTGACAGCTAACAGGATAGAGTGCTCCTTGAGTTCATTTTTTACTTATCTCCAAAAAAAACTGCCAAAAGGCAGTTTTTTTTCATGAATTAAAAATCACGTGTTTTGTCAAAACGAGTATTTGCAGGGTTGTCCGAGGTTAGGGGTGCATCAACCGGGTTGTTGGTTCTTGCGCCGTCCATTCCAACGGTCGTTGTTCCGTCGTTCAGACCAACTCTGTTCTCCTCCCGCTCGACGACTACAAGGATTTTCCCTTCTTTTACATAGCCTTCGTATTGTTCTGCTTCCTCTTCCGGAATGCCCATTCCGATCAATGCTCCGGCCAAGCCTCCAGCTCCGGCCCCTACTGCAGCGCCAGTCAGCGTTGCTGCAATCGGACCTGCCGCGACGATTGGGCCGATGCCAGGGATTGCCAATGCTCCAATGCCTGCTAGCAATCCTGTAAGACCGCCTAATACACCGCCAGTTGCAGCTCCTGCGGCAAGGCCTTCCTCCGTCTTTGTACCGGTTGCTTCGTTGACGTGATCCACCTCATCGTCGTTTTTGCCAATAACGGAGATATCATCAGGATGGTATCCCTGCCTTTTCAGATCCTCAACGGCCTGAATTGCGTCTTGCTCGTTATCATATACTCCAACTAGATGTTTTTCATGTTCAAACATAGTAAAAGCCTCCTTTAGACGAGTAGTCCTTTTAAAGATACCCGCATACAGGAGGCGTAAACATAATGTTGAAGGATTCCTGTTGATATGTTTTTTTAAAAAAATTTTAGTTCACAGCAAGTTCCAATGCTGCAGTGAACTGGGCAACGATATCCTCACCATTTTCAATGCCAACCGAAATCCTCACCAACCGGTAGGTAATTCCCAGCTCCGCCTGCGCTTCAGGGGGAAGTGCGCGATGGGAAGTTTTCAGCGGATGGGAGACCGTTGTTTCTACGCCTGCAAGTGTCGGAACAATTTTTACCCAGCCAAGAGATTTGAAAAATTGGTCTGTGTCCACATGATTGGCGAGCTCGATTGTGACGATGGCACCAAAACCTTGGTCAGCTTCTGTAAAAGGATAATATACTTTTTCGACATTGCTATTCTCCCTTAAACTTTCTGCTAGCATCCGGGCATTTCCCGATTGGGCCTTCATCCTTAATGCCAGCGTCTTCAAGCCTCTGCAAGTCAGCCATGCTTCAAACGGACTCAGATTCGCTCCAAGGTTGATGACTCTCGCCCGCGCCGCTTCTATCAGCTCTTTTCTGCCGACAATGACTCCGGAAGTAACATCACTATGTCCGCCAATGTATTTAGTCGCACTGTGGACAACGAGATCCGCACCGAGCTCATATGGGCGTACATGGAGCGGAGTTGCAAATGTGTTGTCAACTAATACAACAAGGTTTTGGGTTTTTGCCAGAGCGATAACTTCTTCGAGTTTTTCCACCCTAAGCAGCGGATTGGTGATCGACTCTGTGTACAAAAGCTTTGTATTAGGCTTGATGGCATTTGTAACGTTGTCCAAATCAGAAAATGGCACGAATGTTGTTTCAATCCCAAATCGTTCCAGCTCTGCTTTTAACATATGAAAACTTCCGCCATATACGTCATCCGCGGCAACGATGTGGTCACCACTCCTTACCACTGCAAGGACGCCTGCCAAAATCGCCGCCAATCCGGAAGAAGCAGCTACACCATCCTCCGCATGCTCCAAAGCCGCAACCGCCTGTCCAAGCTCATCCGTATTCGGATTGCCGACCCTGGAGTACAAATAATTCCCTTCTCCTTGATAAAAACCCTCCAGTTCGTCAAGATCGTTAAAAGTAAAAGCAGACGTCTGGTAAATTGGTGTTGCTTTGCTTTTAATTCCTTGTTGCTTCGTATGTACGGAATGAATCACTTCCGTTTCAAACTTGTTCGTCATCACATTCACCCGCTTCTAAAAGATAGAACAATCTTTAAAAAGGAGAGGCTTCAACCGCAATCCTCTCCTGTCCTTTAGGAATCAGCCCTTTGATATTCTCATGGTCTGTCCTTCCACACTTTGATACAGATTCATTCATTGATAATAGCAGAAGTATACCAATATCGTCTTGATTTCGTCAATGACCGATTTTTCAGTCTTCTGAATCACTGTCCAGCAAATCCCATGGTGTGATGACTCCGATTGGTTTTCCATGTCGGTCGCCTGTTTCCGTAATGATGACTGCCTGAAGCTTCTTGCCCCTCGTATGATAGCGTTCGAATAGTTCCTCGATATGATAAAGGGAGGCTTTTTCATCTACAAAGGTCACGAAATAATTTTTTCCCTTCGTCAGCAACTCTTTGATTTGAACATTTTCAAAGGGAACGACACTGTCGGAAAAATGCTGCGCCATCCACTGGATAATTTCTGTAGAAGTTAGTAGAGCGACATATTTATCATCCTTGTCATAGATCGGAAATCTGGTAAAATCAAACTTATTGATGACTTTAAGCACATCTTTCAGATAAGCATCTTCATAATAATAGAAAACGGGACTTGTTGCGATCGATAATGCTGTCTGCGGCTTCTCAAACTCTTTGGCGATTTCCTCCATTCGTTCGACGACCTCAATATGCGGCTCGGCAATATAATAATCCGCATTCACCCGCTCATGGACAATCGCATTTCGCAGCTTCGCAAACTGATGCAGCTCACTTTTATACTTGCGGATCAAGGAATGATTTTTATAACCAGAGTATAGCAGTTCGACAAACGCATCGCTGTCCGTCCCCTTTACCATTTCCTTCAGCGCTTTATGGATACGATTGAAAGCGGCCTCGAACTTGCCGGATTGTTCTTTGTGTTTTACCTCTTGATTTGCTGAAGAAAACGAAGCTGTTTTTTCCGTATCGGTGTTTTGATTTTTAGCTTTTTCATTGTTTTGATTTGCATTTTTTTTGCTTTGCTGACTCGTTCGTGTTTGTTGCTTGATTGTTCTATGTTTAGTCTGAGTTTCATTTGTCAAATTAGTCCCTCCGTTATTTCAAATCACTTCCCTAGTTTATTACCCAAAAATACTCTTTTCCTAAGCATGGATAGATATTGTAAAATTTCCAGAAGACTTTTTAGTTTGGTACAATGAGTATAATAGTATATACAATAGAAAAGGGTTTGATATAGTGGCAAAACAGAAGAAAAAAAGATTGATAAAAGAAATCACTCAGCTTGTAACGATTACGATTGGGGCCGTCATCGCTGCTTTTGGGCTTGATATGTTCCTTGTGCCAAATGCAATCCTCGATGGTGGTGTCATCGGTCTTTCTATTATTGCAGCGGAATTGACCAACATCTCCATGAGTATTTTCCTGATCCTATTTAATCTGCCTTTTCTTTATATCGGATATAAGAGGATGGGCATGAAATTTACGCTTCGGACGCTGTACGGCGTCATTATTTTATCCGGTGCAACAGCTTATTTCCATCTTTTCGATCAGGTAACGGATGACCTATTTTTGGCGACGATCATCGGCGCCGTCATCCTTGGTACCGGTGTCGGTCTCGTCATCCGCGCTGGCGGAGCTCTTGATGGCACCGAAATTATCGCCATTCTTGTCAGTAAGCAGCGCACCGTGTCTGTCGGTCAGATCGTCATGGTGATGAACTTTTTCATCTTCCTTTTAGCTGCCCTGCTCGTGTTCAGCTGGGAAACCGCCATGTACTCGATCATCACCTATTTTATCGCTTTTAAGATGATTGACGTTGTCGTCGAGGGTATGGAGGAACTTAAATCAGTTACGATCATTTCCGATGTCCCGGAAGAAATTGCGGAAGCTCTGTTGAAGCAATTAGGGCGTGGCATGACCTATATTCATGGCCAAGGTGTTTTTTCCAGTGAACCGAAGAAAATCATTTACATCATTGTCAGCCGGATTGAATTGTCCACTCTGCGATCGGTGGTCGATGATATCGATTCAAACGCACTCGTCGCGATCGAGAATATCGCCGATGTTTCGGGCAGTAATTTTGATAAGATCAGCGAGCATTAGAATGATGACTTGGTATGATCGATAATTGTCGTAAAAATGAAGGTCCATAAAAATGAAAAGAGCGAAAAAAATCCCCTGGCGAGTGAACCGCCGGAGGATTTTTTTCGTTAATCGATCGGATTATTGAACTTTTTCTCCTTCTGTCCGGTTGTAAACTCGACCAGTTCTTCTGGGGTGTTGTTGCCTTTTTTCTTGTTATTGTTTCGTTGGGCGTTGCCGTTGCCAAGCTTTTGCTTACCCATGCTTCCTCGCTCCTTTAAATGAATTCAAGGTGTAGTATGGATTTTTTTGCTGGCGTTTATTCTAAGGTCGGGTGAGCGGCGGACCTTTGTTGCCTGTTCGTAGGCATAGGCAAGCCGGATCAGCAGCGGTTCGTTGAAAGCGGTGCCTGTGAAAGTAATCCCGACCGGCTCACCTTCTTCTGTGTAATCAGTTGGTACCGTAACCGACGGATATCCCGCCTTGGAGGCGATTGTCGAGCCAGCCATTGGAAAAAGCACGACATCCGCTCCGTATTCCTTCAGGGCATAGTCAATTCCCTGTTCCCTAGCCATATATAGATTGAATTCCAGTTCTTCAAGGTATTCTGTTTCTGTCAATTCTCCGCTTGTCGCTTCTGATTCCAGCAGAACTTCCTGTCCATATTTCAGCGTTTTTTGCTCATGTTCATCATTATAAGCAATCACATCGGCAAGTGTTCTGATTGGAATAGTCGGTGTCAGACTGTTCAGATAAGCATTTAGATCTGCCTTGAATTCATAACTTAACACATTGTATCCCCATTTCGCTTTTGCTGCAGGAATGACCGCTTCCATCATCTCCGCTCCCAGTTCTTTCAGTTTTTCTACGGCTTTTTGGAAAATTCGCTCCTGTTCCTTCGTCCATTTGCCAATGTACTCTTCCTGGACTACAGCAATCTTTATTCCATTTAATGCTTTTTTGTCGAAAAGATCGTTATGGTTGAATTCAGGTAAGCTTACCATTGTTGCCGGGTCTTGCGAATCCTGCCCGAAAATCGCCTCTAAAAGATATACCGCATCCTTGACAGTTCTCGCCATCGGACCTGCTGTGTCCTGGGTATGGGCTATCGGAATGATGCCCTTGCGGCTGACAAGTCCGACAGTCGGCTTGATGCCGACCAGTGAATTTTGCGAAGCTGGACTTAAAATCGAGCCGTCCGTTTCCGTACCAATCGCAGCCGCTGCAAGATTGGCGGCAATTGATGCGCCAGAACCTGAGCTTGAGCCACCAACGTCGAACTTGCCTGGACCATATGGATTTTCAACTTGGCCGCCTCGTGAACTGTAGCCGCTTTTCATGCCATTTGCCATGAAGTTAGCCCACTCGGTCATATTGGTTTTTCCGAGGATAACGGCACCAGCCTCCCGCAGCTTGTAAGCAACAAACGAATCTTTCTCCGCTATAGAAGTCTTCAAAGCTAATGATCCGGCACTTGTATGCATTTTATCACCAGTATCGATATTGTCTTTAACCAGTACTGGGATGCCGTGCAGCGGACTCTTTGGTCCCGTTTGTTCTCGCTCTACATCAAGAGCAGCTGCAATATGCAGCGCATCGGGATTCAGTTCAAGTACAGAGTTGATTGTTTTATCAAATGCAGCGATCCTAGCCTGATACATGAGCACAAGATCATGACTTGTCAGCTCACCTCTCTCCATTTTTTCCTGCATGTCATCGATTGTCGCTTCCAGAAGCCATTCTTCCATCAATGTATGTAAGCGTGGATTTTTCATGTCAACAGTTCCTTCCGATTAATAAACTTTGAAATATATATTCTCGATTTTTAACGAAAATCCCTTTAAATGCAGCAAAAAAGCTATAGGCTCTGATCCTATAGCTTGCACTTTTTTATTTTGCATCGACTATTTTGCCACCGTAAAATTCCTTGAATACTGGATCGATATTCAGCGTAGTACAGAATCGCTTTAAATCCCGCTCTTCTCGTTGATTGACAATCGAGATGACCGTTCCTTTTGCACCTAAACGGCCCGTACGTCCAGAACGGTGGACATACTGGTCCTGTTCCCTTGGAAAATCGAAATGGACGACATGGGTTACGCCCTTAATATCGAGGCCACGAGCTGCAATGTCAGTGACTAGCAACATCTCACTGTTGCCATCACGGAACTTCTGTAAGTATTTCTGGCGATCCTGCTTTGTCAATTCGCTATGGAGCTGCCCAACCGGGATGTTTTTGAAATTCAGCTTCTCGGCAGCGATAATCAAATTTGGAATATCTTTCATGAATACGAGCGACTTTGTTCCATCAAGACGTGCGATTTTTTCAAGAATTTTTATTTTATCACGCTGCTCGCTCCGGAAGTATATATGTTCCACTTTTGCCGCGTCAAATGTATCATCCTTCTTCACTTTAATAATTTCAGGATCATTCGCCAGCCTGCTGATCGCTTTTTCAACAGTCTCAGGCAGTGTCGCTGAAAAAAGGACTAGTTGCCTTTGATCGGCAAGTGTCGATTTTACGATACTCTTTACTGTTTCCGTATGCTCAGGGGTCAACAGTTGATCCCCTTCGTCGAGCACGATGATGCGGACTTTATGCATTTTCAGTTTTTTTTGCTTGATCAATTCATTTGTACGACCAGGGGTTCCGACGATAATGTGTGGGCTCTTTTTCAGCTTGTCCAGCTGCCGGTTTATATTTGCCCCGCCGATCAGGCTTGCCGATTTAATGCCGCTGCCTTCTCCCCACTTTTGGATTTCGCCGAGGATCTGCATGACAAGCTCCTGTGAGGAAGCGAGGATAACTGCCTGTGTATTCTGCATTGTCGTATCGATTTTATTTAAGACAGGAAGTAAATACGCTAACGTTTTACCCGTGCCAGTCGGTGATTCAGCAGCAACGTCTTTTTCGTCTAGCAGTAACGGAATTGTCGCCGACTGAACAGCAGTTAGCGCCCCGAATCCGGCCTTCTCCCAGGCTAGCTGCAGAGAAGGTTTCAATTGAGCAATTATTGGTAGAGTTTCTGACATGTTTTTCTCCTTCACGTAAACATTCTAATATTGATACTAGCTAAAACCTGCGTATAAGTCCAGTATTCCCCCACTGAATCACGTTTTTTCATGAGGTTATACACTCAAGAATTATTTTATTGGCGGAGTTCACAATTTTATTGGCGAAAATAAAAATTTATTGGCGATTTTCACAATTTTTCTAGCAAAAATTTTAATATATTGGCGATTTTCAATTTTTATTGGCGAACTGGAAAATCCATGCGTTTTTTTCCAATTCACAAAAAAACATCGGACGAAAAATCACCCGATGTCTTAAATCCTTATTTATGAATCCACACTGCACCAGCAGAGTTGTCTTTCGCTTCGCCGATCACTTGGAACTTGATCGGGAATGTAGCAGGTACTTTCCGTCCTGCATCTGGGATCAAGTCGTTCATGTAAGATTTAGTAGAATCAAACTCTGTTACTCCTGGAAGTCCCTTGTAGTCAAAGATTCCGCGTAACGGAGAATCGATGTACCAGGCTGGTGTCTGATCCAGTAATCGAATTCCACTTCATAATTTGCTTTGTATGAGAACTCATGATTCTTTGTCAAAATCAGCCTATTTAAACAGAAATCTAATTCTTTCGGCCTTTTTTTATCGTAAAAACTTGCGTCGAGACATGTATTGCGTCGAAAAATTTTTCTTCGTGTCTCGAAATTTGATTCGAAAGACCTATCCTTTTTTCACGAAAAAAAGAGCACAGAATCTGTGCTCTCTTTTAATCTATTGATTTACTTTTATTACACGGCCCTCGATTTTCGGGTTCACTTCTCCGTGCGCCTTGATATAGTTTACCAATGCATCCAAATCGACTACATCGATTTGCTTATCAGCAATGGTTGCTAGGATTGCATAGCCATCCCCGCCACCTGCCATGTAGTTATTGACGGTGATAGAATAGGTTTTCTCGATCTCAACAGGTGTTCCATCATTCTTCGTGATCGAAACAATGCGGTCTCCAGCCGCTCTGGAATCATCATAAGTTACCTTCAAACCAGAGATTGGCATGATTCGGACCTTGCTGCCCCATTGCTGCTCAAGCAAAGTTTTGATGACTTCTCCCGTCACGTTCATTTTCACCAGGTCGTTTCCGAATGGCTGCACAGTGAAAGCTTCTTTCCATGTGATTTCCCCTGCGTCAATGTCAGCACGGACGCCTCCTGAGTTCATAAAGGCAAAATCAGTCCCCGTCTGCCAGCGCATGGCATCCGCAACCAAATTGCCCATCGCAGATTCACCAGCAACACTGGTTTCTCGGCTAATATCGGAAGGGGTGGTTCCAATTACTTCGTTCAAAATCGGCGCGACCTCTGATACATAGCTATCGAGTATTGCTTTTATTTCCGGGTCAGGCTCGATTTTGTCTCGGTATGTTGTGACAATTTCAGATTTTCCAGCGATGACATCTTTTGTAACCGGGTTGATCAGTAAATCGACATCAGAAAAAGCGGTACCGGAAGAATACGACTGGACAACAATCTTGCCATCCACTGTTGTATTTGTATAAGCATGGTTATGTCCGCCCAATAACACATCCACTTCGTCATCCACCTTTTGAGCGATGTCCACAAGTTCTTCCCCTGGATTCGATCCATCTTGATTTGAAGTGGATGGATTATGAGCCAAAACAACAATGGTTTCCACACCTTGCGCCTTTAACTCCTCTGTATAGCGGTTGATGGCTTCCGCTTCGTCTGTGAACTCCACGTTAGTGACTGCACTCGGAATGACGATGCTTGGAGTATCGGATAACGCGACTCCAATTACGCCAACGGAAATGCCATTTACATCGATGACTTTGTATGGATCTAAGACATTCTCACCTGTCTCTTTGTAGACAAGGTTAGCGGCAACATAAGGGAAGTCAGCTCCTTCGAATTCCCCGTACTTTTCCACTGTTTTCGGATGGCTTCCACCATTGATCAAACGCAGCATTTCTTCTACACCTTCATCAAACTCGTGGTTGCCGACCGTACCCGCATCAAAACCAAGCTCGTTCAACATCTTGATCGTAGGCTCGTCCTGAAGCAAAGCGGAAACAGGGGAACTTGCACCTACAGCATCACCAGCATGAAGCAGCAAGGTGTTTGGATTAGTCGCTTCCCGTTCTTTTAAATAGGCAGCAAGATAATCCACACCGCCTGCATTAATTTTCGCATTGTACGTGTCCAGCTGACCATGGAAGTCATTGATTCCTAAAAGCTGAAGGGCGATTGGCAAATGGAGCTTGAATTTCGCAAAGCCATTTGCAGCTTCGCCAGCATAGTCAATTAGGCCACTCTCTGGCAGCTCATTTTGTGCATCTGGAGTAGAGGTAAAGGTAATATTCAGATCTTTGCTCACACCAGCAAAACTCCAGTTATTGTCCGCAGAGGGATCAATCGTTCCCACTTCGCGGATATAATCGATGATTGCCTGACGGTTTTCATCTGGATACATTTCTACTGCTGTTTGATTTTTCACACCCGGGAATGTTCCAGTAGCACGATAATTGTTTGTTACAACTAAGAATTCCTGCTCAAGGTTAATTGGCTGCCCGTTGTATTCCAGATTCTTGATACGATTTGCGTCCGCGTTTACTACCTTTCCATTCTTATCATATTTTGCCGGTTCCGTTACATCGATTTCGTAAGTCACGCCATCGATTACATCATAATTGTAAACCGGGAAATCCGGATTGATCAGCGCTTGTTCCCCCGTGCTGTTCTCATCAATAAGGTTGAACTGTCCGGCAGACATTTCAAGCCATTCCTTTACATCGCTTCCTTTGATTTTGATCGTTGACACGGTATTTGGATACAGATAAAGATCGGCTACATTCTTAATCGCAATCGTACCTGCCGGGATGTAAGTATAGTCACTTGCTCCGCCTCTGCCTGATTTGAATGGAGCTCCAGCGGAAAGGATCGGCAGGTTTTCATCGGGAGTGCCTTTGATTTGCTTTTCTACATACCATTTCTGGGCATTCGTCACGATCTGAATGGATGGATCATCTTGAACGAGCGCAAAATAGCTGTTGATATTGGCAGCAGTTTGGCCAACAGGCTGGCGGACATAATTCACTGTCCCCTCATGGTCTTCTTTTACAGCAGCTAAAATTTCTTCGTCTGCGTCTGCCAATGATGTTTTCGTTGCTTTGTCATAAATGGCCCTTACCTCAGACTTGGAATTTTTCACATTCCATTTGCCTTTTTCCTTGGCAATCGTTAAGTCCATCACGCCAAGCTGATTGCCCCAGTTCCCTGCCATAACAACAGGTACACCATTGATAGTTCCGTTTTCCGAATCCACACCAGGCAAGTCAGTAAAGCTGCCAGGAAATGTTAAGTGGTTATGTCCGGTAATGATTGCGTCAATGCCATCAACTAGGGAAAGGTCATAGGCAGCGTTCTCTTCCATTTCCACCACTTTTTCATCGCCAATTCCAGAGTGGGCTAAAGCGATGA
This sequence comes from Mesobacillus stamsii, assembly GCF_030814065.1. Taxonomy (NCBI): domain Bacteria; kingdom Bacillati; phylum Bacillota; class Bacilli; order Caryophanales; family Bacillaceae; genus Mesobacillus; species Mesobacillus stamsii. The sequence goes on from NZ_JAUSUN010000018.1 coordinate 29,953, forward strand.
TGATGTCAGCACCTTCTTCCTTCATCTTCGGAATTTGCGCTTCAACTGATGTTACAATGTCCTTTGTAACCACCTTGCCATCGAGATTGGCTTTATCCCATTGCAAGATTTGCGGCGTGACAGCACCTACAACGCCTATCTTCATCATTTGTGTTTTGCCGTTACTATCCGTGACCTTCTTGTTAAAAATCGTATAAGGCTTAAAGTAATTTTCATCATTATCAGGATTATCGTCGCCATCATCCTTGAAAACATTGGCATTTACATATGGCATTGGCGCGTCATCCAGCACCTCATCAAGATAATCCAAACCGTAGTTGAATTCATGATTGCCGACGGTAGCTGCATCATAATCCAATAGTTCCATCGCTTCAAAAACCGGATGCATTTCCCCATCTTCCAGCACATCAACCTTGGCTTTATAGTCGCCAAGCGGATTGCCCTGAATTAAATCGCCATTATCAAAAAGGAGATTGTTCTTGCCCGGTTTTTCTTCTCTCGCCTGTTTGATGAGCGTGGCTGTTTTGGCAAGACCAAATTCATTTGTCTCGGCATCCTTATAATAATCATAATTATATAGGTGCGTATGAATATCGGTCGTTCCCATGATCCGAAGCTGTACCTCGTGCTTTCCTGGTTGTGCAGGTTTTCCGGCATGACTAGGTTTTCCAGCAGCAAATGCTGTATAGGAAGCTGGTCCTGCCAAAACTGACAATGCCATTGTCGTAGCAACAACGGTTTTTCCTAACTTGCGCAAAGGCTTCTTCAAGAAATTCATCTCCTTAATAAGTAAATTGGTAGAGTACGAGTTAATTATAGTAGGAATGGACAGGAAGAAAATGAACTAATGGACCTGAATTTTCTTAACTTTTTGTAAAGTTTATCTGTCAATTCAGGACTTACCTCCTGAAAATTACGAACACCGCCAGAAAAAAAGCACTGTTGACGAATTGTATTTTTATGCTTTTTCTGCAAAAAAGACTAACATGGATATATGATTAAAAGTCGATTTACGTGGTAATGTATAAAAGAATCCGTTGGGAGTGTTTTTGAAATGAAGGAGTTAGTAAAAGAACTAATCCTGATAGACAGCTCCACCGTGGAAGGGGCCAATCAGGCGATCGAGTTTTGCAGACAATGGCTAATTGAGCAAAAATTGAAACCGAGTTTGATAGAGAATAATGGCTATAAAATGCTCGTATGCGAGATGGGCGAAGGGGATAAAACGCTTGTATGGAATGGCCATGTAGATGTTGTCAGCGGAAAAAAAGAACAGTTTGTGCCAGTTGAGAAGGATGGCAAACTCTATGGCAGAGGCGCAGCCGATATGAAAGCTGGCGTTGCAGCGATGATGTTCGCGATGAAGGAATTACTGGATCAAAAACTCGGAGTGAAAATCCAGCTGCAAATTGTCTCAGATGAAGAAATCGGTGGTCAAAATTGCACAGGCTACCTTGTCGAAAATGGCTATCGCGGTGATTTTGTGATCGCCTCAGAACCGACCCAGCTCGGGATCGCCTTGCAGGCAAAAGGTGTCTTAAGACTGGAAGTAGACGTAATTGGAAAATCGGCGCACGGAAGCCGCCCATGGGAAGGCGAGAATGCAATTATCAAAGCGTTCCAAGCCTACGAAAAGCTGCTGGAATTGCCATTCACAAAAGAAAGCTCAGCGTTTTACCAATCGCCATCCATTAATCTTGCCATCATCTCTGGCGGTGAAGTTTTTAATAAAGTACCAGACCACTGTGTCATGTCCCTTGATATTCGCTATCTTCCCGGTCAAAAAGCAGAAACCATCATCCAACAAATTGAGAGCATTGTCGACGGTACCATTACTGTTGGGTTAAAAGGGATTCCTGTCGCGACAAAGTCGGACGATCCGTTCATTACGAAACTAAAGACCGTTTTAGAAAAGCATACGGACGGTGACGCCATCTTATTCGGCCAGCACGGAGCAGCAGACACCCAGTATTTCGCAATCCATGGAATCCCGGCTATTGAATTTGGACCAAGCGGTGCAAACTGGCATGGAGACGATGAGTTCGTGCTACTTGAATCGCTGGAAAAGTATAAAAACATATTAATAGAATATAGTAAAACGTGGTAAGAAAAACCGGGCAAAAACCGCCCGGCCTTTTTTTGGTTTGGCTGATAATCGATTTCCACTCCAGACACTTGCTTTCCGCGGGGCGACAGGTGAGCCTCCTCCTTGCTTCGATCAAACCTACTCCGATAGCAACCGAGCCTACACCATCCAAATAAATAATTTTACCCCAAACCCACACAGGCTCGGTTTTTTGATAAGAACGTAGAACCTGTCAAAATAACGAGGCTTTCTTGAAAACTTTTCGCTCTACACACCCAAACCTGCTGTTTTTTTCTTTTTGCCCAACTCGAGCGCCTGGGAGTCTGTCTGTCGGAGCGAAATCCACGGATTTTTTTATTCAAAAAAAACGATTGAATAGGAATAATGACAAATTTTTCATTGGACAGACTCATATGCCTTCGAGTCGCTTGTGCTTTTCTTCCTGCTGAAACGATATTTTTTGCTCCATGAATAAATTAATAATCCCGAAACGAAAAGAATTTGCAGCAAAAAGACAACTGAATCCCAAAAGCGAAGACTAGTCACCGGCTCCAAAAAGCCCGGTATCATAATATGGTTCACTGCGAATACCATTTGCGGAACATAGTAGTAGCCGGTGATGGCGATGGTCAAGACGACTCCGACCAAATAGAAACTTGAATAAGCACGAACAAACCGTTCCTCTCCTGCAAATGTTTCCGTTTGCGGCACCCGCAAAAATGGCAGCCAGCGCGCCAGGAAATTCCGGCCGTTTTCCATCAAATTATAACAGCCCGTCCTATTCTCGATCACATAATAAAGATCCGTTTTCATAAAAACAGCTGCCTGATAAACTAAGCGAATGAAAGTATCCAGCACCACCAGTTTTAATAAACCGACGAGGAGTGCATTTTCACTTGTAAACATTTGCCCCAGCAATCCTATAAACAACACAACAGAATCAAAATACATTCCAGCTAAATAAAGCTTATTCCGCTTTTCAGCCGGAAGCTTCCAAACGTGAGACATATCCGTTTCCAATACCACCAAAAAGAGCCGATGCCCGACTTCTATCTTAGCAGGCAGTCCTTCTGATCTAACTGCCAAAACATGGCCGAATTCATGGAGCAGGACAAGAACAAACGTAATGATCAGCACTACAACAATATTCTGCAGCATAAGGTCAAAAACGAATAAATCCGAGTAACGCGGAAACAATGCAGGATTGTACAAAAGTAAACCAATACTAGCAAACAATAAAGCGAGATAAAGATAAGAGCTGAAAGAAGGAAAGAAAAAACTGCCGAGATTTTTGGGAATCCATGAATAACCCGATTGTTCTTTCTGAACTATACTTTTCAACACTTCTTCTCCGTTGATTTTGCTGACTAAATTTAGTTCTAAAAGCTGAGAGATAAAATCTGATAAGTCTATATCTTCCTCGGGGTATCTATGGAGCAATTCTTTTTCCACATCATTAAGCGGTTTACTTTGATTGAGTAGTTCAATTGCCACAATACACACTTCCGGCATTTCGTAAAACTCGCCATTGATTACATCTTCAACAATATAATGTTTTTGATCTTTTCTAATTGCAAGCTGCTTAAGACTCACTACAGTTCTATAGGTAATCTCCATACCCTCACCTTTGTCCTAAGAAATTAAAAAGGGATGTTTTAATAAAACATCCCTCTCTCTTTGTTTTTATTGATTAATAAAAGGGCACCACCAGCAGGTAGTTTTAATCTTTTTCAATTTACGGATTTTCATGACCAAACCCTCCTCTCTTACTAATCTGTTTTAAACAAAATGATTTTCATTCCAGTCGTAACTTTTGTGGAATGTAACCCATTCTGGAAAAACCCGCTTAAACTTCTCTACAAGTTCCGGATCAAATTGCGTGCCTTTGCCCTCGATAATTCTTTTGTAAGCTACCTCTAAAGTCATCGCAGACCGATATGAACGAGAAGAAGTCATCGCATCAAAAGCATCGGCAATCGCCACCACTCTTGCTGAATAAGGAATTTCCTTTTCCCTTAATTGTTCAGGGTAACCTTTTCCATCCCACCTTTCATGATGGAACTTGATAATATCAAGATTGTCTCCTAGACCATTGACTTTATCGATGGCGTTTGCACCTACTACTGGATGTGCCTTAATAATCTCGTATTCTTCTTTTGTTAATTTTCCAGGTTTCATCAATATTGAGTCAGGAATATTTACTTTCCCTATATCATGTAGCAAACAAGCATAAGTAAAGGATCGAAGTTGGTCTTTTGTGTATTCTCTAGTTGCTTCAGCAAGTGAAGTGGCATAGTATGCTACTCTTTCACTGTGGCCTCTTGTATAGGGATCCTTTAGTTCAAGCGTGGCAATTACTCCCTTAACAATGCCTGAAAGTTGATTGTCATACGATTCCTTAATTGCTTCAACATAGCCTTGATATCTTTTTAAAATAATAAATCCTAATAATGATAAGAATAAAATAACAGCAATGGGAAATAACACTTCAGTTGTATTTAATAATAATCCAATAAAGGAATACTTTATTAGTATACCTAAAGAAACCGTCCAAAAGAAAGCAGTATTGACAAAAATAGGTGCAAATAAAATAAAAAATACTTCAACAATATTACCACTATCATAGCCTGATTCTTTCCCAAGATAAGTCACTGAATCATAGAAGGTTGTAAAAATAATAAATCCCAGAAAAAAAATAAACTTAATGGAATAAAGTTTTCCTTTTATTAATAGAAATAATACCGTTGGAAATAATAAGAAAATTAAAAAGTGATAAAAATACCTAGAATCCGTAAAAAGCAATATATCCTTATGCAATACATATTTTGGGTGAAGATAATAGTAGAAAATCTCAAAAGAAATAAACAATATATAAAATAAAGTGATAAACCATTTTAATCCTCTTTTTTCTTCATGATACAAAGATGGCTCTTCAAAAGAACTTTGCATTATAGTACCTCTTTTTTTCTGTCAAAATACCATTGTATTTCCCTTCATATCGCCATTATTCCTGCAATATTTATAGTTTTAACGAAAATAATAAGAAAATAAGTATTTTGACTCATTTTGAAACGTCAAAATTCGACATTTTTCTCCATTATAAACCCAAAGGACTATTTAGTTAAATAGTCCTTTGGGTTTATTTAATGTTTTATTTTTGTAAAAGTATTCTCGTTATTTAGCGATTGGTAAAGAGATAGTAACATGCGTTCCTTTTTTTAACTGACTTTCAATGGCAAAAGTACCTTCATGTTCTTCAATGATTTTTTTTGTGACCATTAGGCCAAGACCGTTCCCGTTTTGCTTTGTTGTATAAAAAGGTTCCCCTAATTTAACAAGTTTCTCAGGAGGGATCCCGCATCCTTCATCCTTGATCAAAATAACCGCCTGATCATCCTTAATTCTGGAGTCTATCGTAAGGTTTCCTCCATTAGGCATTGCTTCTATCGCATTTTTAATTAAGTTGATAAATACCTGCTTCATCTGATTTTCGTCACATAATAGCATAATAGAGCTGTCTGTCTCATTCTGTATATGTATATCTTTTCTTTGAGCATGGGGATCCACCACTGAAATGACATAGTCGATAATATCCAGCAGTTTCTTAGCCACTTTAACCGCTGTGTTCGGTTTTCCTAAAATTAATAAGTCATTAACGATCGCATTTATCCGATCAATTTCGTTTAGCATAATCGGATAATATTGTTCATCATCCTTATCCTTTTCCTGCTGCAATTGGGTGAAGCCCTTTAAAGATGATAACGGATTTTTAATCTCATGAGCAATCGCCGTTGCCATTTGGCCTATAACCGCCAACTTTTCTTTTTGCCTCATATCCTCATACATTAACGTAATAGCATTGATATAGGATTGAAATCGAGTAAGTAAAATCCAAGCAATGATTCCGATAAATAGGATCAATCCTAACGCAAATAGGACCTTAGCGGATTGATAAATCAAACCAACTGTTAAATACTTTATTGAAAAGCCCAACGTAATGATCCAAAAGAACCTCTTATTGACAAACATAGGAGAAAATAAAATGAAATATACTTCAAGAATATGGCCACTATTGAACTCTCGATTGGTACCCCAATAAATTAACATATTATTGATAGTGTCCAATATGATAAATGCAACGAAATATATATATTTTACTATTTCAGGATGGCCTTTTTTAATTATGTAAATGGCAAAAGGAAGCACAGCAAACAACAGCAAATGAAAATAAAACCCCAGCCCTCCATATGGCAACCCTGTCTTTACATTGTTGAAATATGGATATATATAATAAACGGTGAAATCATAAGGCACTAAGATAATATAAAAAGTCCACAAAAAGAACTTTACTGCTTTTACTTCTTCATATACTAAAGCTGAATTTTTTTTAAACGGGTTCATGCGGGTCTCCTTAAGCCTGATGTCTTGATAGCCTTATTATAGCAGGATGTGTCATCTTTTGTTGCTTTATGTCTGATTGTCAACTTATTTTCCTTTTATGTAGTAACTTTCATATTATACCAAATAAAGAGAAACTTAGAAACGAAAGGGTTTAGAAAGAAATCGGGCCTGAGATTATTCAGGCTCGGTACCTAATTTTTGATGAAACTTCAGATAAGTAATTAACTCTTCCAGTGTTTCAAAATGGCCAGTTGTGCCAAATTCGTGGAATACATTCATCTTTCTTAGAATTCCGCCGAGGTCAAGGTCATTGCCGACAAGATATAGGCTCTGTCCTCGCTCTTTTAATTGATCCTTTAATTGCAGTAGCAGCAAGGCACCAGAAGCGTCGACAATGGTTACTTTTTCGATCGCTATCGCTATGTCTGGACTGTTATCCGAACTGATCGTTTTCGCTATTAATTCTGTGGCTCCAAAGTAAAGCGGGCCTTCGAGATTATATATTTTCAATCCGCTTTCCGATATATGATTTATTTTAAAACCTTCTTCACTCATCCGCTTCATGAAGATGAGTGCACTCATCACGATGCCGACGCCGACTGCAACCATCAGATCAATCGCTACAGTTAGGATCATCGTTACCAGCATGATGGCAGCGTCGGTTTTTGGTTCATCCTTTAAAATCTTCAAGCTGTCGTAATCAAACATCGTAATTCCTGTCATGATCAGGATTCCAGCAAGTACCGCCAGCGGAATCTCCGCCGCTAGCTGCCCGAACACAAGCATGAAAAGCAGCAAGGTAACACTATGCACCATCGCTGACATAGCTGTTTGTCCACCGCTGCGCAAATTAACAACTGAGCGAACAGTAGCACCAGCACCTGGCATTGCCCCAAACATTCCAGCTAGCGTGTTGCCAATCCCCTGCCCAATCAATTCCTTGTTGCTCTTATGCTTTGTTCCCGTCATATTGTCCATGACGACAGACGTTAGCAGCGAGTCTATCGAACCAAGGATTGCAATGCTTAAAGCCGCCGGAATCAGCTGAATCATCGTTGAGAGATCGGCTGCAGGAAAGTGGAATTGCGGCAGTCCTTTAGGGATTTCTCCTATTCTTTCAACACTGTCAAAGAAAATTACATCATGGAGGAATGGAAGTGTGAAATGAATCGCCGGCAACACTTTTTCCAAAAGAACCACAGCAACTGTCCCTAAAATTAGCGCCATCAGGCTGGGTGGAATCGCCTTAATCCATCTCATCGCCACAAGCATGAAAAGAATCGTTAAAATGACGACCAAAAAACTGCCAGTCACATACTGCAGCTGTCCGATAATAATGATAATCGCAATCCCGTTCATAAAGCCGCTGACCACCTGCAACGGAATGAATTTTAAATAATTTCCTGCCTTCAGCAACCCAAAGACAATTTGAAACAGTCCGCCCATGAATGCAGCAATGAAGGCATACTCCAGCCCCTGTGTCGCAACAATTCCTGTAAAAATAATCGTAATCGGCCCAGTCGGACCTGTAACCTGGCTCTTCGTCCCGCCAAATAAAGCCGCAAAGAACCCAGTGATGATTGCGCCATACAATCCAATGATCGCACCATCAGAATTGCCCGTTGCCTGCATCCCAAAAGCCAGTGCCAACGGCAGCGCCACAACCGAAACCGTAATCCCGGCTAACAGTTCACGCTTGAGCGTCTGAAACATCCACAATACGCCTTCTTTCCTATCCATTTATGAGAAAAATTATACGCCTTTTCCCGGATAATGAATATGGAAACTGAGAAAAGAAATGAATTTTTTACGGAGCAATACGAGGAGGGAACGGAAGAGCTGACTGGTCAAGCAAGCTGGACCAGCCATAAGCTATGCAAGCCAATGACGGTTGTATAACTAACTGCTGCAAGCATAGTCAGACCCTTAACGAACTTTGATTGCGGAACTTTTTTATATAGTACAAACAATACTAACGCCACAGAAAGAAGAACTTTTAGCGCAAGGAAGAGCCCGATATCATTGACATAGAGCGTCTCCATTAAAGGATTTGCTTCTGTTATTCGCGAGCTTTCCACTCCGGCAACTGTCAAGGCTGCATCGGCGAGGTTTAGAAGAGCAAGATAATAGAATAACAGGACCACACGGCTCACCCCCTTTTCCCTTTATTATTCCCATCCAACCTTGCTGCTAACACTTTTTCCTGCTTGGAAGAAGGATTGCCATTATTTCCTTCACCGTATCGCTCGGAGTATCATAGCTAAAGAATTGGTAATCGACGTAATCGGTATATTTCTTGTAAAAATTGCTGCCATCCTGTTTCGAGGTAAATTCCAGGTATTTCCGTGAAGATTGATATGGAAAAGGCTTGAGCTGATGGAGAAAAGGAAACTCTTGATACACGGCGGAAAGCGTTCGGACCAGCCGTTTTCTTGTTTTGTGCTTTTCCGACATATTTATCAATTGTTCAAAGTCTAAGTCATCTTGTAAAAAGTGAAGCAGTTGAATGATATCCAAATAATATTTTCGAGAGTCAAGATTGTGGCGCCATCCGTGCAGAACAATCATGTAAAATACATGGAGACTGGATAACTTTTTCACAGAAGAGTACTGTCCTAATGGCTCTGATGCCTGCCAAAATTCTTCGATCGCAAGCTGCGCCGTCGACTCCTTCAGTAAATCCCAATGCAGTTCAACAACGAGAGGGATCTCTGACCAAGGAAGCTTCTTGCTGTAACTGTAATGAAAATGACCGGGAATCTTCGCTTCTTCCCCTGTAAAACCTAGTTGATTTGCTAATTTTACAGCTGCATCAATGTGGCCGTGCTTCACGAGCAAATCTATATCTGATGTTTTCCTTGCACCGAGGCTTCCGAAATAGTCTTCAGCAAAACAAACACCCTTCAAAGGAATAACTTCCATCCCGCGTTCTTCAAATGCATCGAGAAGTTGCATTGTTTCGTGTTTTACAAAGACATTCAGCTGCATGGTTTGAAAATACTGCTCTTTTAGATAGTGGCTAAAAAAGTCTGGTACTTGCTCTAACCTGCCTTTTTCCTTCAAAGAATGATACATTTGAGGAGCAATGGAAGTGATTTGCCGATCAAGTAAGAGCTGTTTGTAATAGGCTTCAGCTTTCGGCAACCCCGTCTCTTTTGTATATAGCGCTGCTACCAATTGATTCGTCATTTTTCACCACTCCCATCACTTTGATACAAGATACAGAGATTTCTTTTGGTTCGGTTCTGTGCCATTCAACTTCCGATAAAGACCATTTTCGGCAATCAGCTGTTCATGGGTGCCTGTCTGGATTACTTCCCCTTCATCGAGCACGATAATTTCGTCTGCGTTTTGGATGGTCGATAATCTGTGGGCAATCACGATCGTTGTTCTTCCCCTCATTAATTGCGCGAGTGCTTGTTTGACGATTGATTCCGTATTGCTATCCAAGGCAGATGTCGCTTCATCGAGGAGCAGGATCGGGGCATCCTTTAAGATCGCTCTTGCAATTGCGATTCGCTGCTTTTGACCGCCGGACAGTTTCATGCCACGTTCCCCAATTTCCGAATCATATCCTTGAGGGAGGCTCATGATATAGTCATGAATGCAGGCCTGTTTTGCAGCCTCGATCATTTCTGCCTCCGAAATTCCCTCTCTCGCTAACGTTAGATTTTCACGGATGGATCCCGCAAATAAAAATGTCTCCTGCGGCACATGAGCAATCGTACTTCTTAATTCTGACAGGGTCATTTCTTCTGTTGGAATTCCATCGATCAAAATTTTTCCTGATTGCGGCTGATAAACACCTTGAAGCAGATGGAACAACGTCGTTTTCCCCGCTCCGCTCGGACCTACTAGTGCGATCATTTTTCCTGGTGGAATTTGCAGGCTTAAGTTTGAAAAAATCTGTTTATTTTCGTCATAACTAAAAGTTAGCCTTTGAAATTCGATCGATTTCGGCTTGCGTTTCACCGGTATATGGGTTGGCAAGTCCAATGATGCTACTGGTTTTTCAACCAACTCAATGACCCTATCGATCGCTGTAATCGACCTTTGGAAGCCGGCCCATTGTCCTGCTAATCCAGTCAGCGGATAAACAAGATAGCCAACAAGATTGGTAAACGTCAGTAATGAGCCAATCGACATTTCTTTTTGGTAGACAAAATAAGCACCGAGCGACAGACAGGTCAGAAAAACGCCAGAACTGATTAAGTACCCTCCGGAATAATACCAGCCCTGCAGCTTTGCATTTTCAAGTTCCAATTTAAAATAAGCATCGTTTTCGCGAGTAAACTTTTCAAAGACCTTTTTTTCAAGCGTGAACGAACGGATGACTTGGAAGCCCTGGAATGTTTCACTTAACGTATTATTAATTTGAGCAATCAAACTATGAAGCTTGCGCCCATTCCGTTTCAGCAGCAAGCCAAATCCCGCTCCCGCGACCATCGCAATTGGACCGATCACGATGCTGATCATCGATAAAACCCAGTTTAATTGGAAGAGATAAATAAGGACGGCAAGATAGGTGAGCGGCAGGCGAATTAGATTCAACAAACTGCTGCCAGTAACCCCATCAATGCTGTGGATATCATTGGTAAAATAAGAAAGAAGATCGCCGGAACGAAGATTGGAGGCAACACCTGCAGGCAGGCTGAGAATATGCTTAAATAAATATTCTTTCAAATCCTTTTTCAAGCCGTTAGAAGCAATTGTTTCAAAATAAATATCACAGAAATTCGCAATGATATTCAAAACAGTAAGGCCAATTCCGATCGGGATCAGTCTCTTCAACTCCTCGAAATCACCGCGAATTGCTGCGTCCGTGATCCTTCCGAAAAACCAGGCAAACGCAATCGTGAACAAAATATCGAAACATAATAAAAAAAGGAGTGCCGAATAAGCCTTCCAATGCCTTTGAAAAAACGGCTTCAACATCGAAAAGGTTTTACGAATATCCTTGAGTGAAAAATACTGGTTCATAAGCTGTTTACTTTTCGCCATAGCGTACTCCACATTTCTGCAAAATAAGATTTCCCGTTTAGGTATTTCCTTAACAGTCCTGACAAAGCAGGCAAGGCCAAAATCAAATTTCCCCATCGTTTCACCGAGGAATGATCCATGGAGACTTCGCATCTTTGTTTTTTAATACACGTCAGTTTTCCGATCATTTGTTCAGATTGGACGGCCTTGTCATATTCCAGATTCGTGTCCCCTTTGAAAAGGCAATCGTTTGCTACCTGGCGAATGAACCGATGGGCTATTAATTGCCCTTGACCAGTGTGATACAAAATAATGTCTCCTCTCTGAAAAGAAGCACGGCTGCAAGGTACAAATCTGCATACATCCCCTCTCTCGATTAACGGAAACATGCTGTTGCCATCAGCAGGCAATTCGAGAAAGCCATCTTTGTCAATCGCCATCTTTAAAAAAAGAATCGTTTCTTGATCAAACAGCATGGCAAATCAGCCCGCATTTGGTTAAATCCACTAAAAAGTGATCAATCTCATCTTTTTCGCATTCCACCCCGTATTCGAGGTCAATTGCCTTGTGCAGACTATCCACCGTCTGGGCTTCCCTAAGCTTCTGCCAACAGAATCCCCCAAGATCATTCAGCCTCGTGACCGTATATTGCTCAGTATCCAGAATGATCCACTCATTCTCCACTTCGGTTTGAGCAACATTCTTTTTTTGAACAAATTGAACCATTAGGAAATCAGCTCCCAAAATGTAGGATCTTTGCGAAAATACAGTTCATAAACAGGAACCTTCTCTACTAAATTCCGCAGTAAGCCCATAATTCGCTGCGTCTCAGTCGGATCATCGTTCCAGTAAAACACCTTATCCATTAGTGCAACAAGCGCATCAGGCCCTCCCATCCTTTCCAGCCTGTTTCTTTCAGACTGGTGCAGAAGCTGAATGCCTGCCAACGGGGCTGGCTGTTGATACCCCGTGGATTGTAGCTCACTGCGGAAAGGGGAATCGAAAACAACCATCCCATCCGCGGCGATCTTCACAATAGTGGCTTCATCCGATAATAGCGCCCGTGGTTCTGATAGCCTAGCAGCAGTCGACTTCCCTGCTCCGGAATGACCGGCAAAGATGTGGGCCCTGCCATTCTGAATTGCGCAGGAAGAATGAATTAATAGACCCCAGTTATGGTAGACGATAAAAGAGCTATAGAAATTCATTAACGCATGCTTTAAAGCTAGTTGGTCATGAACTTGGATGGTAGCTGATGTGTAGTCTGGGCTGGATTCTATTAGGTAGTCCGCTCGTTTGAAGGTGATTTTGTTCGGCTCTTTTCCAACCTGAACATCGAAATTTTGAAACACCGTTCCATATCCAGGCAAAATGGTTAACTGGATATCTACATCTTCCTCTTTTCTTTTCAAGACAGGAAGAAATTGCGCGGCAAGACCTTCCAATGTATTCCAATCAGCGGATATACGTAAACTATGAGCTGCCATTTTCACGAAAATAGTATTCATCAGATAATCCCTCAATGTCGTACTAATTTAATAGAGCAAAAACGATGATCATTTATTTTTCCATGGCTTGTCAGGGAATGGTCCTGGTCCTGGCTTGCCAGGTCGAGGTTCATTTGGATAGTGATTTCCATGATCGCCATCACCTTTTGGGTTCTTATTACCACGCCCTTTATTCCAGCTATGGGCAGTTTCAAACTTAATTGGTTGATGACTCAAAACCAATGGACTTATGCTCGCTTTTTCCTTTTTCATTGAATACCCTCCTTTGTTCATTATAAAGAACGATAAAGTCAAAATAATAGCGCGTATTTTACGCACCTTGGCTGTTACCTAACTCTCTATTAAGTGTAACCTTTCTTTTGTTCTTTTTAAAGAATATATTTTCGACAAATTTCAGCATTTACGTCACCCTTTTTAACCAGTGCCCTAATTTTGAACACTTCGTAGAAAAATAACTTCGATGCACCATCCACCAAAAAAAGACAATCCCAATGGTATCCTTTACTAGATCTGCTATCGAAAAAGACCGGAACGGAACATACAACTGGTGTATTTCATCTATCACTCCATACGCCAATGCGATTGCCGCAGCAGTAAGCTCTTGCCAGGTTCTCAACGGGCCGAAACTGAGGAAGACGATCACGATAAATAAGTACAACAATCCAAATTGAAAGAGATGGGCTAGCTCTAAGCTCGTGCCGATTATCAAATAAACGGATCGGTTTAAAGTGCTAGTAATGGCAGCAAGGCTTTCAGGATCAAAGTAACTGGATTGAATCCAGATGAAAGTCATATAAGCAATGGTCCATCCAATAAAAAATATTCTTCTTAAGCTCAAAAGATACGTCCCTCCCCAATTATCCGACAAATAGTCTTTTTTCCTACAGCAAGTCCAAGCAATCGAGCAACAATAGTCATATTTTATAAAGAATTCAACAAGATTACTAGGAAAAAGGAGATGAGTAAATTGTACATTATTGAATTACAGCGTTGGAATATTACGCAAGGGATCCCTGCAAAGCCTTATACAGATGCAGATTATCAAATGGCAGATTCTAATATTATCGGAATCAATCATGCACTTGAGCACGCTCGCACGGCTGGATATTCTAAAGCAATTTTGCCTAAAGGGGAGTATGCTTTATGTTTTCCGCGGGTCATAAAGATGGTAAGCAACCTGACATTCGACTTAAACGGCTCTATTTTAAAGGTTATCTATGACTCTGACAGAAAATCACCATTTGATACTAGAACGACAACTGACTATTACAATTTTAAAGGAAATAGTATTGAATTTGACAATGTTCACAATAGTCACTTGATTGGCGGAACAATTATTGGAGACCGCGATGATCGAAGCTTTTCTAATGTAGCCGCTGAACGAAAGATGGAACACACATATGGAGTTGTTTTCAACAGGAGCACCAAATACAGTTCGATCAAAAATTGCGTTGTCAGAGATTATATGGGGGATAATATCACTTTTTCCAGCTCAGCTGTTAGAGAACTTGCCGAGTTTAATCTAAACCTAAGTCAGAACAATTTAGATTATGCAGCTGGACAAGTAATATCAGCTGCCAACACATTGACGACCGGATTCATTGCCATCCCTCAAGATACGAATATTTCCACTTTTCTTATTACCGGGGCAGGATATTCGAGACTAACCGCATTAATGACAAAAGAAGTCGACGTGTTCTTCTTCCGGGCTGACAATACCTTTATAGGGGTACTGAAGAAACGGAGAATATATACTGATATCTCTATTCCTGTTGGCGCCGCAAAAATGCGGATGGTTTTCTTTAATGAGGCAAATCCGTCAAAAAATATGCAAATCACCTTGAAATTCGGATCCATTCCTCATCATAATTTGGTTGAATACAATGAAGTTTTCAATGGGCATAGGGGTGGGATTTCTCTAGGAGGCAGCTATAATATTATTCAGCACAATGTCATTCGCGATAATGGCAAAGGCAGCAATAGTTTTTTGGATGGAAAGCCGATTTTTAGTGATCCGACAAGATATGGCATCAATCAGGAGGATTCCTTTGGAGACAATTGTGTCATCAGAAATAATCTCATCTATGGAAGCAACCATGGAATTTTGGCAGGCTGTTACTCGATTCAGATTGAAAACAATCATATTTACAATATAGATTCCATCGGGATTAATCTATATAGCTTGCTATTTGCAAATATTCGAGGAAATGTCCTATCCAATTGCACAACCAATATTGGATTGATGACCTCCCACTTCGCCAATGCATATGTGAATATTTCAGAAAATAGTTTTACTGGCGGCAATATGTCCTTTTTCGCGAATAATACTTATCAGGTGACGGTGACTAATAATAATTTTGTCGATGTTCCGAGTATGAACTTAGGAATTGATCCGATAAAATGCGTATTTAAACAGAATCGAATCAAATACTCTTCTCTTACAAATACTCCATTTATTACAGCATATAGTATAGAGGATTGTATCATTGAATCTTCCTCTCCAAAAGAATTAGTCTTGCGCATATACCATCAAAATGGCTGTACATTTAAGAATCTTACTATTTCCCTCCAGACCCAAAATGGAACAACGCAAGGGGAAAGTGTTTTTATTGACAACTGTGAATACCTGAATAGTACTGTATTTAATCTCATCCTTGCCACAAAAGAAAGGTATGTTAAAATTACTCGATCGATATTTACAGATACTATTATAAAAGCAGGAAACATTAATACAGCTGGCAAAATAGCAAAGATCCTTCTCGAAGATTGTCAATTAAAAGTTATCGCTAACAAGTATCTATTTGCAACTGATTTGAATCAGCCAAAAGCTCTTATTGAAGTAAGAAATTGTTCGATTGAGATAGACAATGCTGATTTCTCCTATTTAATTCATCATGATAAGCCGGTTGTAATCAAAGTTTTTGCCATTTCACTTTATAAGAACAACTTCGTTTATAAAGGGGAGTCCCCACTTAAACTAAATTACTATAATCATATAAAACCAATGGAAATTTTCATTTCTGCAGATAATGACTTTCAAAACATCTTGCTCCCACAGCCAGATCCAGCAATCTTCCTGGATTATAATCCGCAAACTACCTTTAAAACAGAAGTTACCTTACAGGAAGAAACGCTTGTCGTTCACAATTTAAATACAGAATATCCCTTTATATTAATTTTTTCAGACACAAAGACTATGATTCAGCCGTTAATAAAAGTTGTCGATTCTAATTCGATTTTATTACAAGATAGCCAACCGCAAAAGGCACAGGTTGTCGTAACGAAAATCTGACTTTTTCCACTCACCCTTATTCTTATTCGGGTGAGATTTTTTATGTTGCTTTCTATACTTTATAATTCCATTTGAGCCTTCTTACGAATATTTTTGCTAATACATTCTTGGCTACTCCCATTAAATAGGCAAATTCAGCGGTTCTGTGAAAGAGGAGGACATAAATAATATTAGGAATGACCAGACAGAAAAATATGGTAACAACGAAGGAGGGATACCCATTTATCGGCACTAAATCCGCTGCTTTAGCGGTAATAAAATACGTACCGATTAAAATAAAAACATCGGCAATATAGACTTTATAATACATCCACAACGGTTTTTTAAATACCTTTTGGAACACTAGGTATGGAGTCGTCCAAAACGGAACAGCTATCGCACTTATTAATGTACCTGCAAAGACACCCATAATCCCTATGTTCTGAACCAAAATAATAGAAAAGCCTATATTAATGACAGCCTGCAAGAGTGGCGCGAACCGATCTTCGTGAAATATTCCAGCAGTTGTTTTCATCGTTGTAATGGAATTCCTCATCCCTCTCTCAAAAAAAATGACCAATAATACCGCCAGCAATGATCCATTTAATAAATATTCCGCACCTAACCAGATAGAGATAAACGGTTCTAGTATGATCGCTAGAAAAATGGTGAAGAAAGAATACAGCCAGAAGTTTACCAGCCGATAAATTTTATAAATGGTATATACCTTATCGGCATTTTCACTCGCCACGAGATTTCCGATACTATGATAAATATTAGTAAATACTTGATTTACAAATGTACGACAGATTTCAATTAACATCTGATAGTTTGAGTAAAGGCCAACGGCAGCAACACTGACAAAAGAAGAAATAATAATATTATCTGTCCCAAAAATGAAATAGTTTCCAATGTTTTGAAGCACTATCGCTTTTACATTGGTGGTAATTTGCTTCCTGGTCTCCGGATCTAGTTTATCTTTTACCTTAGCTTTTAAATATGGATACATCCGGTTTACGATTACCGCTAATAGGAGGGAATTCCCTATCGTGATGATGCTATCAATGATCAAATATAAAAGATAATTTTGTGTATAGTGAAGGATTCCAATTTTTATACAAACTGAGATAATCGAAGAAACCGAGTAGATTCCCGTTACAATATAGCCTTTTTGCGAAACGTTTAAGAAAGAATTTTTATGAACATAGAAATATGGGGCAACAGTATTTAACAGGAAGATCAAATAGATGAGATGAATATCTTCCACGTTTGTGTCTTTTATAATGAGATCCAAGAATGGCATGATCAAAAGACCTAATGCTAAAATGACCGCAGCTATGACCATATAGGTATTGCGATAGAATTTCATTAACACGTTGATTCGATGATGGTCATTTTCGGCAACTGGTTTATACAGACTATACATGATGCTTACCCCAAGGCCTGCCTCAGCAAGAGTCAGCATAGCAAGTATATTCGTGAACAAGCCATTTACACCCAAATATTCAATCCCGAGAGTCGAAATAAATACAGTTCTTGAGATAAAACTGAGTGCTGTAATAATGAATTGGTTAGCCAAGCCTGCGGCGATATTTAGCATGGAATTTTTTACTCTCATTGTCTTCTCCACTTTTCTATCTGATCTTTAACTGTAAACTTACGATTGTAAAAATCGGATTAGCTTTTTGAATTGAACCATTGAAACTGCCGATAACAGAGTAAATCTTTGTATTTCCAAATAACGAGCGATTTGACTGACCTGTAGTTCATCCTTCACGAACTCAAAATATAAGTTATGAAACATTTTTGATCTTGCTATTTTGTGATATTGCTTTTTGCCTATACAAATTCATACTTCTAATAGCAAATCCTTGGGTAAAAGGCATAATAGTAAACATCGATGCATAAACGCCAATATCCTTCGTATCTCCTTGGGAAAAATCGATCGCGCCGTCCCTTCTCGTTACTGTCATCAGATAATGAATTGCTCTCTCAGCAGCTAACCAGTTCTCTTGATGATTTAGAATACCTTCCGTAGCATTCAGTAAAAACCAGGCAAGTGTGGCTGTTGCAGAAGAATCCGCTCTGCTTTCAGTCCTTGTCACCGTTGAGTTCCAGCTGCCATTTTCATTTTGAAATTGTCGTATGGTTCTGGAAAAATCCACCACAAGATGTTCCAGCTCTTCTTTAGCTGGATGATTGCTTGGGAGCTCCTTCCATGTATCAATTAAGCCAAGCCCAAACCATCCCAGACCTCTTCCCCAGCCATAAACTCCTAGAGGAAGTTTATTGTTTACTTCGTAAGCATGGCAAGGGATAAAGCTTTTCTCCATAAGTCCATACTTTTTGTACTCCATGATCTGCTTAAAGGCTAAAGAAATACATTCTTCCTTTTGATACCGCAAGCCGTACGCAACTAAAAATGGGCAAATAAAACCGATCGTATCCACGTATCTATAAGTTTTATTGGCCTTGCGATATTGGACGGTTCCGTCGTCGCCAATATGGTCCAAGATTAATTTCCAAGTAGCATCGAGTGCTGGTCTATATTTATCTACTTCTATGAAGTCCAGCTTAAATAACGCATAAGCAAGAATAGCTCCGTCAATATGCTGAGGCGTTTTTCTCCAGTTTCCCGCTTTAGTAAAGCTCCGGTCCATATATCTGATTATTTCTTCTTGTAGCTCTTCATCCTGTTTTGCAGCCTCTGCCAACCCTAATAACAACGCCGCCTCCTGCCAATGCTGAATGGTTGTATTAGCGTAATTCCCTCTTACCATATCGATCACGATTAATCTGGTATTATCAGTAACTCTGATTCTCGGCGTATGATTCAGCCACCGCTTCCCTTTATTGACAATCGATTGATTCCAAGTTGAATCGATTTTGAACCTTCCTATCTTTATTCTGAACAGCCAATCTGTTCCTATCAATAGAAAGTCTATTAACCAAACCAATATCGCGAGACAGGTAATGATGTAAACAAATGTTTGGAATACCATTTTTGATTCCTTTCCGGGTACGGTTTTACTTTACATAACCTATAGTAGTTTCAAGTTCCTTAGACATTGTTTCTCTCCTATCGACCGTTATCTTCCCACTAACTGTCCAACTTTGATCGTATACCTTCGATTGAGCGATCATTTTTGGTGTTTATCTAGGTATTCCTCCGTTTTCGCAAAATAAATAAAACCACCATATAATGGCGGCAGCGTTTACGATAGTAATTCATATAATTTGTGAATTTCTCCTTCCGTCCCTAACATTTCTTCCCTTAGATTTTCTTCAAGCCGTTTTCTTAGTTCTGAATCGTTTATTAATCTTTCTAAATCATTAGCAACTGACTGTGCATCCATTTTCGAGATAATTCCCGTTTTATTATGGACAATATGGCTTGCGGCTGTAGCAAAATTGGTCAATAAAATTGGTTTCGCTAGTATTTTTGCTTCATCGATGGAAATAGATTTCCCTTCGTATCTGGAGGTTTGCAGATAGATATCGGCTTTCTGGATATAAGGATAGGGATTTGCCTTCTGCCCCAAAAACATTACACGGCCTAGCAGTTTTCTCGCTTTCACTTCCTGCTCCAGGCCCTTCCTCCTATTTCCTTCCCCAATTAGGAACCAGCGGATGTTATATCCTTTTTTCACAAGAAGGTCGACCGCATCCAAGGTAATTTCCAGCCCTTTCTCTTTCGCTAGCCGCCCTACCGAAATCAAATCTATTGAATCGCTTTCCTCGTGAATGATCCGTTCTTGAGCCAGTTTTCGAATGATAGCAGGGGAGACAATATTAGAAATAGCTGTAAACCGTTCTTTCAGATTCGGGAAATTGCTTTGTAAAATAGACACCAAATCCTCTGAAACCGTTACGACATAATCTAGCTTGGCAAAATAGGCTTTCTCATGGCGTAAATTTATTCCTAGCTGATTATAATCCGTATGGATCCAACCAATTTTCCTTTTTGCTTTCACATTATCTACACAAAAGTAAATTGGATTCTTTTCCTGGAATCCAATTGCAATATCGTATTCTTTTTCGATCCTTCCGATGGAGGCTGATAAGTATTTCCAAAACCTTTGTTCAATTACTGCACCATTTCGTTCCGTTTTCGCAAAATACCCGAGAAAAACACGATGAAATGCAGTTCTTGCATCTCCATTTCCAATCAGACTTTTTAAGGAAGAAGTTAACGGCATATCAAAGTATTTATAATTCTCCGGGGGCGGAAGGATCCTTACTTCTTTCGGAACTTTCGTCATGAATAAACCTTCATGAGAAAAGAGAAATAGATCCACATTGAACTTTGAATAATCTATTGTTTCTAAGAGGGAGATTAAAGCTTTTTCCGCTCCACCACACACCAGTTTATTCATGACAAACAATACGTCTTTTTTCATGCCTTTTCACCTCGCAATAAAAGAATATAATTTATTTACCTCTTCCTCCGTTCCTAAATAAACCTTTTTAAGATTATTTATTAACGTACCCTGTAGTTCTTTTTTGGTAATTACCTTCTCAATACCAGCTACAACGCCTTTGCCATTCATCGTGACAATTAAACCATCATGTCCATCTGTGATTTGATCCCTGGCGGTGCTAAAATTCGTTACAATGATCGGTTTGTGTAAAATCTTTGCTTCGTCGATTGCAATGGATTTTCCTTCAAAGCGAGAGGTCTGTACATAGAGATCCGCTTGTTTTAAATATGGATATGGATTTGCCTTTAACCCGAGTAATATAAAACTTTGCTCCAATTTATTTTTGTTGATTAATTTCGTGAGTTTCTCGCGTTCATCTCCCTCGCCTATCACAAACCATCTTATTTTATAACCTTTGTTTATCAGCTCTTTGCAAGATTCGACTGCTAGTTCAAGACCCTTTTGCGGATGCAGCCTGGCAATGGTTAAAATGATTACTTCCTCTTTTCTCCTTTGAAAAACATCAGTTTGTTCCTGCGCCATCTGATGAATCATCTTTGGCGAAACGACATTATACATTAAATCAACCTTATCCTTTTGATCCGGGAACCTTTTTTTAAATACGTTTGCACATTCTTCAGAAACCGTTACGATCTTATTTAACTGGTTGAAATAAGGCAAATCAAATTCTGGATTCATTCCTAATTTATCGTAGTCATTATGAATCCAGCCGATTTTTCGGTTGGCATTTACCTTTTCGACGCAGTAATAGATCGAGGTTTTTTCTAAAAAGCCGATCGCTGCATCATAATATTTATCAAGATTGTTAAATGATGTTGATAAATGCTTCCAAGAATACTGTTCCCTTTTGGAAACATTTTGAATGATCCGATTTTTTATCGCAAACCATACTCTATTCCATGCTATTTGCAGCTTTCCTTTCATGAGTAAGGCAGTCACCGACTTAAAAAGCGGCTTTGAAAAAAGCTGGTATTCTTCTGGAAGGGGAAGTATGTTTACCTGTTTTGGCAAGTATTCCATAAAAAGCCCGTCATGATGGAACAAGAAAAGATCTACATTATACCGATCATAGTCCATTTGATTGAGCAGGCTTACGAGACTTTTTTCTCCTCCCCCTGCCGCTAAGCTCGGAATGACAAATAATATATTTTTCTTCATAGCTACCCTCGAGCAAGCATTAATTCATTTATGTAATCGACAGCTCTGTAAGACATTTGTTTCATACTTGGAATAGCTGCTTCTAATCTATGCTTTATTTCCTTTTCTTCACTGACCATTTCTTCAAATTTCCTTTTCATTATGTCAATATTGGAAATCTCATTTATCGATAACACCAGCTTTTCCTCACCAAAAAGATCTTTCGCAATACCACGAGATTTTACGCTATAGCCTAGTACCATTGTTGGAACAAAAGTCGAGTAGGCAGCAATCGTTGCATGGGTTCTGGCACCAATAAAAAATCTCATCCTCGAGATATAGCCTTTATATTGCATGGCATTAAGATGATCTGGTAGGATGATTACCCTGCCGGTATGTTTGTATTTCTCATAAAAATCGGACAAAATTTCATAATCGTTATTTCCTTCTAAAATTACATGAGGCGTAAATGCAATCGTCATATCCGTCGTACTCAAAATATGATTTATTAATTCGGACAAAGCTGAGTAAGATTGTTTATTCCGCTTCCAAACGAGCGGGCTAAAATTTAAGCCAATTGTGTTCTGCTCCTGCCACCCCTCCGGCAAAACTAATTCTTCCTTCGCCAATGTGAAAGCAGGATCTGCAACTAATTTACTCTTTCTCAAGCCTTTTTCCAGTAGCATTTTATATGTTAAAGTCTCACGTGCAAGAATTAAATCGAAGTTTTGCAAATCTCTTAGCTTTTGTTCTGACATATCCTCTTCTCCAATCGAACAGCCCCATAAAACCAGTTTCTTTCCTTTCCTTTTCACCATTTTGTCAATTTCATAAAGGGCTGGCTGTTCTCCGTAGCAGTAATTATCTCCGCCAATGGATAAACAAACATCTACATCATTTATTCTTTCGATTGTTTTTCCTTCCATCGCCCTCAGTCCATATGATTCATCTTTAAATACCTTCACTTGTATCGAAGACATAAACCATTCCTTTGTATATTTTTTTAAGCTTTCAGGTGAAGCGTCAAATACTTCATCTAAGTTTTGGATTTCTTTATCTGTTTCGGGTTTCCAGGAGGCAAGATACACTTTTGCACCTTGAGATCGTTTTTTAATTATATTAGTAGAGGAACGAACAATCGCTTCACATCCCCTATTTAAGCTGCCGCCATGGGCAAACATCATCACTTTCATCTCTATCATCCTTTGTTTTCATTTCTTTTGTGACTGTATACTACCGCTAACAGGATTCCCATGGTGAAGCGAACCTTCAACATCTTGAGGATTGTCTGCTCATACCTTCCGCTAGGAGAATAGTACTTGATTGATTCTCGAACGAATTCATTGTTGATCACCGTTTGTATATTTTTTATTCTTTGAAGGAGACTATTCTCTGTTGCTGCTACCATTTGATAGAAGTAAGCAAAAATACTTCGAACCAATTTGCGACTTTTCAGTTCGATCATTTTTTCAGAGCCTATTATCCTTTCTATCTCGTCTAATTCTTTTCGTCTGTAAATTTCCATTAGCTTACTAGCATCATCCGCACAAACCAAACTCCTTGTGGCACTCCCGAAAACCGTTCTGTAAAAGTATCCCGAATAATTCATATAATAGAAGGAACTTGCTTTAGAAAAAAACAGTAAATTGAATATTCCATCCTCCCCAATGGCCATTTGATCTGGAAATCGAATGGAATAATCCGTGATTCGTTTTCGGTTATATACCTTATTGCATGCTGTGTTCATATCCTCGTATTCCATAAGATAGGGCAAAACAGTCTCGTTAATATAATCTTTGTTATGAGGGACATCCATCGCAAATGGATATCGATGTCTGCTAAATTGATTTCCCATTCCGCTTTGAAAATCAGATACAACCGCATCATACCCACCCTGTTTGGCTGTTTTGTATAATATTTCGTACATATCTTCTTTCACGAAGTCGTCTGCATCAACGAAGCCAATGTATTCCCCGCTTGCTGCTTCCAATCCTTTATTCCTGGCATTGCTAACGCCTTGGTTTTCTTGGTTAAAAAAGACGATTCTGCTGTCTTTTTCTAAGTACTGACGGATAATTTGTTCACTTCCATCGTTTGATCCGTCATTAATAAAAATAAATTCACATTCTTTTAGCGTCTGATTTAACAGGGATTCCATGCATTCCGGTATGTATTTTTCCGCATTGTATACCGGGATGATGATGCTCACCTTGACATCCAACTCTCCCACCTCCTAGCTAATCAGACTATATAGCTTTTCTAATTCTTCCTTATTGCTGAACTCTTTTTGTTCAATATTTTTTACGACTTGCGCTCTTAGACTGCTATTGTTGTATAGTTGCTCAATTGCTTCCGCAAGACCGTGGCTACTCAGGTCGCAAATGTATCCATCGATGCCATGTTTAACCTGGCTGTTAGCTGTCGGATAATTGGTAATAAGCACTGGTTTTCCTAAAATCATCGCCTCGGTTACTGTCACAGCTTTCCCCTCATACCTAGATGGCTGTACGTAAAGATCACATTCCTTTATATAAAAATAAGGATTTGTTTTTTTGCCTAGCAATAAAAAACTAGCTTCGAGTTTATTTTTCGTAATCCATTTCCTTAGTTCACTTTCGTAACCGCCATATCCGACAACATGCCATTTAATATTTTTATAGCCTTTCTCATGCAGAATTTTTAACGCTTCCACCGCAAGGTCAAACCCCTTGACATACGATAATCTCCCGACAGAGATTAGATTAAAATTCTTTTCACTTACAAATTTCGGTTCATTGCTTTTTAGACACATTTCTTTAATAAAAACGGGAGAAGTTATGTTTTCCATTACTAGCGCTTTTTCTTCTAACTCTGGATACTGGACGATGAAGGACTTTAAACAATCGTCAGAAACGGAAGCAATATGATCAAACTTGCGCCAAATCGATAAATCCATTTTGTTGTCAATTTCTAATTTGCTGTAATCCGTATGAACCCACGCAATTTTTTTCCTTGCATTCACTTTGTTCGCTACCATATCATGCGGCCATGCATAACTGATTGCTATGTCATACGCCTTTTGAAGTTCAGGCAGAAATGGCATGGAATATTTCTGGGCAAGCTGCATTTGGATATAGCCTGTTCCTTCCTCAAGCTTTGGGTGGAACACGGAAATCAACTTAGCTAAAACTCTCATTGTACCAATCGAATAATGTCCTTCCTTAAAACATTGTTTAATTGATTTTCGAAAGGTAGAATACTTGTCGATTTCAGGAAGCACCCTTACCTGGTCGGGAATGAATTCCAGTAGTTCCCCTGTATGGTGATAAATGAATAAATCTACATCTATTTTCTGGTAATCGATATTTTCTAACATGTTGATCAGCGATCTTTCAATCCCGCCAATTTCCAAATTATAAACGGCAATTAATAGTTTTTTCTTCCCAATCATTTTTTTATTTTCCCCTATCCATGTGCCACTTTTGGTTTATTATATGGAATAATCTTTTCTTCACGTTCGTTCACATAAAGACAATTGGCGGGTATATTTCCCTTTACGACACTTCCGGCTCCAATGACCGAATTGTCTCCGATATGTGTATTGCGAAGAATGACTGCATTTGCTCCAATCCATACATTCCTGCCAATCGTCACTTCACCAGTTACCAAATGCTGATCCTGTATATTCTTATAATTGTGATCATGATCATTTATACAGACATTTGGCGCTATTTTCGTGTTTTTTCCAATCGAAATTTTTTCTGCACAGTTAATCACGCAATTATCATTGATAAAAACATAATCGCCGATCGTAAGTTTGCCGCCATGATCCAACCTAAAACTAGCGTTTTTTCGAATGAAAACAAACTTGCCAATCGTAATGGTGGAATGCTTGTTGAAAATTTCTATTTTGCTGCTTGATTGCATGGCAAAAATGGTGGACTGAATATTTTTAAAATAAACCACTTTAAAAAGGAAGCCTCTCATAATTCCAATAAAATGGGATAAATTCATCACAACGGTCAAGTATATTCCTCTGTTCGCTGATTGAGTTACAAACTCCTTCATGATTCTCCTAAGTATAATCATCCTTTCATTCTCCTTAGAAAATCAAAATGATTTCTGGGCCTTTCTAAGCCTGGCAAGATTATTGCCCCCGATGGTCTTCGCTAAACCATATTTCATTTTGCTTTTAAACCTAGCCCTAGGCGGTAGCCAACTTTTATAAAAATAATGCATGGAATAGGTGTTTTCCGTTATAAACTTTCTACAGTTAATGTAGTCGTAAGGCGAGAAATACGTTTGCGGGTAAAAGACTGCTAAACCAGCAAACTCTTGATACTCTCCATTCATCACCAATCCTAGCTTTCGTAAAATATCTGTCACGATTGCTACATTCGTAAGATCATCGAAGCTTCCGTCTTCTTTCCTGAATTTTTTCCCTTGATAGGAATCTAAGAAAATCTCTACGATTGGATTTCCCTTTGCTGTTCCAATCGTGCTTGTAGCGATATAATTTTCTTGTTCGAAGCCCCAAAAGGACTCATGATGAAGGAGATCATCAAAACTTTTAAAAACTTCCACGTCAGTATCCAGATAAATTCCGCCATAACGGTATAAACCATACACTCTCGCATAATCGCTTACAAACGCATATTTTTTCGCTTCGTACGCTTCTTTTACATAAGCGTTTGCATTCATATCAAAACTGCTCTCATTCCATTCCATAAATTGGTAATCGTGTAAATGCTGTTTCCAGCTTCGCATACATTTTTGAACGAGCTCTGGCTTTTCCCCGTTTCCAAACCAGCAGTAATGGATTATTTTAGGGATTTTTTGATTTTGGGTCATTTTTGGCTCCTATATTTTCTATTTGCCAGTTAATAAATTCGATCAGCTGCTTATAGTCGTGAATTTGTTCCTTTTTAATTCCCGTTTTTTTCAATTCTTCGACAAATTCATATAGTTCTTTGTCGTGGAGTACCTTTTCTGTTCTATGACCGTTTATTAATAATGCTCTAATGTCAACATCTAATGCATCCGATATCTTTTCCATGATCTGTATAGAGGGATTTTTATGAACATCCCGTTCTATATTGCTTAAATAGGACTTGGAGATACCGGATCGCTCTGATAGTTCAGAAAGGCTCAACCCCTTTCTTCTTCTAAGTTCTGATATATTTTTTCCGATCATCTAGGTTCCCTCATTATTCTTGGTATTATATGATTTTTCTTTCGACCTCTTTTGCGGTAATAGAATTTTTAATACAATGAATGACTCGTGATTGGTCTAATTCCTCCATATTGGATCCTGAAGGCAGGCAAATACCGTTCGCAAATAATTGTTCGGAGATACTTTCTTTTTCGCCATGGGGAAAATACTTGGCATCTTTGAACAATGGCTGCAAATGAAGCGGCTTCCACACGGGCCTTGCTTCAATCTTTTCGAAAGCCAATCCCTCGATTAGTTCCCTTACTGAAACACCTGCTTCTTGCTCATCCACCGTCATTGCAGTCAGCCAGCGATTGGAATAGGTGTCCTCTAACTCCGGCATAAACTGAATGCCTGGAAGAGTCGATAATGCTTGTTCATACCTTTCAAAAATAGCTCTTCTTGCTTCGACTCTTTCTTCGAGGACCTTCAGCTGCGCTCTGCCAATTCCCGCTAAAACATTGCTCATTCGATAATTATAGCCAATCTTGCTGTGCTGATAATGCGGCGCTGGGTCTCGTGCCTGTGTCGCCAGGAATCTAGCTTTATGAATTGCCGCTGCATCGTTTGACACAAGCATTCCACCACCTGAAGTAGTAATGATCTTATTTCCGTTAAAAGAAAAAATTCCGAATCTGCCGAACGAGCCGCTTTGTTTCCTTTTATAGGAAGAACCGAGGGACTCTGCAGCATCCTCAATCATTGGCACTTCATATTGGTCGCACAACGCAGTCAGTTCCTCCATCTTGGCACTCTGTCCATATAAATTGACAACAATGACTGCTTTAGGAAGCTTTCCCTTTTGTGCAGCATCATTTAATGCTGTTGCTAATCCTTGAGGGGACATATTCCATGTTTCTCGTTCTGAATCGATAAATACTGGTTCAGCACCTAGATATAAAATAGGATTGGCACTGGCAATAAACGTCAATGTCGAACAAAATACGGTATCCCCTTTTCCCACTCCTAATAAAGAAAGAGCCAAATGAATGGCAGCCGTTCCAGAACTGACGGCTGCAGCTTCATTGACTCCTGTAAAAGCAGCAATTTCCTTTTCAAATGCATCCACATTTGGGCCAAGCGGGGCAATCCAATTTGTTTCAAATGCTTCCTGAATATAGTGTTGTTCCTTTCCGCTCATATGTGGGGAGGAGAGGAAGATTGTTTTTTGAACGGTCGGATGAATCATTTAAACACCCCCAGTTATTTCTTTCGTTTTCACCATTGCAGGTACACCCACTGCCGTACAATATGGAGGAATGTCATCAATTACTGTTGCGCCTGCGCCGACTATGGTCCATTTCCCAATTTCCTTACCGGGAATGACGGTTGCGCTTGCGCCAATCTGTGCGCCTTCTCTCACCATTACATTTCCAGTCAAAGTTGCATTAGGAGAGACATGTGCATAATTGGCAACCAGGCTATCATGCTCGACAACGGCACATGTATTAATAATGGCGTGCGCTCCGACTTGGACGTCTGTATTGATCACTGCGCATGGCATCACGACGCTTCCGGGGCCTATCGAAGTCGATGAGCTAATATGCGCGGTCGGATGAATCAAGGTTGCATACAATGCATCGGGAATACCTAGCCGCTCGACAATCTGCTTTCTAACTCGGTTATTGCCCACTGCAACGAAAAATCGAACATCAGGAAAATCTTCGGTGAATGTTCGGGCTGCGTCCACCGGGCCGTAAAACACTTGTTCACGATAAAACTCGGCATTGTATTGATCATCGAGACAGCCGACAATTTCTACCTCTCCGATAGTTTTAATCAAGTCACGAACAACTTTGCTATGTCCCCCTTGACCAATAATGGCAATTTTCATCCATGTCCCTCTTTTGCAATAGATTTTGAGCCTTTGAACGGTTCAACCGTTAGATTTCCTGGCTGTGTGATTCCTTCGGATTGGATGACTTTGTAAAATGTCTTCCCTATTATTTTCACATCCAGAAGGAAGGAACGATTGTCAACATACCAAACATCTAACCGGAACTTTTCTTCCCAGGATAAACTATTTCGCCCGCTGATTTGCGCTAGCCCGGTAATGCCAGGCCTAACTAGATGGCGCTTCGCCTGTTCCTCATTGTAAAGGGGAAGGTATTCCATTAATAACGGTCTTGGACCAACTAGACTAAGTTCCCCTTTCAGCACATTGATCAGCTGCGGCAATTCATCCAGGCTGTACTTCCTTAAAAATTGTCCAGCCGGAGTAAGCCGAAGCTTATCTGGTAGTAGCTCTCCGAATCGATCTCGACCATCGGTCATCGTTCGAAATTTATACAGCCAAAAGGGCTTTCCATATAATCCTGGTCTTTTTTGCTTAAACAGCACCGGTGAGCCTAGCTTCGCTTTTACAAACATAGCGGTGAACAAGATGATTGGTGACAACAACATAAGAAGCACAATCGCACTGCTTACATCTACGAGCCTTTTCATTTTTGCACCCCTTGCAACAGGTAAAATTACTGTTTATTTTCTAATACAGCTGTAAGCTTCTCTCGTATTTCTAAAATCAACTCTGCGGTTTTGATGTTCGGAACTATTTGTCCCCGAATATAAATATCCTGCAGCAATTCCTTGAAACGTTGTTGCTGCGTCTCCGGTACACTCATCACTTACTCCTCTTCTCATTCTTTTTTAGCATTAGAAAAATCCCCACTTGTTGGTAAGTGCGGATCGCCTGGAACTGTTTGGATTAAATTTTGTTCATACCCATTCGGATTTTTTGATTGCCATCTCCACGAATCTTCACACATTTCCCGCAGATTCTTTTCGGCTGACCAATTTAGCTCTTTTTGCGCTTTCGTCGGATCCGCAAAACAGATTGCAGCATCTCCAGCTCTTGGCTCGACCATTTTATAAGGAATCGGAATCCCGGATGCTTTTTCAAAAGCAGCTACCATTTCCAGTACACTGTATCCCTTTCCGGTCCCAAGATTGAAGGACTCGACTCCGGTACTTGCAGCAACTTTTTCAAGTGCCTTTACATGACCTCTAGCAAGATCCACTACATGAATATAATCTCTGACTCCCGTTCCATCTGTGGTTGGATAATCGTTGCCGAATACCTGAAGTTCTGGCAACTTACCGACTGCTACCTGCGTGATAAATGGCATTAAGTTATTGGGAACTCCGTTTGGATCCTCTCCGATCATGCCAGATTCATGCGCTCCGATTGGATTGAAATACCGCAACAAGGCAATGCTCCAGTTTTGGTCAGCTTGTTGAAGATCCGTTAAAATTTGCTCCATCATTAATTTCGTTCGGCCATATGGATTGAGCGCGTTTAAAGGGAAATCTTCTGAAATTGGAACTTTTTCTGGCATGCCGTATACAGTTGCTGATGAACTGAAAACCAGTCTAGTAACATCGTATTTTTTCATGGTGTTCAATAGGTTGATCGTGCCAGTGAGATTATTATGGTAATACTTGAGCGGCACCCGCACCGATTCCCCAACAGCTTTTAGACCGGCAAAGTGAAGGACCGTATCAATCTCATTTTCGATAAACACCGTTTCAAGTCCTTGCTCATTCAATAAATCCACTTGGTAGAAGGGAAAGCTCTTTCCGGCAAGTTCACTGATTCTGTTTACTGTTTCTAGTTTGCTATTCATCAAGTTATCGACCACGATGATTTCATAACCTGCATTTAGCAACTCAACACAAGTATGGCTGCCGATGTAGCCTGCCCCGCCTGTTACTAAGATTGTCACGTATCACACCTCCGATTAAAATTTCCAATAATCACTTTCATACCTCAACCCAAATGATAGGACATGCTCATAGTAAAAATAGAGGAAGTAACAAACAATGATTCCAAAATAAATGAATCTTTGGTTATTCTCTTTAAAAAGCTTAACAATCCACGAAATTAACAGGAGACTGTACAATCCAAAGTAAATATTAAATCTCGCAAATATCCAGTTTTGCGATGCAATAATGATAAAAAACAGACTGATCATCGACATATTTACAATATAGTCACTTTGCGGCCAAAGCATTTTTAATTTTTTTCTTCCCAAAAAAGCAAGGAATACCGGAATTGCTGTGACGACAATCCGCAGTTTATTTGCTCCGCCTTCCGTGAAATCACTGTAATGGCCATACTGGGTTTGATCCAATGCGGAAAACAGCATACCTGAGAACGTATTGAAACCTAGCACGATAAAAATAGAAAGCGTCAGCAAAATAAATGTTACCTTCGTCCAAGCCTCTCTCCTGACAACAAAATAGATTGGCAATAGCACGAATGCACTTTTGTGAACAGTAGAAGCGAGAAGAATCATTAGCGCATATTTCTTGAAATCTCCATTTAATAAATATTTTGTTGCGAAGAAGACAATTGCTGCAGCTAAATATTGTCTAATTCCATTCATCGATGTCGTAAACATTCCCGATGCAATATACACATAGACTGCTAGCTCAAACATCCGCGAATATTTGTATAAGACGATTACAATGAGTAGATTGGTAATAAGCGCCGTTGTGAATATTAAAATTTGCGGATCTTTGGATATTTTTTGTAACAACATCTGGTATAGATCAAAGCCAAAGTCGCCAAGATAATTAATTTCTTGCCATGCAAATTCCGTTATTTGAAAGGAATGCAGATAAAAATACGTATCACCTATATTGTTTTGAAAACCTGCGACAGCGACTAAACAAATGATGACGAAGACGGTATACAATTTGTAAGGTCTAACATGACTGATCGTGCCTGGATTCGGAGTTGCGTACAATCTGGATAAAGCAGAGAACAAGTAAACCAATGAAAGGTTCAGCCACATAATTGTCATTGTTATATCCTTTCAGCTGCTTCTGGGACAGATAGTTTATTTGTCCTTTGAATGTAAAAATAGAGGATGACGCCAAATGGCACAGACAGTAATGTTGTGACCAATTTTGGGGAGTCATATAAAAACCGGAAATTTTTCACCATCAAATTACTTGATACATAATGAATAGATTCTCTGAATTCCTCCCGAAAATTGGGCGCATATTCCATTGCCACCCTCCTAAAAAAAGAGAAAACCATTGGATTCTTCTTGTATTGACTCATCATATTCAGGCTGGAGCCATCTGACAAATACTCGACATGACACAGAATTTCATTCATGATCAGCAAAGGAAGCTGCTGGTCGATCAAAATATATTTATAGCTTAGGGGACAATACCTTTCTCCTGGAAATAAAGGATATGGCGGAGTATTTTTCATAAGGTCGGTTCTGTATACCAGTTTTTTATCGCCTTTTACTTTATGCACACTATAAAGCTCTCCCAGTTTTGCTGCTTTCAGACTCTCAGGCATTTTTGTTCCAATTACTTGTCCGGAATGATTTGCATCGAGCCCAACAATTCCAGCATATTCATGACTACCATATTTTTCCCAAAAAGAAAGAATTTTCCCTACAGCATCATCGGGCATATAATCATCTGAATCGATGCATACATTCAGCTCCGTATCAATTAGCGAATAGGCGGTATTATGCGCACCATGCATTCCTTGGTTTTCTTGAAAGTGATACTTTATAGTTAGTTGACCTTGATTGATCCAGTGTTCGACCAAGTCCCTAGTGTCGTCAGCAGATCCGTCATCAATAATCAGCCAAATAAACTCTTTACAAGTTTGCCTTAATAGACTTTCATAACATAGATGAAGCGTATAAGCACGATTATAGGTTGGGGTAAATACCGTCAAAATTGGGCGCATATTCCTGTCCTCCATGATTATTTTGCTTCTTCATAGTATTCGATATAAAAATCTGTCAGCCATTTGGACATCGTGGCAGTATTATACCCATTCACACTTATTAATTCTTCTGTATCAGCATGTTCATAGGAAGAAGACAAGATCTCTCTCGCCCATGTCTCGGGTGCTTCCTTTAAGCTTAAAAATTCCACTCTGCCTGTAATATCACTTTCGCTTGTAATTGTATCTGCCACGATGCAATTCAATCCGGCAGCTTGTGCCTCGACAAGCACTACCGGAAGTCCTTCAAATAACGACGGAAAAACGAAGATGTCCATCGCGTGCATCAGGCTGTTGATGTCACTTCTTACTCCAAGGAATTTCACTTTGGCTTGCAGTCCAAGCAATGTCACCTTATTTTCTATCTTTCTGCGTAAAGGGCCGTCACCTGCCAGCAACAGGATGGCGTCCTGGTCCAAAATTGAAACAGCTTTAAATATATCAAGTAAGAAATCGTGATTTTTTTGTTTCGTAAATCTGCCTATATGTCCAATAACCAGTTCGTTTTTGATAGCTAATTCTTCTCTTATTTTCTTCCGCGTTTCCGCGTTATATTTAAACTCTTCCGCATTCACCGCATTATTTAAAACAACCAGTTCGTTCGTATTTGCCACTCTCTCGCTAAACAGCCATTTGCCCGCATTTTTGGAACAAGCAAAATACTTGTTCGGATGATCCTTCATACTGGCACGGGCATAAAGTCTAAATGGGAATTTCATGTCCAGCTTAAGATCACTAAGATGACTATGAGCGATTCTGCAAGGAACTCCATTTCTTTTAGCAGCTCTCAAAACAAAACTGCTATTCTCGTTAATATGCGAATGGACTACTTTATACTCTCTATGGGTCTGAAAAAATGCCTCTAGCTTGTTAAAGTAAATTTGATAGTTTCCAGGTTTGATTTTGGGCATTTTGATTATTTTCCCACCCATCTCGGTAATTTCCTCATCATAGTGCCCCTTTTCCTCCCTGTGCACCATAAAATCAAATTGAATTTTGCTTCGATCGATTCGCCGATAGTAATTCATCAGCATCGTTTCGAGGCCGCCTCTATTCATCACCGTCACTACTTGAAGCACTCTTATTGGTTTCACGAGATCCTCCTTATCTTATTAACTTCCTGAATCCATCCATTCCGTTTAGCAAGAAATATAGGCCAATCGCTGATCGGATTTTTGCGCAAAAATAAAACGTTCTCCAAGCAATTGGAAAAGATGATAACTCCAATTCTTGAAAAGACCGTTTCATTTGGTCATGATTGACAATCGCTTTTAACTTTTTTATCTTGATTAAGGCGGAACTTTGATGGTTCTGACTGATGGTATTTAGTCCCAGTCCCATGATATTCATGCACTTCCGATTATTAAGAGCTGTATAATAAGGTTCCTGCAATTTTTTTTCCTCCAAAAATTGTTCGATCAGCCGGTAAAGATTTAACCATTGCTCCATCAGATTTGGTTTATAGCCAGAAGTAACGGAAGCAGCATTTACACGCCAGTAATGATAGTACGGTTCATTTATAAATACAAATGTGTTTGCATGGTAAAGGACTTGAATATTAAACAGGGAATCCTCATTTGTCCCAATGATCTGTAAGTCTGTAAAAAGCACGCCATTTGTCTTTACTAGATCTGCCCGGTACAGCTTAGACCATACCGTCCCCCAAGCATCTAGCAGTTCAGGATTTCTTACTTCTTCCTTTAAAGGTCCGATCAAACGTCTTACTACCTTTTCGTTTACTTCGTCACCTGTATAGATTACTCGCTCAGGTACATCAAATACTTTCGCCTTCGAATGCGTTCCAAACTCCCTCAGATAAGAACACATCACCACTTCTGCGTTGTTTTCCATCGCTTGTGCAAGCAAACTTTCATACATGTTTCTATCCACCCAATCATCCGGATCAACGAACCCAATAAACTTCCCAACAGCTTTTTGAATTCCTTTGTTGCGTGCAGCAGAAACCCCGCTATTCGGCTGATTTATGATTTTTATCCGCTTATCCTTCCCAGCATACTTCTCTAAAATTCCCAGACTGTTGTCGGTAGAGCCATCATTCACAGCGATGATTTCGATATTGTTCAGCGTTTGCTTCATCAAGCTGTCCAGGCATCTGGCTAAATACGCCTCCATATTATAAATAGGCACGATAATGCTGATTGCTGGTTTCATCCGCTTCCTCCACCATAAAATGATCGTAAAGCTTGCTCATTTCCCTGCCTACTCTGTCACCGGAAAAAAGATTGGCCCTAATCATACTTTGTATTCCCAGTTCCTCTCTCAAGTTCGTGGAATGAAATAATTCCTGAACCCTTCTGCTGAACTCAACAGCATTGTGCGGAGAAACCAGGAAGCCATTTTGATTGTTTATCACCAGTTCGTTATGCCCCCGATTGCTGCTCGCAACAATCGGAAGTCCAGCAGCCATGGCCTCCAAGATATTGACCGGAAGTCCCTCACGTAAACTGGAAGCTACTGCGACATCCGAAATTTGCAGCAGTTCCACAATATCCTTCCTAAAGCCTAGAAAATCGACCCGATCGCGAACTCCAAGTGATTCTGCCAGACTTTTACACTCCTGAAGCATTGCTCCTTCCCCTGCCAAAAGCAGTTTTGCAGTTGGCACATCCTCTTTTATCAACGCCAATGCTTGTATTAGCAGCTGCTGATTTTTATTTTTGTTAAATTCGGCAGCGTAAAAAAGCAAAAAATCGCCAACTTGATAACCGTAGGCGATTCTTAATTTTTCTTTATATGCTTTTTCCACAGGTTTGAATCTCTGGACATCTACCCCTACCCCGTGAACATGCTCAATGTTTTTGGCTTTAAACCTATGCTGAACTGCCCGCCGGTAATCTTCCTCATTTATCGTAATCAGGCAATCCGTATTTGTGGCAAGCCATTTTTCAACTGGGTAATAGATCAACCAGTTTTGCAGCGGTGCCCCATGGCAAAAATGGAAACCATGAGCCGTATAGATCACTTTTGTACCATTCTTCCGCGCTTCCCTGGCAGCAAGCCTCGCTAGTGCCCCGCCAACCGGAGTATGGCAATGAATCATTTCATATTGATTCGTGTTCATAATTCTTTTTAATTCTTTATACGCTTTAAGATTACTTGCACTGATTGGTGATCTAGATATAGATAAGTTGTATTTATGGTCAACGTACGGGAGCGGCAGATCACCGTTTGCAGCAACATGTACTTCCCAACCTTGCTCTTTAAACCATTTCAGATAAGGCAAATGAAATGCTTTAAAATGATAATCTACGGTCGCGCAAAAGAGAATCTTTCTTTTCATCTTCATTCCCCCTAACTCGAAATTGACATGATTGGTTTAGCCTCTGTTTTCTTATTGGCAATCGATAAAACCAATGCGCGAATTTGTTCTTTGTCCATGTTTTCATAATGATCAATCAAGTATTCAATGTCGTTCATAAACAGATTTGCCGTTTTGCCAATATAAATTTTCGGAAACACCTGAGGTTCATGGACTTCTTCCGCATTCAAGAGTTCCTCGAATAATTTTTCACCTGGTCTAATTCCAGAATATTCAATGCCGATTTCCTCCACTGTATACCCAGATAGCTTTATTAAGTTTTTAGCCAACTCCACAATTCTTACCGGTTCCCCCATATCTAGGACAAAAATCTCTCCGCCTTTGGCCAATGAACCAGCTTGCAAAACAAGCCTTGATGCTTCTGGGATTGTCATGAAATACCGAACCATATCGGGATGAGTTACGGTAATCGGGCCGCCTCTTTCAATTTGTTTTTTGAAAAGAGGAATGACACTTCCTCTGCTTCCTAATACATTCCCAAACCTGACTGCCACAAATTTGGTTGCGCTCGTTTCATCAAAATGCTGAATGATCATTTCTGCTAACCTTTTTGTAGCACCCATTACACTGGTTGGATTAACAGCCTTATCAGACGAAATCATTACAAAAGTTTTCACCCCATGCCAGCTAGCAGCGTTTGCTGCATTTAATGTGCCAATCACATTATTTTTCACTGCTTCCTCAGGATTTCTTTCCATTAACGGCACGTGTTTATGGGCTGCTGCATGGTAAACAACATCTGGCTGATGCCTCTCCATTACGGACATCATTTTCTTTGCATCCTGCAGCTCTGCGATCTCGGGGATAATTTCCATAGTGGCATTGCCGTGCGCCATTTTTAATTCAGTTTCAATGGAATAAATGCTGTTTTCACCATGTCCAAGTACTATTATTTTTTTAGGATGGAAATTCGCAATTTGCCTGCATATTTCCGAACCAATCGAACCGCCAGCACCTGTCACCAAGACCACTTTTTCGCTAATATATTGAGAAATGCTATCGATGTTCAAATGAACAGGTTCCCTGCCAAGAAGATCTTCCACCTGAACATCCCTAAACTGGTTAACCGAAACTTTTCCAGTCATTAAATCCTCCAGCATTGGGATGATTTGCGTTTTTGCAGTCGTCTTCGCACATTCCTGGAAAATGGTATTCAATTCTTTCTTGCGCAAAGAAGGGATGGCGATGACGATATTTTCGATCTGATATTGTTCCACTGCTTTCACAATCTGTTCCGTTCCTCCAATCACAGGAACTCCTAAAATGTCCAAATGATGCTTTTTGCGGTCATCATCAATAAAAGCAATTGGCTTTAGCGATGTATCATTATTTTTTATTAGCTGTCTTGCAACCATTGTCCCTGCGGAACCCGCTCCAATAATTAATGTTCTGAATTTTTTATCATCTTTTTGCATAATTGAATCTCGAAAGATTCTCCAGCAAAACCTGGACCCACCAATCAGCAAAATATGGAGAAGCCCAGTAACGGTTAACAATCTGATATTGACTTGGTCCAGCATCATCAGCTGAAACAGCAGCGCTATACTAATAGAAGCAAACGCGGTTTTCAGGATGATGATAAGCTCCCCTGTGCTGGCGTATTCCCATGCCTTCTTATATAGCTTAAAATGAAAAGACAAAGAATGATGGCTTAGCAGGATCACAATTGCGGTAAAAAGAATGGGCAGGGTAACCATATCCAAATTGCCGCCAATCAGAACATGGCTAACAAAGATAGCCGCTAACACAATGAACGAATCAATAATAATAAACATAGAAAGCCTTTGTTTGTAGGTCATACTTCTCCTCCTTTCTAAATTAAAAAATAAGAAAAACCGGGCAAACTGCGCCTGGTCCTTTTTCGTTTGGCGGATCATCGGGGCTGTTGATACTTAAAAGTCTCGTATTGACCGTCATATGCCTCCATCCGATTTAACCCTATAGCAGATCGACGAATATAACGACCAATATGCCGCAATTGTTCCTTCTCATTCCCTTTTTGTTTCGGGGCAAATATATATAAAAGATAGGGCATTTAACCCCTCCTCACATCATACTCTCGACGACCAGAGCGTCTAAGGTCTTTTTATAACCCACAGCATGACCGAGTGCCTCCTTAGATAACGGCTAGGAGACATCACCGTATTATTTCATAACGCACGATATATTCTTAATAAAGAACAGTGATGGTAAAAAAAACCGCTGATCTACATGTCATACAATATGACTCCGAACAGATTAACCTTTGCAAACTCTAAAGCCTTTTTCGCTTCCACCGCTTTTTCGATCTCCGTTTTCCCTTGGCTAATTACCAATATTACCCCATCACTTTTATGAGCCAGCAGTTTCGTATCGGTAACATCCAGGATCGGCGGTGAATCCACCAATATAAAATCATATTCCTCTAATGCTTGTTGCAAGACTTTATACAAAGAATCCGATCCGATTAGTTCAGCAGGATGCGACGCCATCTGACCGCTAGTTAGAATAGCTAGGCTGCCTATATCTGTTGGGATAATCGCTTCTTCCAAACGAATCTTTCCCGATAATACTTCTGTTAGTCCGACTGTATTTTCTTTCTTAAAAATGAAATGAATGGCGGGCTCCCTTAGGTTTGCATCTACTAGCAGGACCTTTTCCTTTTGTTGTGCCATAGATACAGCAAGATTAGCAGTTGTCGTTGTTTTCCCTTCATGGGATCCAGGCGAAGTAATCAAAATAATACTTTTTTTTCCTTCTGTTAAAAAATGTATATTCGTCCGAAGCGTTCTAAACTGTTCCGAAATAATCGATTCCGGATTGGAGAAGGTGATTAAATTTCTTTTTGGGGCACTCATTCTATTTTTACGTTTGCCTCTTAACACTCCATTCACCTCCGGAGGAAACAGATTCAAAATGATGCTGTTTCGTATTCTTTTTGTTCATTTTAGATATTTTCCCTATGACTGGAAGGTCCAAAAACGCTTCGACATCCTTCTCTGATTTAATCGTTTCATCCAGAGAGTCGAGAAAAAAAGCAAAGCCGATTCCTGCCACTATCCCGAAAATAAAGGCGATGATGATGGTTCTGTTTCCATTGACATCGCCATTTATCGGTTTGGACTGTATTTCTGCTGAGGACAAAATATTAACCTGATCAAAATTCATGATTTTTGGAACTTCATCCTTGAACACTGCTGCAACCGTATTGGCAATTTTTGAAGCACGCTCAGGGGAAGAATCAACAACACTTATACTTACTACTTGAGATTCGTCGAGGCGCAGTACATTGATTTGATTCGCTAGCGATTCAGGATCTTGATTTAGCGCCAATTTTTCGACAACTTTTTCTAAAATAATCCTATCTTTAATAATCACTTGCAGGGTATTCATATCTGCTTCTTCGCCTAAGATGATTTTTGCAGTAGTTTCGTATACTGGTGTAGGAACAGTAAGGGAGCTATAAACAATCCCAGCAATAGTTGATAAGGCGATGATGACTAAAATCACCCAAACTCTTTTCTTTAAAGTTGCCAAAAGTTCCTTGATGTTGATGTCCTTCGCTAAAGCATTTTTTTCATTCATTATTCAACCACCTTATTTTCTGGTCGTTCTAGATAAAGAACATAAATCGCAAAAAAAATTATTTTTGTCGACTTTTCATTCGCTATCCTCATTTTAGTTCTGTATAAAGAACGTGTCAAGAGCAAATTTTCTAAATTCTTAATTTACTGCTTCCATTTGCCTTTTTAGGAGAGTTCCGAACATCCCTTTTTGCTCTGAAGCTAATTGGGAAAAGGCACCTTGTTGGATCACTTTTCCCTTATCTAACACGATGACCTGATCGGCATTTTTTATCGTTGATAATCGATGGGCAATCACAATGATTGTCATTTGGCCTTTTAATTTTCCAACAGCAGCCTGGATTTTCGCTTCATTTTCCCCATCGAGTGCGCTTGTTGCTTCATCCAATACTAGAATAGCCGGTTTTTTCAAGATGGCTCTTGCTAATACAAGCCGCTGCCTTTCCCCGCCGGACAGTTTTATTCCTCTATCGCCAATCTGAGTATTCAACCCATCTGGTAGCCTTCTTACAAAATCGGCAGCTGCTGCAAATTCCAGTGCTTCCCATATATCCCTTTCTTCGGCCCCCGGTTTTATTAATAGCAGATTTTCTCTTACACTAGCATTAAATAGAAAAGGATCTTGTGAAACATAACTAACTGACTTTCTAAAAGAAAGCAAGTTGCAGCTTTCCAACGGTGTTTTATCGATCAGGACGAATCCGCGTTCCGGTTTATTTAATCCCATTAATAAATCAATTAAAGTGCTTTTCCCTGCTCCGGAACTGCCAACAATTGCTGTCATCGTGTTTTTTTTGATCTTTATATTGATTTCATGTAATGCATAGGATTTTTCGGTCTTTTTATAGCGAAAGTAGACGGACCGACACTCCATTTCCTGTTTCATCTCTATGGGATGGACCCCTTCCCCCTCCAATAGGCCAAATTCCTTAGCCGCTAGACACTCATTTTGTAATTCCATTAACGATTGAAAGGAAGG
Organism: Mesobacillus stamsii; assembly: GCF_030814065.1. Classification (NCBI taxonomy): domain Bacteria; kingdom Bacillati; phylum Bacillota; class Bacilli; order Caryophanales; family Bacillaceae; genus Mesobacillus; species Mesobacillus stamsii. The sequence goes on from NZ_JAUSUN010000018.1 coordinate 70,609, forward strand.
AAGTACTTCTCCTAGCTTTTCCAAACTCGATTGGATCGCAAAAAATCTTGGCCAGATTCGGGAAAAGATAACCAGAATTAACAGTAATTCTGCAGGATTTGCAGAAAAGATACTGATCGCTGCAAATGCAAACAAAGTGATCAAAAACGCGGAAACTATTTTATAAATAAGCTGTGATTTCGATCTTAGCTTCGCCAAATCAACCATGTTTTCTTCCATGCTGCTATTTAAATCCTCAAACCATTTAATATGCTGTTTTTCCAAACTATTGCTCTTAATATCTTTAATCCCATTAAAATGGTCGGTAATTCCCCCCATGAACCGTTTGGATAAAGTTAGTGTTCGATCGCCATACAAACTCGATTGCTTTATGAATTTGCGACTGAATAATAGAAGGACCAATCCAGCTATCATCACAAAAACAGTGATCTTGGCGGAAAGCCACAAAGCAAACGCTATTTGAATAAAGGAAAATACAAAAGAAGCGACAAACTGCAAAACCAAGTTCGTACCTGAACTTACTCTTGCTATTTCCGTTAACATGGAATTTGTAATATCTGATTTTCGCTTTTTTAAAAAATATTCCCAATTGGCGGTGATAAGATGCTTATATGTCTCTTCTCTTAAATGACGAATGAAACCCTGCTGAATTCTCGTATTTAAAATAGTCTGATTTCTTTGGAAGAACCCTTGCCCAATGATAATCAGGACATAGATGAACAAGATGAGCAGAAAGCTTACCGTCTCTGGCAATCCACTAAAAAATTTTTCAATGGAAGAAATGATGGAGGAATCATTCCAATCATTTTTTATCATTCCTGTGAGTCCTGTCAGCGGAATAAGCATAAAGATCCCAAAACTTTCAAACAAAGTGATGAACACCATGCTCATCAGGTTAAAATAAAGAATGATTCCCGACTGGTCATGAATCTTTTTCAGAAAAAATAAAGCATACTTCATAACAGGTTTCCTCCTATGACAAGGCATGTTTCCTTGTCTTTCTCCATGCCCAAAGAAATGGACGCAACGGAAAATATAAAAAGTGCAGGTACTTAGGTAATGGCAAAGTAGCCAAGTCTGTATGGTAAGGATAAAGTGTACTAATTGCATAAAGTAGTTTTTGCGGAAAGGACATTAAAGAAAACAGATGGCGCTTATGGTAATCGAAAACCTCTGGAGGCAATAAGTTTGAGTGCAAATTAACTTGATTATGAAGATAAAAAAAAGCTTGTTCGGCAAGGATGCTTGCTTGCGGTTCATCGAGCATCCAAGTCAGTTCTTTCGGGATTTTCGTATCGAACAACTGCGTCGACAATATCGCCGCTTGGCCGCCAATCTTCAAACTATGAAACTTCTTTAATAAAGAATGTAAAATCCCCCCATCGATTTTTTGCTGCAGCAATTGATGGATGTCAAGCAGCCATCTAATTCTTGACCATCCGTGCCGGGAACCATGGGATACAAGGAAGAAAAATAAGTCTTCCTTTCCCAAGTAATAGACAGGGGTTCTTAAAAAATCCGATTTTCTTTTCCTGCTCCATAGTTCCGTAAAGCTTGGTTCTTTGCCTGGACCAGGATGCAGCCTCCAATGAACTTCTAATTTCAGCCCTTTCGCTGGATGATAATAGGTGACATGATGATGCCGCCACTTCCAATCGCCTAAGACAGAAAGGATATAATCATCCTTTTGATACCCTTCACGGATTAGGATGCCATTCAGCCTTTCTAAATCAGCGATTGGGATGAGAATATCTAAATCACACGAAGTTCTTAGGGAAATATCACCATATAGCTCAATTGCCAGCACTGGGCCTTTCAAAAACAGCAACGGAATCGTGCTTTCGGTACAAAGTCTGTTAACAAACTCCATTTCTTGACATAACTGCATCATCTGAAATGTATTGGACCGGTAAGCCTGCTCCAAAACAGCAAATACATTAGGAGGAATTCTACGTTCATTCTGACTTTTTATCATTTTATATAAGACCGGGTAAACGCGGTGATGGAAAGCCAGCTCTAGGAAGAAATCCCAATCCATATTTAATAATTCTTGATCTTGCCCTGTACGTGATGAAAGCAATGAAAATAGAACTGTTAATTCTTTCGGTAATTTTTCCATTTCAAGATTGGGGTTGTTGTTCATTTTGCTCTCCTTAAACTTTCCGGCTATAAGTTTTAGCAAAACAGCCTATCTTAGTAAACTTGTGCTTTTCTTCTGCACCAGTAAGTATATACGGGCCACTTCTCAGCCATGCATGAGCAATGAATTGGCCCTTTTCATCTTTTGCTGTCCCTAAGTATAAGGTAGTATCGATATTCCTTCTCCCTAGCATTTTCATAGCTGCAATCGCCTTGACGAGACATTGACTTTCCCAAAATGTATATTTGCTCATAATCGTAACCGCTTGAGAAATCTGTTTAACGATTTTTCTTTCTGTTTCATTATTTTCAAGTGAGGATTCACACATTTGCTCCCCTAATGTTGGAGCAATTTTCCCAAAAGGAAGAAATTTCAGCATCCTTGCCCAAGCTAAAAAAACAAATGCCTCCAGAAAAAGAAGCCTTGTATGTCGATCGTATGAATGAAAAAAGATCTTAACCTTATTCACTGGTTCAAATTCCTTTCATCCTTTTATTTGGACTAATCCCTCGTTCGCTAAGCTTTCCATAAAAGCAAAAACTTGTAGCTCACATTCTTGTTTGCTGATTTCATATTCAGCAGTAAGCCTAGCAATTACCTCTTCCATTAAAACGGGGAGTTTTATAAGATCCCAAATATATCCGCCTATCTCCCCTAAATTATAGTACTTACTATTTTCTATGCTCATCATTACTTTATCTCCGGCCATGTCACTAACAATGTTTCCTGGACTTTGAGTGACGATAGTGGTGCTGCTCCATTTTTTCATGCTTCCCATATTAGTTGCTCCTCTTTTATCGTTTCTAAAATAAGTTCCGCTAACTGCGGAGCTGTAAAGCCTGTCGCAGGACGTTTTATTTGATAAAACTGAACCTTTTCCACCATTTTTGCGGAAACGGAAAAATGCCAGCCCACTAACCCTAATGGTTTTATAAATATATGGCGGTATGTATGGGCAAATAATGTATTAAAGCGTTCAAGTCCAACCACAGGGGAAAATTCGATCCTTTGTTGGTCTTTTTTTATTAACTCAAATACACCTGCTAGCGGGAGCACTTCTTCCGAGAATTTGGTTGCGACCGGAATTAAATATTTATTTTCTCTTTTGTAAATCGAATGATACTCTCTTGCGTTCATACCAAAGTGATTCAGACTTTCTGCCCATAATTTCTGTTGAGGATAGGAAGGGGTCACATAAGGCAGGCCATCTTCCAAGGAAATCGAAACCGGGATGACATCGTCGCTTAACAGATCAAACCCCTTCTCCAACAGGGCGGTTGCCAATGTTGATTTTCCTGCGCCAGAATCACCAATAAATGCATAAACCTTTCCATCAACAGAAACTGCACTTCCATGTAATGGAAGGATCTTTCTTTGGAGCAATATCGCTCCCATGCATGTTCCGAGGATGTAAAGCCTTATTTGTGCAGGGTCAGCTCCTGGCCACGGCGAGACGATGATTTCCTTCCCATTCTTAATAAGGAAAATTGCTACGTTAGGAAGCTGGAATAGCACGTAGTTTTCTTTGACTTTAAAACTGTAGGGATGGATTCCTAGATCAGTCCATGTTTTTGAAAGATCTTCGCTTGTCACTGTCACGTCTGCTTCATCGGTTAGACAAACTGTTATTGGTAATTCTGGTAGAGGAACATCACTTATGATTGATAACCCAAACGCTCTATATCTCCATCTTTTCATGGTGTCTGCCATCCTTTTCACTCCATACTTTTGCTATAATAGTAATGAGCGGAAAAGCCCTCATACTTGTTCGGTATAAGGGCAGTATTCCATTGTAGTTGCTAATCTTCCAGTCGAATTATTTAAGATGCATGGTGATTACCAAAGTTTGGTTGGTTATCAACATACGCCTCATCCTGCCACCCTTCAAGTGAAGCTGCTGCAGTCCTATTAATATCTAAGACTTCCAATGCTGGTGTTTTCCACTCTTTTTTCATCAAAATCACCTCCCTTCATTTTTTTTAAAAACCTGTATACAATCAGACTCCTCATTAGCATCCTATACTCTGAATCGATAGCTGCTTCTGGGTACGGAACCTCACTTACTTTTGCTATATAGTTTTTAATTATGTCCCGATCTAAAAATTCGAAAATCGTTTGGTCCTTTTCCATTTCGCTAAGTTCTCTTCGAAATTCATCCCAGGTGGAGGACATCCGGTGAACCCAGTCCACCCCTTGTATTCCTCTGATATTTTGGTTTAAACGGACCTTGTCTGGTAACATCCCCTTTGTCGCTCTGCGAATCAGGGCTCGATCCATTCCATTTTGTACATATTGATCTTCTGGAAGGGCCAAGCAAAATTGGATGACACGTTTGTCATTTGTAGGATCCCGTTTCCACAAGCGGTTTTCAAGCGATAGCTTCGTACCAATTGTATTCGTTGCATTCCAATGAAATAATTCTTCAAAATGGAGCTTTCTAGCTTCGTAAATATTCGGAACAGAAGTACCGGAGACAGACATCCCGTGTTCCTTCAACATTGGAAACACTGCTGTTCTTTTGGCAAGCTCTGAATTAATTATTACAGGAAAGTGGATATTCCCTTGTCGTTTTAGAAATTTGTATACGTTTGGGAAGGCGAGCTTTCTAGTATATAACTTGACTCTTGCAAAAAAGTTGTCGCCTTGAGTTTTGTAGAGAACACTCAGATGCTAAGAACTTTTGTCGATTAAGAAAAATAAAAAAGGACA
>NZ_JAUSUN010000019.1:0-73508 GCF_030814065.1 Mesobacillus stamsii
AAAGCCAACCGAAATTCATCTCCCACCTACTCATTGGGCTTTAGCCCTTCCCATTCCTTGAGGATGAGAGACTTCTTTCGGAAATCCGTTAAAATAAGAAAAGCGGAGGCAGTCATGAATGCTGCTTCCGCTTTTCATTATGGCTTTTTTTCCAAAAATTATCCCTTATAAATTGCGTATCCGATGTAATAGCCAAGAATCATGATGCTCGCGATGCTTAATGTTACTGTTAGCTCCGCCATCTCAACAACCTCCTGATATTCATATGCTTATGATTAAGCTACCATAGGAAAACCAGAGACAACAAAGCTGTTTCGCAACATTCTGTGACAAAAACAAGAGTCTTTGTAACGTAACGCACACACTACCACCATTAAAAAGGGTCAACACATAAATACTGATATTATAAGAAAAACGCAAGCGCCTTTATGATTGTCGCAACTTCCTAGTGGCAAGCACCCGTTTCCTTCTCCTGCTAGAGGCGGATTTAATCAGCGCTGAGGTCTTATGCTGGGTGTTTTCTCATAAAAGCTTCCACCGCAGGCCGGCCGCTCTTTGATATTTGCTATTTCTGGAGCATTATGACGCCAAGCTGTTTATTGATGACCTCTTTTTCCGGTTTCTGGAGATTCTGGTAACCACTACGGCTCATTGGTTACCTCTTTTTCCGGTTTCTGGAGATTTAGGGCACCAATACGGCTCATTGGTTACCTCTTTTTCCGGTTTCTGGAGATTCAGGGCACCAATACGGCTCATTGGTTACCTCTTTTTCCGGTTTCTGGAGATTCAGGGCACCAATATGGCTCATTGGTTACCTCTTTTTCCGGTTTCTGGAGATTCAGGGCACCAATACGGCTCATTGGTTACTTCTTTTTCCGGTTTCTGGAGATTCAGGGCACCAATACGGCTTATTGGTTACCTCTTTTTCCGGTTTCTGGAGATTCAGGGCACCAATATGGCTCATTGGATACCTCTTTTTCCGGTTTCTGGAGATTCAGGGCAATATGGCTCATTGGTTACCTCTTTTTCCGGTTACAGGAATTTGCAATCGCCAATTCTACCAACATCGCCCATTTAACTCCATGAAGGTTTTCAAACCACGATTACGGGGTAATATTCAACTAACCTACTTAAAAAGTTTTTTAAAGGAGTTAATTATAAATGAAAGAGATTATCTCATCTAATGTATTGGTCGAAAAGAAATTTACAATGAAGAAAATGCTTGAAATTTATCAGACTGCCAGCAAATTGGATGGGACTACTTACCTTTACAGTCGTCAAAAGGCAGTTGAGGCAACCTCTTTATCCAAGCTTGTATCCTTCTTGTTAACTGTTGAACCAAATACGACTTTAAAAATAATTATGGAAGGTATCGATGTAGAACCTAAATTGACACTGCTGACAAAATTGGTATCAAATGAAGCTTCTGTTTTACGGGTGAAGCGCAAGCATCTGATTGAGACTACCGAATCTTTTCAAATTTAGTTGTATTTAAGCATAATAAAATTGAGGTGATATTTTGTGGTTAGAACTATTTTAATGATCATTGGGGCAATTGTCGTGATCGGTTTCTTGTTTAGTTTGTTATAAGTTTAGTGAAAAGGGCTGCCTAGGCTAGCCTCTTTTTTTTTCGTTTAGGATAAAGCAAAAATGGTTTGTGCTGCTGCTTCAAAATTTAAAAAAACAGCACAGGAATCCCGTGCTGTTTCCATTTAGTTATTGTTTTTTTCCCTATTTGATCCATCCTCGCCAGTTCCACCGGTTTCTCCTGATCCTCCTCCGGCATCTTCTGCACCACCAGTATCCCCTGTTCCTCCACCAGCATCTCCTGCACCTCCAGATTCCCCTGTTCCTCCAGTATCCCCTGCACCTGAACCATTAGTATCTCCTGATGCTCCGGCGTCTGCTGCTCCTCCGTTATCTTCTCCATTTCCTGCATCATTTTTATCTTCGGTTTCGGGTTTGCTGTCACCAGTTTCGGTTGTCGTAGCGGCTTCCGTTATGTTGTCTTTTTCCTTGTTCTTATCGGGTTTAGCTTTTGGTTCATCTTTTTTCTTCAGCTTCTCTTTTGCTTCTTCCCACTGCTTCTTCAGTTTTTCTGATTCTTTCTTAATTATTGTTTCTAATTTCTTTAGAGACTTGGCACGCTGCTGCTGCTTATGTTCCTCTATATATTTTGAAAGTGGAGGGACACCGAAGGACTCTGCTGTTGTATTTTTCAAGGCCTCTGACATAAAATCTTTAAAAATCAGAGCGGCTCCTTCGCTACTTGTCGTCGTTAAATAATGTTCTTTATCGGTTTTATCGTAACCAACCCATACAGCCCCGACAAGCTGGGGAGTGTAGCCGACAAACCACTGGTCTTTTGTTCCATTTATTCCTTGAATCGGAACTTGGGTAGATCCCGTTTTTCCAGCTAATTCCCTGCCAGGGATTTGTGCTCCTTTTCCTGTTCCATCCTGAACAACATCAAGCAGCATAGTCGTCATTTTTTCTGCGGTTTCTTTTGAGACAACCTTGCTCTTTTTCCCTTTGTACTCCACAATTGTCTTGCCTTCCTTATCTACGATCTTCGTAATCGCGTGCGTTTCATACCGCTCACCACTGTTCGCAAACGACGAGTATGCCTCAGCCATCGTTAAGGGAGATACCCCTTTCGATAAACCTCCTAGTGCCAGACCTAAATTCCGATCGTTTTGTGGATCGAGTTGTATTCCAAACTTCTTGACAGATTCCATCCCTTTGACAATTCCGATCTCATTCAAAAGCCAGACTGAAGGCACATTCAAGGAGTCCCTAAGTGCTTCATACATCGGCACCTCGCCTTTATATTGATCATTATAATTATGTGGTTTGTAATCTTTGAATTCCATTTCCTCATCCTTAAGCATGTCGGTAACATCCCAGCCTTCTTCCACCGCTGGAGCATATACGGCGAGCGGCTTCATGGTTGAGCCGGGCTGTGCTGTTAGCTGGGTAGCTCGATTATACCCACGGAATACATGTTCCCCGCGGCCGCCTACAAGAGCACGGATGCCTCCTGATTTTGGATCGACCAATACAGCGCCGCTTTGGACTAGTTGTTTTTCTGTTCCTTTCGGGAATATTTCATCTTTCTGATAAGTGGCTTCCACCGCTGACTGCATGGTTCTATCGAGTTCGGTATAAATTTTCAGTCCGCCAGTCAGTACATCTTCCTGAGTTAGACCGTATTTTTTTATGGCTTCTTCGATAACATGGTCTACATAAAAAGGGTAGCGGCCGCGTAACGGGTCTTCGCCATTTTTATTGAGGGCAATTTTTTCAGCAACTGCCTGATTGTATTCCTCTTCCTTAATAAATCCGTTCGTTTTCATCATTTGCAGAACAAGATTTCTTCTCTCCATGGCCTGATCATAGTTCTTATGTGGGTCGAGAGCCGATGGTGCCTTGATCAGTCCCGCAAGCAAAGCTGCTTCGCTTATGGAAAGATCTTTTACATCCTTGCCAAAATAGCCCATTGCCGCCTCTTTGATGCCCCATGAGCCATTACCGAAATAAATCCGATTCAGATACATTTGCATGATTTCATCTTTGGAATATTGCTTTTCGATTTCCCTGGCCAAGAAGAATTCTTCCAACTTTCTTTTGTATGTCTTTTCACTCGAAAGCAAAGCATTCTTTGTCAGCTGCTGCGTGATCGTACTTCCACCTTCCACAATGCTGCCTGCCTTGATATTTTGTACAAAAGCCCGCGAAATTCCAACAAGATCCACCCCAGAATGTTCATAAAAGCGGTGATCCTCGATGGCAATGACTGCATTTTTGACATGGTCCGGGACAGCTTCAATCTTGATCCCTTCGTTTTTCACTGCCGAAATTTTGCTTGCGACCTCTCCATTGACATCGTAAATGACAGTAGACTGGGCCATGTCATCGTTCAATGCGCTGATGTCTGCCCCCTCCGAATAAACATGGAAAAAGCTCAAGAATGCCAGTATTGCTGTTGAAACTGACAAAACAAGCACTTGGTTCATATGAAACCTCTTCCAGCCGTTTAAAAAACGTGCTGCTAGTAAATTTTTGCTCACTGAGCACCCCAACCTTTTAAAAATAGTTTAGAAACAGAACACTTTCTTTTACCCATTATTCAAAAGGAATTAACACATTTTGCTAAAAAAAGACCAATCGCCAAATACGCGAGTGATCCTTTCCTACATTAATTTATTTCCTTTTTCTCCATTTCCTCAGCAGCCCTATCCCTTTCCCGGAGAAGCGTTTCCATATACATGTAAACGATCTGTTTTGTTTTGTCATCTGCTTGGATGACATCAAGGTGCTGCAGGCATTTCCGTATTGTCGGATGTATTGCCTTTTGAGAATCTTTTCCCATATAGGCCACTCCTTATCTCAAAATAAACGATTTACAACAAGTTTCGTCGCTTTTTGATCATTTATGAGGGTTTACCCAATTTTTTTCATGTTAGTTCTTTTGGAAAAACGGGTAAGGACAAGAAAAAGAAGTACGAACCTTGGAGGTAGAAGAATATGGCCGCAATGAAAAATGTGGTTCTCGCTTATGATGATTCCGCTGGTGCTCAAAAGGCCCTTCAGTTAACGAAGGAACTTACTAGAAACTTAGACGGGATCAAGCTGTTTGTTGGTCATGTATATGAAGAAAAAGTAAAAAATAAACTGATCGACTCAGTTGACCAACCAAGTATGCCGTTGCCAATTGCCAGCTTTCCTGCAGACGGACTCCAAGTTCCTCCTTTAACCACAGAACAAGGTGCTTTTGACAAATCAGAGCACGCAATTATTACGCATAGTACGGAAACAGTCTTCCAAACGATCAAATCTGAATTGGAATCCCTTCATATGGACAGTGATTTTTCTATTTTAGAAGGAAATCCGGCGGAAAGTATTTTGGAATATGCAAAGGAAGTCGATGCAGATTTGATTATTATTGGGAAGTCAGGAAATGAAGGAATCAAGCGGAAGCTCCTCGGAGGTGTAAGTCAAAAGGTTGCAAGTCATGCTCATTGTCATGTGCTTATAGCAAAATAACAGTGGAAGAGCCGGGGAAAAGGTGCCCGGCTCTCTAACTATCCATTGCTTCTGAAGCAAGTTCCTTCAAACGATGCCTAGTTTCTATTTCTTCAAAACTGCTAAAAATCCGAAAATCATCTTGATCGACGATCCTGTAATGCTGGCTGAGAATATTTTGCTGCATGACAAAGCCACCAACTCTGGCGATTTCCCGCCACCAGACTTTCCCTCCCAACGTCTTTTCTTTTCGGTAATCTGTACCTTCATGAGCAATCGTTTCGAGCACCTCAAGCGGTTCATTGCCGAGCAAAAACTGAATCGACTCCGTCTCCCTAAACAATGCACAGATAGTAACGACAATGGACCACCCGGCCTGTGCTCTGCCTTTTTCGATTTGGACAAGGGTCTTTTTGGAGATTCCAATGATGTCAGCCATTTTATCCTGGGTATAACCTACTTCTGCTCTAAGGATCCTCAATTTCTCCGAAACCCTGCTAATGATTTCATCTCTCGTCATCCGCTTCATCCTTCTTCATTCTTTTAGTGTAATTTTACACTTACTTGCTCGAAATTCAACAAAAAAAGACTCAGAATAAAATAAAACAATTCCGAATCCTCTTTTCCCCTTATTTGACCTGTTTTTTCTGATTAACGCTACAGTTGCTTGAACAGGAGCTTTGGATAGAGCAAGCAGCACATTTTCCTTCTTTTGATTTTTGGATGAATCGATAGAAGGCCCAGCCGGCATATCCGAAAATGGCTCCGCCAATTACAATATTTGCGATCATGTTCCTTTCCTCCTTCAGCTGTTAGCTAAATCCCATCAGCATTCCGCCCTGGTATATGACTAGCGACAACAGATAAGCGACGACTAGCGCATAGCCGATTGAAAAGGCAGTCCAGCGTTTAGAGCCTGTTTCTTTATAAATGGTCGCGGTAGTCGCAAGACAAGGGATATAAAGCAGAATGAACACCATGAAGCTATAAGCAGCAAGTGGGGTATAATGAATCGCGAGCAACCCTTGAAGACTTGCTTCATCTGGCACAAAGTAGATGATGTTCATGGTGGAAATAATCGCTTCCTTCGCCAGGAAACCAGTGAAAAGGGAAGCACTTGCCTGCCATGTTCCGAATCCGATCGGAGCGAATAGAGGCGCAAAGATTCCTCCTAGCAGTGCCAGATAGCTTTCATCCATGCTGACATTCACGCCTTCGGGACCAGCATAGGCGAGCAGCCAAATCAGCACAGAACCTGCAAAGATGAATGTTCCGGCTTTTTTTACGAAGCCTTTTCCTTTATCCCAGGTGCTTCTCCAAAGTGCTTTTGCCTGCGGCATTCTGTATGGCGGCAGCTCAATAACGAAAACGGATGTTTCCCCTTTCAGCAATGTTTTTGAAAAGACCTTGGCCAGAATCAGTGCCACTGCAACTCCTAGTACATACAAACTAAGAACGACAGCAGCCTTGTTGCCTGTGAAAAACGCACCGACAAACAATGCGTATACAGGAAGCCTTGCTGAACATGACATTAGCGGCGTCAGCAGGATGGTCATCAATCTCTCTTTTGGTGTCTCTATCGTCCGTGCTGCCATGATCCCTGGCACATTGCAGCCGAATCCGATCATCATTGGGATGAAGGCCTTCCCGTTAAGGCCGACAGATTCCATTAACCTGTCCATGACCAGTGCGACACGGGCCATATACCCTGAATCTTCAAGCAGCGAAATGAAAAAGAATAAAATAAAAATTTGTGGTACAAATACCAGGACTCCTCCTACCCCGGCGACAATTCCATCAAGGATAAGGTCTTGAATAAACGAGGATGCCCCTGCCAAGTTGAGTGCTGCTGTGATTCCAGCTGTAACGGGTCCGGATAGGACTGCATCCAATGCATCGGACAGTGGGAAGCCGAGCCAGTCAAAGGTTAGCATAAACAGGATGTACATCATGAAGAGAAAGATTGGGATCCCGAGGAATTTATTCGTCACGATCCGATCGACTTTCTCCGACAAAGGAATTTTCCCATCTACTGGAATGGTAGTGGCTGCAGACACAATTTTTTCGATTGCATCACTTCGTTTTCGGTGGATCACCTGGTCGAGCGCTTGTATGCCGCCCGATTGTTGCTGCTGTGCAACCGTTACTGAATCGACAATGGATTCAATTTCTGCCTCTGGCAAAAACGTTGTTAAATAGGTTTTTACATAGGGATTTCCCTCAAACAGTTGAATCGCCAGCCAGCGAACAGGATGCCTTGTCCTCCCATTCAGCTTCTGTCCCAGCTGGAGAATTCCCTCCTCTATCGCTTTTCCATAATAGACTAGCGTTTTTTCGCTTGACACTGTCGCTTCTCCTGTTGCCAGTTCCGCAAGTTCCTTACAGCCTTTTCCCGACCTTGCCACTACTGGAGCAACATGGACACCCAATGATTTTGACAACTTTTCAATATCGATTTGAATGCCTCTGTTTTTTGCGACGTCCAGCATATTCAACCCAACTGTGACTGGTGCTCCATATTCCAAAAGTTGCAGGGTGAGATGTAAGTTCCGCCTTAATTGGGACGCATCCAAGATGTTCAAAAGCTTCTCAAAAGATTCTTCCAGGAAGAAGTTCGTAACCACCCCTTCATCCTTCGACAATGGATTGAGCGAATAGACTCCTGGTAAATCAATCAGCTGATCCTTTCCATTCTTAAAAAGGCCAACTTTCTTTTCGACCGTTACTCCGCTCCAGTTGCCAACATATTCATATGATCCTGTTAAGTTATTAAATAATGAAGTTTTACCGGTATTTGGATTGCCGATAAGCGCGATATTCATCATACCCGCTCCACTTCGATCCGTAATGCTTCTTTGCGGCGGATACCGATGCATTGACCGCACGATTCCACCATGACCGGGCCGCCAAAAGGCAGAATGCATTTTATGCACACTTCTGATCCTTCAGCGATCCCGAAATCTAGCAGTCTTCGTCTGACAAATTTATCCGTTCCCGCAATATTCATGATCCGGCCCTTTTCACCAGTCTTAAGATTTCCCAGCATAGCCATCACCTTTTTTAGTTTCTTAAATTTATTGTATCAGAAAATCATTGACTTGAGGTAACTAATTGAGAATGATTATCTTTATTTAATCAGGTACTGATCTATTTTACTGTGATATAAATCACGAAGCACCAAAACGCCATAAAATCGACAATTTTTAAAAAAAGAGCTGAACGAATTGTCAGCTCTCCTTGCATTTCATATTTTTATTGCTTCGATCTTACCATCCTTGACGGAGCGGAGCTAATAACAAGAATGATCATAATGGCGCTTAAGATCATACTTGGAAGCATATAGGTTCCATTGTAGATGAGTGAATAAAGCCATGCTGGCTGTCCTTCTGGTGCCCAAACTCCGAAAAAGACCCAGCCAGAGAAAAAGTGAGCGATAAAGCGAAGTGCGCTTCCCACGAAGGTACCTGCGATAATCCAGCCAATCCACTTTTTTTTATCTCCATTTTTGATATTCACTTGGACTTGCTTGGCAAATAGACCGGCAAATCCTAAAACAGTAAAGGCAATCAAATAATCGATGATCCCCTGAACAGGATGGAAAATTTGCGAAAAGCCTAGGATGAATTGCAATAGCCCCAACAGGAGACCAGTAATTGCCCCTCCCTTAATTCCCCAGCGAAATGCCATCAAGAATACCGGCACCATTGCGATGGAAACCGAACCTCCCTGCGGCCAAATTCTCGAAAATAAAAAACCGGAGAATAGATCCAGCAAATAAGCCAGTGCCGAAAATACCGCAATCTCCACTAAAAATAGAGTCTGTTCTTGTTTCATTTTTGTTCCTCCTCCTTTTCAGAATGAGGTCCGTTTTCAACACGCCTTATCTGCTTCAGTAACAAAAAAAGCAATCAGGGATCGATATAGGCTCCCAAGATTGCTTTCCTATCGCATCCACATTCCTTCGCTAGCATTACCTAACAGGTTCAAAGGGTAAGAACTCGGGCGCTCACTCTCAGCTACACATGGCAGCTCCCCTTGTGGTTATTATTTAATTTCTACATTATGAATATACTCCTTCTTCCATTCGATCACAAGTCAAAAGGGAACCTCCATGTCGATCAAACTAGAAAAATCTCCATCAAAGTAGCAAAAATATCGGTCTTTTGTCACGTTTTTTTCTTTTCGACGCATTTCCACGGATGTTCTCATTTTTCGACAAAGGGATTCCGTGATTTTACAGCGAATTTATATACCGAAAAGAAAAACTGGAGGACTACATAAAAATGCTGCCAATTATGGACAACCGATTGTTTAGCTTCCTCATTAGCGAAAGGGAGCAACTCATAGCCGATTGGACTGTTAAAATTATCGTCTCGGAAGATGATCCGTATAGAGAGAAAATAACCAATAGCGCGGAGAAAATGTATGAAATCATTCTCTCTGTTTTTTCTGACACAAAGGAAGAACTGGAAGAACATCTCCAAAGTCTTGCTTTCATGGTAGGCGAGGAACAAGTTCGCACAAACATCAATATTGGTGATTTTGTTTTCAATGTTAATTCAGGCCGATCGATCATCTACAAGCATCTGCATAAAATGAATGTTGAGTGGCCTGAAATACAGGAGGCAATCAACCGTATTAATTACTGTTTTGATACCTTCCTGTATTATTCGGTCTCTTATTACAATGAACAGAAAAACAAAATCATTGAGGAAAAAAATCAATTTATCGACTCTACCCATAAGGACCGGCTGACATTGCTTGGCCAGATGACATCAAGTTTTATCCATGAATTCCGTAATCCACTGACTTCCATCCAAGGATTTATTCAACTATTGAAGTCTGAACACGAGGATATGAAGTATCTAGATATCATATCGAGTGAGCTTGAACAATTGAATTTCCGAATTTCTCAATTTCTGCTTCTTTCGAAAAAAGAATTAATTGGAAAGGAAAAAAGTCTTTTTTCCTTAAATAAAATGATCGATGAGGTATTGAACTTCCTATATCCCAGCATCCTTGACACCAATGTAAGAATTATCATGGAAGTAGCGGATGACATGGAATTGTATGGCTATGCCGATGAAATCCGACAAGTTTTGATCAATATTATTTTCAATGCGATTGATGTTCTGAGCCAGTACCGTACGGATCCTAAAATAGAAATCAAGGGATGCTTCGTGAATGATACACATATAAAAATCGAGATTTCCAATAATGGTCCGGTCATTCCCGACCAGCTGCTGAAGACGATTTTTGAACCTTTCGTGACAACGAAAACACTTGGAACTGGTCTTGGGTTATTTGTCTGCCGGGAAATAATTGAGAAGCACAAAGGCATTCTTGCCTGCTCATCCGAACCGGATAAGACTTCCTTCATTATGCTTTTGCCATTACTTAGATTGGAGAACGAATAACATAATCTTGACCCTGCCAGCGCTGGCAGGGTCTGATTTTTTCTTAATACTCAAGTGTCCGTTTATCCTCTGTATTTGTGATTCTGCTCCTCCCCTTTTGAAGGGAGTGCTTTTTTTCCGTTTCCGCTACAATGACAGCACACGCTGCATCCCCTGTGATATTGACAGCTGTACGCGCCATATCCAGCAGACGGTCAATTCCGAGAATCAAGCCGATCCCTTCAACCGGGAGGCCGACAGACTGGAGAACCATGGCGAGCATGATCAAACCAACGCCAGGAACGCCAGCAGTGCCGATACTTGCCAGTACTGCGGTTAACACAACAGTCACTATCTCCGTCATCGTAAGGTCCACGCCATAAACCTGTGCAATAAAAATCGTAGCTACTCCCTGCATGATTGCCGTTCCGTCCATATTAATCGTTGCCCCAAGAGGCTGAACAAAGCTGCTTACCGGCTCTGGAACACGAAGATTTTTTTGGGCAGTTTCCATTGAGACGGGAAGAGTTGCGTTGCTGCTGGATGTACTGAATGCAACTCCCATAGCTGGGGCGAAACCTTTGAAAAACTTGAACGGATTCATTTTTCCAAGGAAGTATACGGTTGATCCATACGTCAAGACAGCATGGATGATTAATGCAAGAACAACGACTAACATATATACACCCATCGCCTTTATTGCGTCGAAGCCCTGGCTGCCGATCGCTGTAGCAATCAAACCAAAGGTTCCAAATGGGGCAAATTTCATGACAAGTTCTACTAAATACATCATGATGTCATTGCCTTGTTCAACAAGATTTACAATTCCTTTTGTCTTATCACCAAGAGCTGTCAGTGCTATTCCTATGAACAAAGCAAAAACAATTACTTGAAGCATGTTTCCGCTTGTCAGTGCTTCAAATGGATTCGCCGGAATAAGATTTAAAAAGGTTTCGCTTATTGGCGGTGCTTTTTCTGCATTAAATTCGGCTCCTGTTGTATCAAATTGCCCCATTAGCCCTGGCTTAATAAGAAAGGCTAGTACAAGGCCGATTATGATGGCAATCGCTGTTGTCGCTAAAAAGTAGCTTACAGCCTTAAAGCCAATTCTGCCGAGCTTCTTTGGATCTCCGAGCCCTGCTGTCCCAAGAATGATCGAAAACAAGACAATTGGCACGACCAGCATGCTGATTAAATTGATGAAAATTTTACCTAGCGGCGTAAATAAGAATTTATCGAAAACAGTGAACAATTCTGGTGAAAAGATGTTAAGGATCAGCCCTGTCATAGCACCAAGTCCAAGGCCAATCAAAATCTTTGTCGTCAGTTTCATACGATTCCTCCCAATCTAAAAAAAGAATGTATTGATTTATTCCCTCATATGTTCTCTGTAAACCATCGAGCGGAATTAGGAATAAATTCCCTCATAAACTGATACTAGAGGTGTTGTTATATGGCTTACTTAAAAGCAGATTCTGAGATCAGCCTTCGCTTTTTTAGTTCACAGGACGCCATGGAGTTGTTCTGGCTTGTAGACACAAACAGAAAGTTCCTGCACAAGTGGCTTCCCTGGGTAGAAGGAATTCAATCTCCTGCACAGATTCTCTCTGCTATTCAAATGTGGGAAAAAAGGTTACAAGAAGGCAGCAGCTTTCACTTTGGAATCTGGTACAGAGGTATCCTTTCCGGTAGTATCAGCCTTCATTCGATCGACTGGGCTAATTCGCAGGCAAGCATCGGCTACTATTTAGGAGAAAAGTGGCAAGGCAGAGGCATTACCATCCGAGCTGTTAGCACTGTGATTAACCACGCTTTCTACGGACATGGCCTAAATAGAATAGAAATACGATGCGGGAAGGAAAATCAGAAAAGCATAGCAATACCAGTTAAACTAGGTTTTCGTAAAGAAGGAATACTGCGCGACGCAGAATTCCTAAATGGGAACTTTCATGACTTGATTGTATATGGCCTTCTGGCTAGAGAATGGAACGTCCGGTCTGTTGGATTTTATTAAGACTTACATTCAATACTGGCAAACGATTTACTGGATTGGCAGACTGATTGTGAATATTGTTCCCTGGGGACTTGATTTCACACTCATTTTGCCATTATGCTCTTCAATAACTTTATGACAAACCATTAGGCCAAGACCGTTGCCGTTTTCCTTGGTTGTAAAAAAAGGAGTCCCAATCTTATCGAGATGTTCTTTTGCAATTCCTTTGCCAGCATCTTCGACCTTTATAGTTAAGTCTTCCTCTGTTTTTGAAATCCAAATATTTACCTTTCCCGGCAGGTCCATAGCATCAATTGCGTTCATCAGTAAATTAATCAACACCTGTTTTATTTTATTCCCATCACAAAGAAACATTGCATCCTTTCCTCTTGATTTTCTGATAATTTTGACACACTTCTTCGCTGCCTCAGCATAAAGAAGGGTGATAGCATCATCAACTAATTCATTTATGTTAACAATAGTAAAGTTTGACTTATGAGGTTTCGCTATCAACATCAGCTCTCTAGATACCTCATCAATGCGTTGAATTTCTTCTTCCATGATCGCTAAATAGCCATGATTCAGTTCTCTTCCCGCTTTCATAAGTTGGATAAAACCCTTAAGGCTTGTTAAAGGATTTTTAATTTCATGGGCAATCCCTGCTGCAAGCTGCCCAATAACGTTCAACTTTTCATATTCCAGAATCAAATGCTCCACGTTTACTTTGGCGGAATCATCAGTCTTTATCGAAATCAATTCGTAGTGCTGGTATGTATTTTGGGCACGTGTAACAGACATCTGAGAATTCACCCAGATGTATTCCCCATCCTTTCTCTCTATCCGGTATGTCAGGCTGCAAGTCTCTTCTCCTTTAGGCATCGCAATTTTAGCAATTCTTTTATAGTCTTCATTATGTACGAATAAGGTGTATAGTTTTCCGACTAGTTCATCAGGAGCATAGCCAAGCATGGATTGTACAGACGGCGAGACGTACTTTATGATGCCATCAAGGGATCTTTTACAAATGAAATGCAAGGAAGGTTCTTCCCAAATTCGCTCATTGCTTTCCCCTTCCTTTTGAAGCTCCGTTTCCAAACCAAATACAATATTTTCCATATAATCCCTCCTTTTGTTTATCTTACTGAATATTTAAATATATTTCCATTCAAATGCACTAGTTGACTAAAGATCATTACTTCCTCTTATGAATCCATTTAATTGTTAAAGTCAGAATTTTTTATTATAATAAACGATGAACTTCATACATTATGTATCTCTTTCATACAATAGTAATAATCATATTAATCTTCCCCGAAATTATTCCGGATATGATATAATTACATTTAAATGA
This sequence comes from Mesobacillus stamsii, assembly GCF_030814065.1. NCBI lineage: Bacteria > Bacillati > Bacillota > Bacilli > Caryophanales > Bacillaceae > Mesobacillus > Mesobacillus stamsii. The sequence goes on from NZ_JAUSUN010000019.1 coordinate 13,766, forward strand.
TAAAGCTGAGGTGGTATGATGGGGTAAACTATCGTATCAAGAATGTAAGCACCCGAGCGGACGGAACAGCATAACAGGTAATGGGCCTTGGCTGATCCAGCCACGGAAATGGGCCGTTGCAGATTCTTGAAAAATTTTATTTATTTAATTGAAGTCAATAAAGCTTAATTTACTAGGAGGTGACTCCTTACCTGCAGATCTGTGGGTTAAGGGAATTTATTTGGACATATTTAACTTGGTTTGGATTGCCATTTTAATTGCGCTAACGGCATTTTTTGTCGTTTCGGAATTTGCGATCGTTAAAGTGCGAACTTCCAGAATAGACCAATTAATAGAAGAAGGCAACAAAAAAGCGATACTGGCCAAAAGAGTCATTAGCGGCTTGGATGAATATCTTTCAGCTTGCCAATTGGGAATCACGGTTACCGCCCTTGCTATTGGCTGGCTCGGAGAACCGACAATAGCCAAATTACTGGAGCCGTTGTTCATTAGACTGAATGTCTCTCCGTCTCTAGGTCATATCTTGTCTGTTGGAATTGCCTTTGCAGCCATTACATTCCTACATGTCGTAATTGGTGAATTGGCTCCAAAGACTTTAGCAATTCAAAAAGCAGAGTGGGTATCGTTGAATACCGCAGGTCCGCTGATCTTATTTTATAAGGTTATGTATCCATTTATTTGGATATTAAATGGATCTGCACGCCTTACAGTTGGCCTATTCGGACTTAAGCCTGCCTCAGAAAATGATTTAGCACATTCTGAAGAGGAACTGCGCATTATTCTTTCTGAAAGCTTAAAAAGTGGCGAAATCAACCAGTCAGAGTTTAAGTATGTAAATAAAATCTTCGAATTCGACAACAGGATTGCTAAGGAAATCATGGTGCCACGTACCGAAATCATTTCCTTGTCGATGGAAGATTCACTGGAGACTTTCCTTCAGATTGTAAAAGATGAAAAATTCACCCGCTATCCTGTCATTGATGGCGACAAGGACCATATCGTCGGTCTCGTTAACATCAAGGAGTTCATGACTGATTTGATTCAAGATCAGGACCGCGGCAAAAAAGCAATCGCATCTTATATTCGCCCTATTATCAGAGTCATTGACAGCATTCCGATTCATGATTTGCTGGTAAAAATGCAAAAGGAACGCATTCACATGGCGATCTTGATGGACGAATACGGAGGTACGTCAGGACTTGTGACAGTTGAAGATATCCTGGAGGAAATTGTAGGCGAAATTCGTGACGAGTTCGATATGGATGAAGTGCCTATGATTCGCAAAATTAAAGAAAGCCACTATATTATTGATGCGAAAATGCTTGTAAGCGAGCTAAATGATCTTCTTGCCCTTGAGATTAATGATGAAGACGTAGATACACTCGGAGGCTGGATCCTTACCAAGAATTATGAAGTAAAACAGGGAGACGTGGTCAGTTTCGGCATGTACCATTTCAAAATCATTGAAATGGAAGAACATCACATCAAGTATATTGAAGTGACAAAACAACCCGAACGAGAACCATCAGAAAATTTTTTTATAAACAAGACTGAAGTAGTCTCTTAATCAAAAGCCCGGACAGATTTTACTGTCTGGGCTTTTTCATCTTTTTAAAGTTTCCACGTCTGGACATCATCCGCTTCGATGATACCCATTACTACATCGTCCACATCCGGATCTGCCAGCACTTTATCCCGGACCCTAAACTTAATATCATCGGCATCTGCCAGTGTCAGTCCTTTACGAAGTTCTAAATAGCTTTCAACATGATACTGTCTACCCTCTTGAATAATTCTTAGTGTATTAATATCCACCACATCTGGATCGGACAGGATCAACTGAGCAATCCGGTCCTCCACTACCTTTGGTGCCGCTACACCAATTAAGCCAACGGTATTTTCATAGCCAATCTTCACAGCAATTCCAACCAGCAAAATGCCAATTAATAAAGTTCCAATGCCATCGAGCAAATAAAAGCCAGTTACATCAGCAAGTACAATGGAAACCAAAGCAATCAGCGCACCGAATGTTGCGATTAAATCCTCATAGAATACCAATCTTGTCGGAGGCGCAGCAAAACTTACTTTTTTAAAAGCGTTAGGGATTATCCCAAAACCTGTTGCTTCACTTCTCGTTTCATGGGAGATTTCCTTCATTGCCTTAATCAGGATACTGCCATCGACAAGAACTGATACTATCATGATCAGTACGTTCAACCACATATTAGAAGAAGATTTTGGATGCTGAATCAGTTCCCATCCCTTGAGGATTGTTTCGTACGCCATAATAGAAATAATAATGACAGCTAAAAGTACAAATAAATTCACAACCCTTCCAAAACCGGTTGGAAACCTTTTAGTTGCTTCCTTTTCTGAAATGGAACTGCCAATGAATACAAAAAATTGATTTAGAGCATCGGCAATTGAATGAAGGGTCGTAGCCAACATCGTACCACTTCCACTGATACCTGCCGCAACTCCTTTAATGATGGCAAGGAATGTATTTCCTAGCGCAGCAATTCCCGAGGATTTGTTTCCTCTTTTTAAAAATTCTATCATCGATTCCCTTCCTCCATCCGCTAATTACTTTCTGATTCTCTTATATTTTTCACATTTCAAGCATCTTTAAACATGGATGTTCTCGAATGATTGCCTAAAAGATTTTTTTAAATAGAAAAATAGCCGCCAGAATTGTCCACTGACGGCTTTTGATTCGCTATTCATATTCGGCTTTTTGAAGTTTCTGCAAGTTGCTTTTGATCCGCTTTAAACCGTTGCTTAACATTGATTAAAATGTCCTCTGCCAGGAGTTCCAATCCAATCGAAGTCAGAGAGAAGATATTTGCGTAATGCTTTTTCACTTCCCATTTTAGCTCATGCTTTCCGCAAATACTGTATTTGTTGACCTCCTCCATTTCCTTGCTTAGGAGGGCCAACTGACGATTTTTTTCTTCTTCAGGCAGGGCAACAATTTGATCAATTTTCTCTATATATTCCAGTGATTTGTCAATTTTTTCGATGACTTCATCATGCGTTTTCTTGTCAACAAGATCATACTTCCACTTGAATTCATTCAGTTTTTTAGCAGAATCATAGGTTGATTGGACTATTTCATCTCTAGTCATATATTCTGTTTCAAAGCTAAGCATATATTTCCAGGAAGGCTGGGTGATTGCTTTTCGATGATCTTCAATTGTATTGCAGAACTTTTTATAGCCGTATTTCTCCGGATGTTCAAAAGCTGGGCTTGCCGGATCGAGAAACGGCGCAAGCGGAGCGACAAAATACGATAACCGCTTATCTTCACCGCAGGCATTATGAATTTCCTCACAAAAATCGACATTTTTTAGTGCACTTTGGGTATCTTGATGCGGGATACCCACCATGAAGAAAATGTCTATTTTTTTGCAGCTGTGCTTTAATGCAGACTGAAGTGTTTCAATGACTTTCGCATTCGTGCAGTTGAATTTCCCATTGAATCGGCGAATTTTTTCATCATGTGTCTCTAGGGTTAATTCAATGCTATACTTCGGCACAGCCTTCTCTATTTTTTCAAAGTACTCTTCATTTGCAAACTGAAACAGTTCAAAAACCAGTTCATTTTTAAGCTTAATTTTACTGAGCCGCTCGAAAAAATCATCCACATACTCTTTGCCTGCCTGGCGGATATCATGAAGAATGAAGATTGGCGCCCTGCTGAATCGTTGAATGAACAAAATGTCCTCAATCAATTTCTCAGGGGAACGTTTGGCAAGCACTTTGCGGTTGCAATTATCCTTGTATGATTGCTTGGAGCCTCCACAAATCAGGCATCCTTGGGTGCACCCTTTTGCCGTGAGAATCGCTGTATTCGGATATTGCAACCAGCCATTATAAGGGAGAGGATCTAGGAAGTTTCGATACTTAAACACCGATTTGATCGTGTAGCGATATCCAGGAATATCAAATTCATCCAGACTATCTGGAACATAGCTCAGTGCATTGTAAACCGGTTGGTTGCTATCCTTCCATGTTAAATTGGCAATTCCGTCAAGCGGATAGGTTCCAAATTTTATATACTTCATCAATTGCAACATCAGTTTTTCGGTAGAATCCCCTCTCAGGACATAATCAATGAAGGGATACTCAATTAATTCCTTATGGTAATAAGTGGCAGATAGTCCACCAAAAACGATCGGGATTTCTGGATGAAGCTTTTTGACTATTTTTGCAAGCTCGATGCTGCCATGTGCATGGGGCAGCCAGTGAAGATCAATCCCAAAGGCCCGTGTCTTAATTTTTTTTAGCTTCTTTTCGACATCGAAGCTCTCATCCATCAGCATCCGGTTTGCGATATTGAGGATCTTCACACGCAGCCCTTGACGCTCTAAATATTCTGCAATACTCGTCAGCCCAATTGGATACATTTCAAATACTGGAGATGATGGTACAACATCACTGATTGGGCCAGCCAACAATGCATTCTTGCGGAAATCATAAACACTTGGTGCATGGAGAAGAACTAAATCGAATTTCAACGCACTCACCTCGTAAAAATAGAATCTATTAAAATTGCAATATCAGAACAAGTTGAAGATACTTTTATCATAACTCCAGCACTCTTCGTTGAAGACAAAGAAAGGTATCGATATTGTGAACTGCCGCGTTCTTAAAAGTGTGAAAGCGTTTCCTAATCATGTATAACAAGGGTTTGTGGACTTATGAAAATTTTGTGGATATAGCAAGAAAAGCGCAAGCGCCTTTATGATTGTCGCAACTACCTAGTGGCAAGCACCTTTCTACTAGCCGTTTCCTTCTCCTGCTTCAGACAGAACTTGATCAGAACGGAGATCATATGCTAGGTGTATAGGCATTTTTAGCACCAATAAGCAATTTGGTGACCTGTTTTCTCGATTTTAGTTCATCTAATAGAGGAGCCCGCCTGCTCTTTGGTCAGCTTCATATGCTGCAGGATTAGTGGCATATTCCGGCGAATTTCACCATTTGTCCGGTTGCATCCACGAAATTCCTCCGTTCAGGAATTCTACGATTTTTTGGTCACCAATACGGCTTATTAGTAACCTTAAATCATAATCAACTAACTTACTTAAATACTTTTTAAAAGGAGTTCATTCTAAATGAAAGAGATTATCTCATCTAATGTAATGGTTCGAAAGAGGTTTTCTATGAAAAAAATGCTTGAAAAAAAGAGATTGCACCTCGGCAATCTCTTTCCTGGAAAGTAAAAATCCCTTCAGACATTTCTTTTCGCTTTAAATGCCTGATTTTATGGCTAGATCAATTGCTTCCGGAAGTTGCCTTCAGACCAATGATTCCAATTAAAATGAAAGCTACAAACAACAATCTCAGAAGACTGCGCGGCTCCCCGAACAACACGATTCCAAGCAGCACGGCACCGGCTGCACCTATCCCCGTCCAGATGGCATAAGCAGTACCAATCGGCAGTGTTTTAACAGCCATGGATAAAAAATAAAAGCTTATTCCCATCCCAGCGAGTGTGATTAGCGATGGATAAAGCTTGGTAAATCCATCCGTATACTTCAGGCCAATCGCCCATACAACTTCAAATAAGCCAGCGATCACTAAAAAAATCCACGCCATATTGATTCCTCCCTTTCATATAAAATCAGGGCACCTTGTTACGAAATTTCAGTAAAAAAACCCGGGAGATATCCATCGATATCTCCCGGGTTTTTTTCCCTCCGTGTACACATGTGTTCCTGTGCGTCCTCTCTCGGACCAGTCCAGCCATACAGCTGCGGAACCCTAGAGGACTTTTCATATTTGGAATAGTATCATAACGGAAGTCTCAAGTCAAAAGAACGTGTTCATTCTCAGGGAACTCTCTGTTCATCTTGGTTTCATATTCTGCCGAGGGCAGCGGCGGTGAATAGTAATAGCCCTGGACTTCCTGGCAACCAAGTGACTTTAGCAAGTCAATCTGAGATTCTGTCTCCACTCCCTCTGCGATGACCTTCAAGTTAAGGTTCGTTGCCATCGATACGATCGTAGAGATAATTTCACTATTTTCCTGAGAATGGGCAACAAAGCTTTGATCAATTTTCAAGCGATCAACAGAAAGCTTGCTTAAATAACTCAAGGAGCTATACCCTGTTCCGAAATCATCAATGCTGACTTCAATCCCCATTTCCCTAAGTGCCTGAAGCTGTTCATTGATTCCATCTTCTTTTTTGATCATAATGCTTTCGGTCACTTCAATTTCTATCAATTCCCCACTTAAATCATACTCTATAAGAGATTGGTGCATGAACTTTACGAAATCTTCCTGGTAAAAATGAATGATTGAGATATTGATGGATGTCCGCGGAACCTGGTATTTCTGCCCCTTCCAAACAACAAGCTGGCTGAATACCTGCCTGATAATCATCCTTTCCAGGGACACGATCAAGTTCGCCTCTTCAGCAATCGGGATAAACACCCCAGGAGGAATCATGCCATGACGAGGATGCTTCCATCTCGCCAACGCTTCTGCCCCGGTGATATTATTAGTGTTTGCATTGTACTTTGGCTGATAGTATACGGTAAGCGAATCGTTTTTGATTGCGTTTCGCAAGTCATTCTCCAGTTCAAATTTATTGACATCCTGATCGACCATACTCTTGTCAAAAAATTGAAAATCATTTGTCCCGTTCTGCTTCGCTTTATACATAGCCATATCGGCGTACTTCAGCAGAACCTCAAGATCACTTGTATCATCCGGAAAACGAGCAATCCCGATACTTGCAGTAATCAAAAACTCCATTCCACCGGCAAAGACCGGTGTCTGGAATGCCTTAACCACCTCGTCTGCTACTCTTTCTGGTTTATTCCCTTTTGTCACGAGAATCGCAAACTCGTCCCCACCAATTCTAGAAGCCAGGCAGTTACCAGGTGTTACTTTAGCAAGCTGTCTGCCGATTTGTTCAAGAATCTGATCTCCAAACGAGTGACCAAATGTATCATTGATCCTTTTAAAACGATTAAAATCAAGGTAAATCAAAGAAAAAATTTCACCCTTACTATCCAATCTTGCCATCACTTTCTCTAACTGTCGCCGGTTCGGCAAGTTTGTCAGATCATCATGATACGCTAGATACTTAATCATTTTATCTGTTTTTTTCTGTTCCGTAATATCCCTGACAATTCCAAAAACACCAATAGTCGTATTCCTTACGATGATTCTGACAGCTGTGATCCTCACTTCAGCAGAGGTCAAATCCGCTTTCTTTAAGGTCGTTTCAATTACCTTTGTCTCTCCGCTGAGTACTTTCCTATAATACCTTCTAATTTTCTCGCTTTCTTCGCGGTCGGCAATCAACTCGATAAAATCGAGACCAGTGAGTTCACTGGCTGTATAGCCTGTCAACTCAACTGCCTCTTTGTTCACATTCAGGATCATTCCTTGTAAATCAACCCTGAAAACAGAATCTGGATTATGGCTAAACAAGGATAAATGAGATTGGACATTTTTTAAGATCAATTTTTCACCGAAAAGATCAGGGATAAGCATAAAGAGGAAATTAGCGGCAGCCATATAAAGGAAGGGAGCCAAAAAGGATTGGAATCCAGCTTCTTCCGTAGTCGGTATCATCGAAGTCAAGACAATATATGGAATACCACCTAGGGCCATTCCCCCAAAGATACTCCCCAAATACTTATATTTCTTTATAAATTCGTAGAGATCCTCATTCGTAATTTGGATTATAAACCTGACCAGCAAAAAAGAGGTGACTGTTACCATTAACGTGCTTAACATTGCTAACATCCACTGTATCTCCGTTGCATCGCTAAAAATGAGGTGAAAGGCTGTATACTCTGCAAACAGAATGGTGGTGGCGATCAGCATACTTGTATAAATATACTGTGGCGTAGTGGCAATATCGCTTTGCAACAGTCTCATAGCTGAGTATGCACCTAGCGAACATATGCCAAAAAACAGTAGAAGGAATAAATAGAAGTTGTCCGTTGAAAAAGGAATATCTGCTGAAATGATCACAAATAAGTGTGTCAATAAAAAGATAGCTGCCAGAAGTAGAGAATACAGAATACTTCTTCGTTTTTTTCGAACCGGATTTTTTTTGACCTGCCTAGTAAATTCGACCCCCATCAATAAGGAAATGATCAAAAATACGGTGGTCAAGGCAAATGTTTTTACGTCAAATATGTACATGTAAGGGATCTCCATCCTGCCCTCTGCTTTTGCGTTTTTTATCGCTGCTTTTCCTTCTATTTCATTTATCGGCCATAAACAGCGAATTTTAAGCAGTACAAATTCAAGATCAAAATAAAATAGAAATTAAATACAATCCGAGCAGCAAGAATATAAAAAAGATGATTCCTGTCGATACTTTTATCAGTCTATTTGCTGATTCGAAGGTTTGGCTATTAATATTTCTCTGAACGAAAAAATAATGTCTGGTGGCAAGAGCCAAGATGGCAAGACCAACTAGCAAGGAAAAGATGCTCACAAAAACTGCGATCGTGTCGGCAAGTTGGCTTACTTCTTTGATATTATTGAAATGCAGACTTGATGCCAAAAATCCAATCCCAATAATAGTAATGGATGTCCTGACCCACGCAAGATAAGTTCGTTCATTCGCAAGATGCTGTTGAATATATTTTGATTCAAGCGTTTTGTTCTCTTCCATTCCCATCCTCACTTTCATTCCGCCTCTTGTCCTACCTATGTTATCTTTCCACCCGATTAGTAATCGTTATTCATCAAGCATAGAACATGCTCTAATTACAAGGCTCATGCGCACAAGGGCAACCTTGTTCCTCCGCTTCGACTTGGAGCGTACTGTGGTCGATTCCAAAACGGTCATGCAGAAGTGTCTGCGCTGCTCTTAGGACATGGTCATGTGTTCCCTTTCCTTCAACCGAAATATGGCCGCTAAGCATGAAAACCCCTGATGTGATCGACCAAACATGAATATCATGGACATCTCTAACTAGTGGAATCTTCATTATTTCCTCTTTCACTTCTGCTAATTTAATTTGTTCTGGCGTCCCTTCCATCAAGATATGAAAACTCTCCTTAGTAATCCGCCATCCGCTGATAATGATCAGGATTGCGACGAATATACTAGCGATCGGATCTGCAAGTCCCCAGCCAAAAAAGTAAATAAGCAATGCAGCAACGATTGCTCCAACTGAACCAAGCATGTCACCTAATACATGCAGAAATGCACTCCTTACGTTCAAATTCTCCTCTTTGTCACCACGCATTAGCATCCATGCTGCCAAAATATTGACCAGCAATCCGATAACTGAAATGGTCAGCATTCCAAGACTTTGCACTTCTGGTGGATTAGCCATGCGATGATACGCTTCGACAAAGATATAAAGCGAAATAATGATCAATGTCAAGCCATTAAGTGCGGCGGCAATAATTTCAAAACGTTTAAAGCCATATGTTTTCAAATTGGTCGCTTTTTTTTCGCCAAGCTTCATTGCAAATAAACTCAACCCAAGTGCAGCTGCATCAGAAAGCATGTGGCCGGCATCGGATAGAAGCGCGAGACTATTGGTGAGAAAGCCGCCAATCCCTTCCACCACCATATAACTGGCGATTAAAAGGAAGGACCATAATAATGCCTTTTTATTGTTTGAATGACTGTGACCATGACTATGAGAATGATTATGCCCCATTTTGTCAGCCTCCTTTCGGAAAATGAACAATTGTTCCTATAGATGATTATGACTTAATTACGAGTATGGTTCAACTATTAGCTTCTCTATTCCTATTCACTTTTATTATCAGCTTGAAACACGAAAAGCCGCTGGTATTCAGCGGCTTTATCCAAGACTTATAAATATTTACGGTGAACACCTTTTCCATCGAACGTATAAAGCATAGCCCTGCCTTCGACAACTGTTTCAATATGGCAATTCCGTCCCCAAAGCTGATGGAGATAGGGAAGAACTTTTTCAAGGTATTTAATGTCCAATTCTATTCCTTCGAAGCCATGTGTAATATAAAGCTCGCCATTTTTAAGATAATCGCCATCGGTTACTGTCAAATAAGGAAAACCGCCATTTACTCTCATGCTTACGAGCTGGTCACGAACGAGTTCCCATGCTTTGTCCACGACTTTGTATTCTCTCCCCTGCTTTTGAAAGAGATATAAATCCTCACGCATCACCAGATCCTTAGTCAAGTAATTACGTAAAAATGAACTATCCGATTCAATCTCTCGGACTTCGAACATTTTTTCCCTTCCTGAACCAGGTTTGACACCAAGACGTTTCATTTCCTCCGTTGGATGATCATACCGTTCTTCAATATCTTCAAAAATTTTGATACCCAGGTAATATGGATTGATTCCTGTTTTCGAAGGCTGAACGACACCAGCATTCAATTTGGCGAACTCAATGGATTCTCCGCCAGTTAGATCCATCTCGCGGAGGATGCGCTGATGCCAATAAGATGCCCAGCCTTCGTTCATGATTTTCGTCTCCAACTGCGGCCAAAAATAGAGCATTTCCTCGCGCATCATTGTTAGGATATCCCTTTGCCAGTCAGCTAATTCCCGGCTGTAGCTTTCAATGAACAAAAGGAGGTCTTTCTCTGGTCTCGGCGGAAATTTCTTTTTGCGTTCTTTTGGCGGGACATCCTTCGTTTCCAGATTCCAAAGATCATCATAAGGAGTCGTTGCCGAAACCGGCTCCTCATCGCCTTCATCCTCTTCCATGGACCTTGCGAGCTTTGGCCTCATCAAAGAAGGATCAATATGCTCTTCAATCGCCAACACAGCATCGAGAAAGGACTCTACCTTTTGTTTTCCATGTTCGATTTCATATTTGCGGATCCTGTCAGCAGTTGCCGCCATGCTTTCAACCATATCTCTTTTCGTATTATGAAAACGAGCATTATTTTTAAAAAAATCGCAGTGAGCAAGTACGTGAGCAACAATCAATTTGTTCTGGATAAGCGAATTCGAATCGAGCAGGAAAGCATAACAAGGATTCGAATTGATCACCAACTCATAAATTTTTGATAGCCCTAAATCATAATGAAGCTTCATTTTATGGAACTGTTTCCCGAAACTCCAATGCGAAAACCTCGTTGGCATTCCGTAAGCACCAAATGTATAGATGATTTCTGCAGGACAAATTTCATACCGCATCGGATAAAAATCCAGACCGAATCCCTTCGCAATTTCAGTAATTTCAGAAATGGCATATTCTAGCGACCTTTGTTCTTCCGACACCATCTCTCCCCCTTTCCCCTCTTACATCAATGTATGAGCAAAAAAGGAGAAAGATGAACAGGTTAACAATTTTACGGCTGGTAATGTGCCGTGATGCTAAGGCTGATTAACCGGTTGTTTTTGAGATCATGGGTTACTTGCACCGTCATAAAAACCGGTTTTTCTTTCCCAGTAATTTTGTACTGGAAGGAGTCCTGAACCGTTAGATCATCCATTTGATTTCGGCCCATATATTTATAATCCTGACTCGCCTCACCAGGAAATTCTTCTTTGATCACCGCTGTTGCAATCCGGCCATACCTTTCATAGTCAGGTCTCTGCGCGTTACTGTTGATCGGCAGGAAGCCGATCAACAAGTACAAGGTTATCGCTGCTGACACAAAATATTGTTTCATAAAAAAACACTCCTTCCTGTAATTATACAGGTAAATATTTAAAAACCCTGTAAACAAAGACGACCAAGATTTGCTGAGGAAGTTCTGCACCCAACTCCATATAATATAATCAACTCCTCATAAGGAGGATATACAATGAATCAAACGGATTATGATCGCGCATTATTTTACACCCATCGATCTCAATGGGATAACTTGCTCATCTTGATGGTCAGGACAAAGGATCAATTCCTGGCAAAGAAAATTGAACATTTTCTCCACGCTTATCATTTCGAAAAAGACTATACTGTCATTGAGAGAAGCCTGTATTCCCTGTTAAGATACATTGACCACGCAAATGAAGCCGGCGGCGATGAAGGCCTGGAAACCGCTACCGGTTCGATTTAAGCTAGAGAATTCCACCAAAATAACACGGCACCTTAATTAAGGTGCCGTGTTTTCAGCTTTTTTATACGGTTTTACAAATTTTTAGCAGCTTGCATTTTTTTGTCAACGAGTTCCATGAATTCCTGCTCGACCTTTTTGAGTTTCAGCTTGCTGTCCATGAGATTTCGATCATTCACACCAAAATAAAATTTGATTTTCGGCTCGGTACCTGATGGTCTCAAACACATCCACGACCCATCTTCAAGATAGTATTTGATCACATTGGAGGATGGAAGGACGATTTTTTCCTCCTCGCTACCCTCTTTCACTCTTACTCCTGTCAAATAGTCCTCGATCATCGTGACTTTCCATTCACCTAGCTGTTTAAGCGGCTCCCTGCGGAAAACCCGTAGCGTTTTCTCGATTAAATCGGCGCCTTCTTTGCCTTTCAGCGTAAGGGAACGAAGCCCTTCCTGATAGTAACCATACTCTTCAAATACACTAAGAAGCGCTTCGTATAAAGACATGCCCTTCTTTTTATAATAGGCGCATACTTCGACTGAAAGCATTGCAGCCTGGACGGCATCTTTATCGCGAGAAAAGTCACCGATCAGGTAGCCATAGCTTTCTTCGTACCCGAACAAGAACTTATATTCGCCAGTCGCTTCAAATTGCTTTATTTTCTCCGCAATGAACTTAAAGCCAGTCAGGACATCCATCGTTTTAAGTCCGAAAGCCGAAGCAATTCTTCGTCCAAGTTCGGACGTAACGATTGTTTTTAACACGATTCCATTGGCATGGAGCGTACCTTTTTCCTTTTTCTGAGTAAGAATATAGTGCAGCAACAAAGCTCCTGTCTGGTTACCTGTGAGCACCGTGTACTCTCCGTCCTTATCCTTTACCGCAATACCAAGACGGTCTGCATCGGGATCTGTTGCGATCAAGATATCTGCATCGATTTTTTTCCCTTCGCGGATTGCCAGTTCAAAAGCAGCATGTTCTTCTGGATTCGGACTTTTCACTGTAGAAAATTCTGGATCTGGCAGCTCCTGCTCCTTTACTACTACAACATTCTGGTACTTCAAATTGGTCAGAATATTGCGCACTGGCATATTAGCCGTTCCATGCAATGGAGTAAAAACCACTTTGACATTGGTTTCGTCCGATAATGAAGGATTTTCGGAAATAGTCATCAGTTTCTCGAGATAAGCTCGGTCCACTTCAGGCCCAATCATTTTGATCAGCCCTTTTTCCTTTAGCTCCTGCTCGTCCAGCACTTCGAGTGACAATTCATTTTCTATTGCATTCACTTTTGAAATGACTAAGTCAGCACTGTCAGTCGTAAGCTGTCCACCATCAGGACCGTACACCTTATAGCCATTGTACTCAGGTGGATTATGGCTAGCCGTTATTACGATTCCAGAATATGCATGCAAGTATCGGACAGCAAAGGACAGCTCAGGAGTCGGCCTTAATTCTTCAAAGACATATGTCTGGATCCCACGGGTGGCTAAAGTCTTAGCAGCTTCCATCGCGAATTCCGCTGACTTATGACGGGAATCATAGGCAATCACGACACCGCGCTGCTTTGCCTCATCCCCATGTTCTTCTATGTATGCTGCCAGTCCAGCCGATGCTTTGCGCACGGTGTACATATTCATGCGATTGGTTCCGACGCCAATCTCGCCGCGCATTCCTCCAGTTCCAAATTCAAGATTTTTGTAAAACGCTTCTTCTAAATGTTTCTCATCGCCCTTTAATGAATCAAGTTCGATTTTAAGCTTCGGATCCAATCCGGCAAAACGAAGCCACTTGTCAGCGTTCATTCTCCAATCCATCGAATGACCTCCCGAAAAAAAGATTTAAATCTTACTGCTAATTATAAAACAAGATAGATCATGTTTGATATCTTTTATGCTTACTTTTTGTACTGAATCCGATAAAGATCGTGTCTGCGGTCTTTCAACTGGCGCACCGTTCCATCCTGGCGCTGGCGGCGAAGAATTTCGAGGTCGACGTCGCCAATCATGACCATTTCGATGTTCGGGTTGGTTTCACCGACAATCCCGTCCCTAGCAAATTCAAAATCAGACGGCGCAAAAATCCCAGACTGGGCATACTGGATATCCATATTTTCTGTTTGTGGCAGGTTTCCTACTGTTCCTGAGATAACAGTGTACACTTGATTCTCGACTGCTCTTGCCTGTGCACAGTAACGGACGCGAAGATATCCTTGGCGATCTTCTGTACAAAACGGGGTGAAAATGATTTTCGCCCCCATATCGGTGGCGATCCTGGAAAGCTCAGGAAATTCAACATCATAACAGATCAGGATAGCAATTTTCCCCGAGTCGGTATCAAACACTCTCAATTCATTCCCAGGGCTAATGCCCCACCACCTGCGCTCATTTGGTGTAATGTGAAGCTTATATTGCTTATCGATTGTGCCATCGCGTCGGAACAGATAGGAAATATTATAGACTTCTTCATCTTCTTCTTTAACAAGATGGGAACCGCCAATAATATTGACATTATAACGGACAGCTAAATCAGTAAAAAGTTCAATATATTGTTCTGTATATTCAGCCACATGGCGGACGGCCAGCGAAGGTGATTTTTCATTCATGAATGACATGAGCTGGGTCGTGAAAATTTCCGGAAACACCGCAAAATCCGATCCAGCATCTGAAGCAACATCAATGAAATATTCAACTTGGTGGGCAAAGTCCTCAAAAGAATGAATTTGCCTCATCATATATTGGACAACACAAATGCGTACCGGATTGCTTGTTTTGAAAAACCGCTTCGATTTCGGATGATAGTCGACATTATTCCATTCCATCAAGGTTGCATATTTGTTTGACTGAAGGTCATCCGGCAAGTAATTCGGATTAATCCTCATTAATATGAAATCATTTCTTAACTGAAAAGAGAGAACGGGATCATATATTTTATGTGATGTAACCTGTCTTACATACTCACGAGGTGACATTTCCTTCCCATGCAGATGATAATTCGGAATCCGTCCGCCAATAATGATACTCTTCAAGTTCATCTGCCGGGCAAGATCTTTTCTTGCCTCGTACAGCCGATAGCCGACCTTCATTCTCCTAAAGTCAGGATGAGTCATAACTTCAATTCCGTATAAGTTATAGCCATCGGGATTATGATTGGTAATATAGCCTTCATCGGTAATATCATCCCAGCTGTGGCGATCATCGTATTCATCGAAATTGATGATTAGACTCGAACAGGACCCGACCACCCTGCCATCATATTCCGCTACAAACTGGCCTTCGGGAAAAATGTCCAGATGGCTTTCCAACTGGTCACGCTTCCAAGGCTCCATACCTGGAAAGCAGCTATTTTGCAGTTTAATGATTTCCTCCATATCAGAAGGCATCGTATTTCGAATCATCATTTTTTTTTCAAATTTAGACAAATCCAGCTCCGTCATTTAACATTGCACCCTTTCTTAATCGTCTCGCTTTTATGTATAAAAAATACCCCATCATGCCCTATACCCGCAATCAGCCAAAAGTATGACACGATTTAGCTTCTCCTGATTGATTCGGAAAAATTATTTTAGGAAAAGGGAATTGAAATATTTCTATCCATTCCTTAAGATGGAAGGAGGGATAGTTGTTTCTTTAACCCTGAGTTAGTTGGAAGAAAGTGAAGGAGGAAACTTCAGTTGAAGAAAGTTATTATTTTTTTGGTTATCATCATCGGATTGTTCGCGGCTTTATTTTTTGTCACGAAAGCGCAGAATGAGGAGAAAGCTGGAAATAATCCTTATGGAAAGGATACGCTCCATCCTGAAACCGTTAAGCAGCTGGATGATCCAAACTATCAAAACATCATCCTCCCTGATGAACTAGCTAACAAGCTTGACGCTGGAGAAGATGTTACGGTTTACTTTTTTAGTCCAACATGCTCTCACTGTGTCCGTACAACCCCTGTGGTCGCACCACTTGCAAAGGATATGAATGTTGAGCTAGTACAATACAATCTTCTCGAATTCGAACAAGGCTGGGATAAATACGGAATCCAATCAACTCCCACCATTGTCCAGTACAAGAATGGGGAAGAAGTCGCCCGAATTGTCGGATACCAAGAAGCAGCCACTTTTCAAGATTGGTTTAATGAAAACACCTTGAAATAGCCAAAAACGCCTGTGGATTAAGCAGGCGTTTTCTTTCGCGATCGTAATTCTATAATAATAGTCTGTTGGCTGCTTTTGTATACGTACTGATATACTCTAGATGGATATGGTTGGATTCAGAGAATTGACTGTAATTAAACGGGAAGCAAATCCCATAGTTCGTCAAAATTTGGACATTTTTACGAAACATCATCTGATATTTTTTAGGAATATTACCTGACTCCAGAATCGAAATCAGTGTTTGCATACTTGTTATCACTTGGAAAGCATCTCCAAGTGTACTGAATCTTTCGAATTGTTCCTGCCTTATATGTAATACTTCCAGCCTTTCAAAATCCTGTATGTCTTCATCCGTAAAGTATAATGGAAAAATATCAGTGTAAAAATAATTTGCAAGTTCTACAATTTTTTCTTCTTGTCCGGGCGTAGACGCATAAACAATTTTCAATGTCGACCCACCTTTTTCCCTTTGTAATATCACTGCAATATATATTCTTAGAATAACATATCCATGCCAGCTAACCGGGTGGTAATTATGACCATCAGGAAGGTAAAAGCCGACAAATCGGGAATCTGACCACATAGAAGAGGAGAGTACGATGATTCACACAAATAAAAAAGGCAGTTGGCTTGAAATCACAGTACCTGAAGAATGGGAAAAATACACGCTTGAAACGCTATTCAAGGATTTTTGGATGGCACCGAAAAAGCTTGTTCATGCATTCCGAATGGAAAAAAGCGTCTTACTAAACGGGCAAGTGCCTGATTGGACACTTCCATTTCAAAAGAATGCCCGATTAAGTCTGAAGCTTTTTACCGAGGAAAAACCAACCCACATTCCTCAGTATTTAAATGTCGATATCATTTATGAAGATGATCACCTAATTGTCTTCAATAAGCCAGCTGGAATGGATACCCATCCAAACGAAGATGGCCAGACGGGCACCCTTGCTAACGCAGCTGCATTTCATTTGCTGGCAAGCGGTGAAGTAAGCCGTCCGCGCCATATTCACAGACTCGACCGTGATACTACAGGTGCTGTTCTTTTTGCAAAAAACCCGCTCACTGCCGCCATCCTTGATAAGATGCTTCAAGAACGTTCCATCAAAAGAACCTACTTGGCGCTGACAGATGGGATCATCAGACAGAAAAAAGGAATAATTGATAAGCCGATTGGACGGGACCGGCATCACCCAACAAAAAGGCGTGTTTCCGAGAACGGCCAACAGGCAATTACCTATTTTCATGTGATAGAAAAAAAGAAACAACACACCCTTGTCCAATGTTCATTGGCGACAGGCAGGACTCACCAAATTCGCGTCCACTTTAGTGCCATTGGTCATCCGCTCACGGGAGACTTGCTTTACGGGGGGAGTGATGGAGTTTCCCGCCAAGCGCTGCATGCAGTTAAATTGGAATTCACTCATCCGTTTACACAGGAAAAAATCACCTGTCATGCTCCATTTATCGATGAGGAACCAATTTTTACTATTGATCCGTATAGCATTTGATAAAATCAAAGAGCCCTTCCACACCGGAAGGGCTCTTACTTTCTTTATTTAAGCTTTGCGCATGCTTTTCATAACGAGGCTGACGATGAATACTAACGCAATTGCACCAATCAATGCTGGAATAATCGCAAAGTCGGAAACCACTGGTCCCCAGTTGCCAAGGATGGCTTGTCCAATCCAAGCTCCTAAGAAACCTGCGATAATATTGCCGATTACTCCACCTGGAATATCTCTTCCAAGGATCAGCCCTGCAATCCATCCAATAATACCACCAATAATTAATGCCCAAAGAAAACTTAACATAATTGTTATTCCTCCTTATAAATGTGAATGTAAAGTTAAGTAGTAGTGCCAGGTGTACTTGCACCTATTTTTCTTACTGCAGTTTGTGTTATTAGGACTTGCTGATCCATTTGCTTCCCGGGAGCGAATCAGCTTGTTCTAATAGTATCTTACCTCTTTATCGATGAGGTTAAACCAGAGATCCTGCAGCGTTCAAGCAGTGAGAGCCAAGGCGTTTCTGCCTGTACACCTACATTACCACCCTCAGAAGATTTTAAAACCTACTCGTAATTACATTTGTTTTAAAACTTGCACCGGGTACTTTCACTGCTTTAGTGTATCCAGTTTCACAAAAAAAATAACGGATCGATAAAACTCAATCCGTTTTGTTAAAAATCGATATAGTCGGGATCCGCTCCAAAACGCTGTTCCTTATTAAGTCCATCAATTTCCGCTATTTCTTGTTCACTGAGCCGGAAATTAAATACGTCGGCATTTTCTTTTAGCCTGGACGGTGTGACTGATTTTGGAATAGGAATGATATCGTGCTGCAGATGCCATCTTAAGATAACTTGAGCCGGGGTTTTTCCGTGGCGATCTGCGATGTTTCCTAGTATTGGTTCATTCAGGAACCTTCCCCTTGATAATGGCGACCACGCTTCCACTGCGATGTCGTTTTGCCGGCAATACTCCCGAAGCTCAGTCTGTGCAAGCAACGGATGAAGTTCCACCTGATTAATCACTGGCCTTTCCTTACTCTGGGAAAGGAGATCCTGCAAATGATGGATCTTAAAATTGCTAACACCAATCGCTTTCACCCTGCCCTCCTGATATCGTTTTTCAAGGGCACGCCATGTTTCGATGTACTTCCCTTTTACTGGCCAATGGATCAAGTACAAATCCAGGTATTCAAGCCCTAGTTTTTCCAGACTTTCGTCGAAGGCTCTCCATGCATTGTCATATCCTTGGTCTGAATTCCAGACCTTCGAGGTAATAAATAACTCTTCCCTTGGGATGCCGCTATTCCGGATCGCCATGCCAACGCCTTCTTCATTCTGATAAAACGAAGCTGTATCAATCAACCGATACCCCAATTCAAGTGCTGTATGAATCGTTTCCTCAATTTGATTTCCTTGTTCTACTTTGTATACACCCAAACCAAGTACAGGCATTTCCACACCATTATGTAGCTTGATTTTATCATAAATACTTTCCAAGAAATCCCCTCCTTTCCCCCATTTTATCCCTCGCCAGAATGGATTACAAATAAAAGCGACTGCACAAGAGCAGCCGCTAAATCTATATAAACGGCTGGATAGCCGCTATTTTCATCATCACTCACTCTCTATGTTCCCGGCAAAAATTTGTCCTAAACAGCCGGACAACTTTGATTTTTCTCTTCTTTCGAAAAGAAAAACAAAGCCCCAGGAGGGTACCTAGGGCTTTGTTTTGTTATTTAACTCTATCTATTGCTCCGATCAGTCTATTTTCGATGTCTGAGGCAATCACTTGGAGATCGTCATTGTCTACAAACCTGATCAATTCAGTAGGTTTCGGTAGGCCGATCTTTGTTGAACCGTTTTCTTTATACACAACAATTTTGCATGGCAGAAAATAGCTTACAAGGGGATTTTTCTCAAGTACCCGCTTTGCTTCATGTGGATTGCATACTTCAAGGATAAGATAGTCTCCGTCTAGCTCTACACCTTTCCCAGCCAATGTTTCCTTCATATTTAACGACCAAAGGACACCAAATTTTTCGCTTTTTAAGCTTGCTTCCAGTGCTGAAACCGCTTCATTCAATGACTTGTCCACTTCAATGGTATAATGGAACATCTTCATCTCTCCTTTCAATTTTGATACCTATATTATAGGTACTATTTACATTGTGCCATACAATAAAACCGCCGTACATTTTTTTGCATACCGGCGGTAATATGTCCTTAATTAAAATCTTTCTTGCAACTCCGAAATCTCAACAGTTGTTCTCTCTTCGAGTGGTCCACGAAGATGAACAGTTGCCGTCCGTCCATCTTCACTTAAATGATCAATCCAAACAGATGCCCCATTGTAGACAACATCAATTTCTGCAGACGAAGATAGAATTTGCTTCACCCGGTTCAAATCCATTTCTTTCCCTCCATAAACCATTTTCTCCACTATTTTAGCTAGAAGCTTTCGTTTTTATGCGGAACAATAAAGGAAACTTTCCAAACTTCGGTTAAGTTTTCTCTTGTAAAACAAAATAAAAACGAATATTATATTTATTGTGTTAAAAAAACGTTCGTATTTTGGAGGAGTTATGTTTAAATTAAAAGAGAACAACACAACCATTAAAACTGAATTGATGGCTGGGTTTACAACCTTCTTCACAATGGTTTATATCGTAGTCGTCAATCCCATCATCCTAGCTGATGCTGGTGTTCCTTTTGAACAGGTTTTCACCGCGACCATCATCGCTGCTGTCATCGGTACATTGTGGATGGCTTTATTTGCTAATTATCCGATTGCGATTGCTCCGGGCATGGGTTTGAATGCTTACTTCGCCTATTCCGTTGTCGGCAACCACCAAAATATTACGTATGAGACGGCTTTCGCCGCTGTATTTATCGCTGGTTTACTGTTTATCATCCTCTCGCTGACATCGTTCCGCGAGAAATTAATCGAAGCAATCCCTGTCAATCTAAAACATGGAATTACTGCTGGAATCGGCCTGTTCATTGCTTTTATTGGCTTGCGCCTGACGGGGATCATCACCGCCCATCCAACAAATCTGGTTGCACTCGGGGATCTACATTCACCATCCGCACTGCTTGCTTTGGGTGGACTTGCCATTACGCTTATCTTAATGGTGCTCAACATCAAAGGGGCTCTTTTCCTTGGCATGGTTGCCACAGGCATGATTGCCTTTTTCACTGGACAGCTGAATTTCAATGACGGTTTCATGGCGATGCCTTCTCTGCCTGAAGGGATGATTGTCCTAAATCCTTGGACAGCATTGATGGATGTAATCCAAAATAGCTTGTATGCAGTTGTCTTTTCTTTTATCTTGGTAACTATTTTCGATACGACCGGTACAATGATCGGTGTTGCTCATCAAGCAGGACTGATGAAGGGGAATTCATTACCGCGAGCTCGGCAAGCACTTCTTTCTGACTCCATTGCCACTGCTTTTGGGGCCATGTTCGGAACTAGTCCGACGACTGCTTACATTGAATCGTCTGCTGGTGTAGCAGCAGGCGGACGTACTGGACTTACTTCACTGACAGTTGCAGGCTTGTTCATTTTTGCTGCTTTCTTCGGACCGCTTGTAAGTGCAGTTTCTGGATTGTCCGCTATTACTGCACCGGCATTGATCATTGTCGGAAGTCTGATGATGGGAAGCATCTCTAACATCACATGGGATGAACTTGATGAAGCCTTCCCTGCATTTTTAATCATCCTGAGCATGCCGCTAACATCGAGCATTGCTACAGGAATCGCACTTGGCTTCATTTCCTATCCTCTTCTAAAAGTCGTCAGAGGAAAATGGCGTGACGTCCACCCGCTGCTTTATGTTTTCGCAGTCCTGTTCTTTTACCAGCTTGCATTCTTGCCTCATTAAGAAAAACCGGGCAAACTTCGCCCGGTCTTTTTTTGGTTTGGCTGATCATCGGGGCTGTTGATTGGAACGGATGACACTCGCTTTCCGCGGGGCTCCTCGTCGCTTTGCTGAGAGCACTTAAAAAGTCCGATAAATTTTAAGAAAAACAAGTCCTCCCCACTTTAGTTTTTAAAATGAGTGGGAAATTGGACTTAACTTCCCACTCGTAAAGAAATAAGGGCGTAATATGGGATTGTGATAAAACTCCTTAATCTGGTAGTTGTTTTTTATAGCGCCCATCCTGATTGTTTAGCAAGTTTACTCTTTTAAGCCTGTTTGAACGAGCGAATTGAAAATCACAACTGCCAAATTTTATGTTTCGTATATTTTTTACTAAAAAACTGCCATAAGGGTGCAATTCAAGCGGAAAGATACCCTTATGCAAGCAATTTCACCTCTATAAGAGCATCTCTCATGCGGAAAGATACCCTTATGCAGGCAATTTCACCTCTATAAGGGCATCTTTCATGCGGAAAGATACCCTTATGCGAGCATTTTCACCTCTATAAGGGCATCTCTCATGCTGAAAGATACCCTTATGCGAGCATTTTCACCTCTATAAGAGCATCTCTCATGCGGAAAGATACCCTTATGCAGGCATTTCCATCTCCATAAGGGCATCTTTCATGCGGAAAGATACCCAGTTAATTCCCTAATTAATATAATTTTGGTCATTTGGACCAGCGAAATAGATTACGTACCGCTTTCCTTGAAGTTTTAAACAAAATATGGATCTCGCGTATCTTATTTAATTTCATGTGATGCTCGTCCGAAACATGCCGAAGATATCTTGGCTCGTTTATGTTATGGGAAAAAATGAGAATAATTTTTCCGATTCGCTACCCTCATTTCGAATTGTCTAGTGTAGCCTCTTAGAAACTCTGAAACTTCCACTCCGCTGGCAGAAAGATAGAAACACACAGTATAAAAAAAAGTATCCACGAACAAAAATATACTTCTTGCCCCATAGCTCGCTTTTTTTTTAGTATCCTTACGCTTCCGCTTCGATTTTTTGATTCATGTCTGTATAAATGGTCGGATCGATTTCCTTAGTGATTCTGCTTGTCAGGATTCCTGAAGTCATCGAGCCGCTGACATTTACTGCTGTGCGTCCCATATCAATCAATGGTTCAATTGAAATCAGCAAGCCGGCAAGGCCCACTGGGAGGTCCAATGCTGACAGCACGAGTAAGGCTGCAAAGGTAGCCCCGCCTCCAACTCCAGCAACTCCAAAGGAACTGATCGCAACGATCGCAATCACGGTTGCGATAAAGGATGGTGATAAAGGGTCAATCCCAACAGTTGGCGCAATCATAACTGCGAGCATTGCCGGATAAATACCAGCGCAGCCGTTCTGTCCAATTGATAATCCGAAGGAGCCTGCAAAGTTTGCGATTCCTTCTGGTACCCCCAGTGAGCGCTGCGTTTTGATATTTAAAGGCAGTGCTCCTGCACTCGTTCTTGAAGTGAATGCAAACGCTAGAACAGGAAATGCTTTTTTGATGTAAGTGACCGGATTCAATCCAGAAATAGTCAATAGAAGCAAGTGGATGATGAACATGATCGTCAGTGCCACATAAGAAGCAACTACAAATTTGCCCAAGTTAATAATTGCAGCAAAATCGCTTAATGCCACCGTTTTTGTCATGATGGCAAGAACGCCATACGGAGTCAGTCGCAGGATCAGCGTGACTACTCTCATGATGACTGCATAAAAAGCATCTACGATTTTAGCAAAAAGCTCTGCCTGTTCAGGAGACTTCCTCCTGACTCCAAGAAATGCGATTCCCAGGAAAGCCGCGAATATCACGACAGATATTGTAGATGTCGGCCTTGCACCCGTGAAGTCCAGAAATGGATTGGCCGGCAACAGATCGAGAATTTGCTGCGGCATTGTGCGTCCTTCGATTCCCCCATAGGTTTCCTCAAGTTTCATAGTCTGTGCTTGCTCTGCCTCCCCTTGATTGATTTGAACTGCTTCAAGGTCGAATCCTACTGCAGTCACTATCCCGACCATTGCTGCGACAGCTGTTGTACCAACCAGCAAGCCGAGGATCAGGGTACTGATTTTACCGATATTATTCGTGAGCTTCAGTTTTGTAAATGCAGCAAGAATGGAAATGAATACAAGCGGCATGACTACCATTTGCAGGAATTTAACATAACCGCTTCCCACGATCGAGAACCATTCCGCACTCTTCGTGAGGACTTCAGAACCCACTCCATAAATGAATTGCAATGCAAAACCAAACACAATCCCAATTCCCAGTGCAATGAAAACTCGTTTAGAAAAAGATACATGCTTTTTTTGCATGTAAAAAAGAACAGCGAGAATGCCCAGCATGATCAAAATATTTACTATCACTAATCCAGTGGTCACTGCTTTTTCCCCCTTCGTTTTCTTTCTCAAATAATATAATACATGTATTCTGATAAGTCAACTCGGAATTAAAATCATTGCCCTACCATGACAGATTACTATATGTTAATTTGGTTCCATACCAACTAAAAAGCCATCCCATTTGGGATGGCTTTTTAGTTTTAGTTATAAGCTACCTACAAGTTTTTCAATTTCACTCCGGTTATTTTCAAATCCGATCAATACCTTTTTATTTTTTAAGAACAGCATCTTTGTATTTGTAAAAATGAAGGCTGGAACGATTATGGTTCCGGTCAATTCCTTCAGCTGTTTCTCCACTTCCGGTTCATCCTGTACATTGATTTCTTTATAAGGAACATGCTTTTGCGAAAGGAACTCCTTCGCCTCCTGGCAATCTGTTCACATCGGCCTAGTGTATAATGTTAATGTGCTTTTTGACATTGCCTTCCCTCCTAAAACCAAGCTTTAATGGTAGTATATATGCAAAAGTGCCGATAATCCAATATCCCGATTTAAATTCTGAAGTTGAGCTTAATCACTTTCGCTTTTCTTAACGTTTCATAAATAATCACAACGATCGGACCGATAAAGACCCCTGCTATTCCTAATAGTTTGAGACCGATATACATGCTGATCAATGAGGCAAGCGGCGAGATCCCCAAGCTGGAAGAATAAATTTTTGGCTCAATCACTCTTCGGACTACCGTAATGACGAGAAACAGAATGAGCAACCCGATCCCGAGAAAATGGTTGTTCTGGAGAATTGCAATGACCGCCCAGGGAACAAGTACCGAACCTGTCCCGAGAATTGGCAGAATGTCCACTGCAACAATCAGCAAGGACAGAAGACCGGTATACTTCACCCCTAATATGCTCATACCAGCCATTGACATGACGAATGTGACAAAACTCAAGATGACTTGAGCTTTTAAAAATCCAATTCCTGCCTTGTTTAATTGGCTGCCGACAAAAAAGACTTTTTGACGGGTTTCTTCTTTCAAATGGGCCTCAAGCTTCAATTTTAATTTGGGAAGTTCAAGACTGAACAAGAATAACGCAATTAAATACACAAGAAACTCAATCATGAATCCCGGTATAGCAGAGAGCAGGTTGATAATCCCTGCTACAACTTGCTGAAGGAAGGAATCGAGGGCATTAATGTTTTTTTCGATTGTTTGCTCAATTTGAGCAATTACTTCCAACGGGAAATTTTTCGAGTAGAATTCCCATTTATGCATCAATGGCAGAATCCCAGTTTTGTACATGTCCTTTACAAAGGTTGGCGTCTTTTCCGATAATGACACTGCCTGGTGAGCAATAATCGAGACAAGATTATAGCCAATTACTGCCAGAAGAAGCACAAATCCAAGGAACACAGCGGTCACGGCATGAAGACGCTGAAATGAAAATCTTTTCATGATCCATTGAACCGCACCTTCGAGCATGACTGCTGTCAGGAAGGCAAAAATGAGCGGCAGGCTGTAAGGAATAAGAAAGAAGATGACTGCTGTAGCCACACCAATCGTTAACCATTTTTTCCACATAATCTATACTCCCTTATAAAAACCTAAAGCATGTAGCTTTAAAATTACTATATACCATCTTGGCGTTTACGGCTATTTTTTCGCAGATAATTTTGTTTTTCCGTTTGAAAGGGTATAACGATAAAAAGTACGAAAGGAGGAGATCATATGAGGGAGCAATTTACCTTTCTGTCTCCGCTCAAAGAGGATTTCTTTCATCAGCCTACTCTAGACTTGGCCACCTCCCTGCTGGGCTGCATCCTCGTAAAAGAAACTGCAGAAGGAGCAGCAGCTGGAATGATTGTCGAGACGGAAGCATATATGGGCCCGATAGATCAGGCAGCACACAGTTACCAAAACCGAAGGACGCCGAGAACGGAGATTATGTTCCACCAAGCAGGATTGGCCTATACATATGTCATGCATACCCATACTCTTTTCAATATTGTCAGCGGCAAGGCAGGCAATCCGGAAGCTGTGTTGATCAGGGGAGTGGAACCACTATTTGGCTTGGATTTAATGGTGAAGCGACGAGGGATGCCATTATCAGCCAATCTCACCAATGGGCCAGGGAAGCTGACAAAAGCGCTGGGGATCCAAATGTCAGATTACGGACATCCGTTAACGAAGAAACCTCTTTTCATCGCAGCACGTGATTCGATACCAGAAAGCATTTCGTCTGGGAAAAGAATTGGCATCGATAACTCGGGAGTAGCAAAGAACTACCCATGGCGGTTTTGGATCACCGGCAACCGATTTGTTTCTCGCCACCAGAATGCTGACAAAATAAGCAGAACCAATGGAGGATCAAAATGAAAAAGCAAGCGATCTTTTTAGACAGGGATGGTGTTCTCAATGAAGTATTATCCCACCGGGTCAAATTCGTCAACTCCCCGAAAGACCTATTTTTGCTCGAAGGGGCTGGTCAAGCCGTAGCAGAATTGAGCAATGCAGGATATGACATTTTTGTTGTTACCAACCAAGGAGGAGTTGGACTGGGATTTTTACAAGAAAAACGGCTGCACGAAATCCATGACACTATGAGCGAGAAAATCAAAGGATATGGCGGCCAGATCAAGGAGATAGCCTACTGCCCTCACAAGCCAAATGCCGACTGCGATTGCCGAAAACCAAACGCCGGGATGCTCCTGGACCTCGCCAGCAGGCATAACATTGCACTGGAGGGAAGTGTGATGGTCGGCGACCATGAGCGCGATATAGAAGCTGGAAAAAAAGTCGGTTGCAAAACCGTCTTTATCGGTTCCGACAAAACAAGTGCAGACAGAAAAGCACCTTCCCTACAAGCTGCTGTCCCACTCATACTCGAACTTTTAGAGGAAAAAACGGACAAATGATCAGAAAAACCGGGCAAAAATCGCCCGGTCCTTTTTGGTGTTTGGCTGATAATCGATTTTCACTCCAGACACTCGCTTTCCGCGGTGCGACAGGTGAGTCTCTCCTCGCTTTGCTCAAACCTTTCCGATAGCAACCGAGCCTATCACCATCCAAATAAATAATTTCACCCCAAACTCTCACAGGATCGGTTTTTTTGATAAGAACATAGAACCTGTCAAAATAACAGGGGTTTCTTGACAACTTTTCGCTCTACATCCCCAAACCTGTCAAAATAAATTTGTCCAGCACTAGCACATAGCCCAACGCTTAGGCAAGCCGTTTGCCGCTAACTCCTCAAGACGTTTATTCAGGGCTATTTAACATTTTTTCTCATTTCCTTACTTTGATGAACAAAACTTTTAAATAGTTAAACTCAGGAAAGTTGTGTGGGACAGCAAAATCCTCAGGTAACTGATGCTCTTCCAAAATCTTATAGCCAACATTCATTTCCTTAAATGCTTTATCAATAAATGATTTGAACTTCTTCATGTTAAAGCTCGCATTATTGGTTGATGCAATAATTAAACCGTCATCATTAGTAATTTTCAGCGTGTCTTTTATGAACTTCGGATAATCTTTAGCTGTACTAAAGGTCATTTTTTTTGTACGCGCAAAGCTTGGTGGATCCAAGACCACAATATCAAACTTCAAACCATGACGCTCTTCATATCGAAAATAATCAAAAACATTCATCACCTTAATATCCTGCGATTCAAAATTAATTCCATTAGCCGAAAATTGCTCGAGCGTTTTTGGTAAACTGCGCTTGGCTAAATCAACACTTGTCGTTTTTGCTGCTCCACCCAAAATCGCAGCTACTGAAAATGCTCCAGTATAGGAAAAAGTATTCAAGACCGTTTTGCCTTTTGCATACTTGTCACGCAAGGCTTTTCGAACATTTCTTTGATCCAAGAAAATTCCTGTCATGGCCCCATCGTTTAAATCAACGAAATAATTCATGCCATTCTCCTTTATCACCAATGGGAACTCACCTTTTTGACCTGACACAAAATCATCTTGATCCAAATATTGACCATTCGTATCAAATCGTAATTTTTCATAAATCCCGAGAGCATCTACGACTTCGTTTAGTGCTTGATAGATGTCTTTTCGGAACGAATAAATCCCCTCACTATACCAGCTCACCATATAAAAGCCGTTGAAGAAGTCGATCGTTATGCCACCAACCCCGTCTCCTTCCCCGTTAAAAACCCGGAAAGCATTGGTATCTTCTGAGGCAAAAAATCTATCCCGTTTCTCTACTGCTTCACGAATTTTCCTCTCAAAAAAAGAAACATCAATCTCTTCTTTTTCCTTACGAGTTAATACCCAGCCTATCCCTTTATTTTGTTTCCCATAGTAGCCGGTCCCTATAAAGGCCCCATTAAGATCCACTAAATATAATAAATTTCCTTCTTGCATAACCACTTCTGAATCTTTAATGGCATCTTTTACAAGTAATGGATATCCATTCTTGATATCTTTTACTGAATTTGATTTTAATGGTACTTTTACGACCTGTCTCATCGAGTCATCCTTACTATGTTTTGTCCTGATTATCCATATAAGAAACATAATATCACAATCCAAAATATTACACATCTTCCTATAGATTATGCTCCTAAGTATTGCAGCAATTCCACCATCATCAATTCCTGGCCTCTTAATTCTTACTCAAGGGCTTTATTGCATGATGATAGGTAACCTTTTCACTCCAATTTCAATATGTAGACAAAATACGCAAATGAAAAAATTTAGGTGGAGTTTGCCCTTTACCTTTAGGCGTTCAAAGAAGATATTTGACACAGAGAAACTCCAATTAGAAGTCCTTTTCTTTGTTATAAATCATCATTATTCTTTAGAGCCACAGGACAAAATTAAAATTGGGATAAAACAATTTGAAAATATTAGGATGTAGATGGAGCTGCTTAGGTGATTTTTCTAAAATCCCAGCGCGTCATTTCCTTTTTTTGTAAACGAGTACTAAAAAAGGACATGGCAATCCCGTCGTCAGTTTTTAGGTTTACAAAAATTGGTAATGATATGTAGATACTATTATGCAGATAGTCTTGTCCAACCTCGATAGAGTTGACCTGTTTCTTGAACGGACATATAAGCCAAGGTGTGTGCAGTTAAGATACATCGATCTACATGAGCCTCGACTGCTACACGTCCTCGTTTGTGAACTCTACGCATACTAAGCCCTTCTTTGGCCTGTGCGTTGACCCGTTCAATGGCCGTTCTTTCCGCATATTTGGTTTTAAACGATTGAAGATGTTGCGGAAATTCAGGATCTATTTGAGGAGATCGTGTTTGTTGAATTCGAACGGTTCTACCCGTTTGGGCTCCACTACAACATTGAATATGGCAAGCTTCCGTACAAGAAAGCCCATCTTGCTTATACTTTGGATCGAATACAGGACATGTCCAAACATATTGTTTTTTGGTTTCATCAAGTCCTTTTAATTTCAATTTATGCCCACTTAAACAATGTGGAACACCATACTTATCGAGTTTTGTCATCCCACGAGCATCTAATTTTTGTTCCTTTATTTTCAGTGGATTAATAGGCGACAGTAGTTTGGCTTGAAGAATATTTTTTGTTTGTTCCTGGTTCTCTTTATTTTGATAGATTCCATCTGCGCTTACGTATTGGACGTTTTTCAACCATTCTTCGGGAAGATCTTGAGCTACCTTTTCCAAAGTGGCCTTGAGAGTTGTGCCATCGTGATCGCCCCCTTTGAAAACACTTCTAGATAAAGGGAGTTCTGATTTGACACCGCACACTAGCGCTACTTTATGAGCAATGTAGGTGACGGTGTTACTTTTTCTCATGAGTCCAACATTGTCATCTGTAGGAATCTTAGGGCAGTCACATGGTTCGTTATGGCCACACTTACGAGTCGCATTTAAAGTGGCTTCAGCTTCGACATGTGTAGTATCGACTGCCAATTGTTCTTCTTCCTCTATGATTCCTTGTTTGATGTTAAACTGCACCATTCGTAGACGAGCCTTTTCCCATAATCCGTTTTCAATCATAATCTGATCGAATCGTTCAAAGGACTTAAGGCATGGAATATCAGAAAAACCACAAACTGTTCGAAAATCAGAGTTTCCTGCAACTTGAAGAGGGACACTCGTGACCATGACTTCTACATAGAGAAGTGGGGCCAAAAGAAACGATTTAAAAAGGGAATAAAAATCAATTCCTTTGCGTCCTTTGGAAGATTTCTTAGGTTGCGCATTCACTTCGTTCGGAAAGTGGGGGAATAAATCCACTTGAAATGGATCGGAATCCTTTTGGTTTCTCTGATCTGAATAGCGTTGGAACCGAGCGTTGAGATAGTCTTGTTCAATGGGAGCGAAAACTTCCTCCCAAGGGAAAGCAAGCGCCAATTTTACATAAGGAAGTTGGCGCAAAGAGGAGAAACTATCTTGCATAAATGAAAACGAGGGTTGAAGATAGATTACATTTAAATGAGGTTTTGGTATAATAGAAGTAGTCATAATGGACTCCTTTCGTGATAGTTGATTTGTCACTTCTATTTTACCAAAGGAACCTCATTATGGCTTTTCTTTTTGTCAAAATTAGCAAAGTTTCCGTTTCCCATAAAAGCCCTGTAAAAAATTAGGGTTCCAATAGTATAAAACAGCCGATTTTGCTTAAATTTCGCCCAAAATCGGATTTGACAAATTGAAAAGTATTCGTTCCACCCACAAGCAGTGGGAACACTTTTTAATTTAACATTAAAAAAGGTCAATACTGTCAAGGGTTAGGGATTTTTGTCCTGTGGCTCTTAATATAGCTTTTTAAATAAAAAAAGGAGTTCATCGTGAACTCCTTTTCAGCATTTTTCATATTGCAAAACTCATGACGACATTTTGCGGCATGTCTTCTTCTTCGTAAATGTCTTTTCCTAATCTCTCACAGGAAGGCATTTCGTAGGAAAAGCGTTGTACTGCTTCAGGAATGAATCCTTTAGCCTTCAAAGTTTCAAATACCTTTTGCATGGCATCATCCGTATCCAGGCACTTATCCGTTCCTTCATATTGAAAACAATCTACACATGTTTCCACGATATTTGTATCAATCCGCTCCTGGGTAAACACCAGTTTTGCTCCTGCCATTTTCTCCACTTCACGATTTTCCAGCTCTATAATCGTTGTTACGTTCATTATTGGCACCTCCGTTTAGATTACACTTTTTATTATAGTAAGCTGAAATCGAAACAAGTGGCTTTGTAAAATTAGTTCATTTTTTATTCACATATTTCATTCAAAAAGTTGTCAAAACTCCGTAATAGCAGGACTTCCGATACCCGTTCCGGGATTCCCATTCAGAAATGAAATCTAGGTAAAAAAGAACCAGCCTTACTTAGGCTGATTCCTGTAATGGTGCTATTCATTTAACCATGCCAATCCAATTGTACCTTGACCGGTATGTGTGCCGGCAACTGGACTGAATGTAGTCGTAGTAAAAGAAATACCTGAGAAACGCTGCTGTAATTCTGCCTTCCATTCATTCGCCAATTGCTGCACATTGCCATGAATGACACTGGCTTCCTTCACGTTATCAGATGCTTCGGCAAAAATTTGGAACAAGCGCTCTTTCACCTTTTTTTCTGTCCTGATTTTATCAAACAGAACAACCTTTCCATCATCAAACCTAACAATCAGCTTTAGTTTGATCAAGCTGCCGATGATCACTTGGGTAGTCGAGAGTCGTCCCCCTTTATGGAGCTGTTCCAAGCTTCCCGGAGCCATATACAAATTGGCCTTGTCCGGTAGCGTTCTTAAATAGGAAACGATTTCTGAATATGACTTGCCTTCCTTTTGAAGCTCAATCCCTTTTTCAACCATACGCCCAAACGGGAAAGAACCAATTTTTGAATCGATGACATCGACCTTGAAGTCTACCATGCTGGAAGCAGCTACCGATGATTGGTATGTTCCTGTAAGTTCACTTGAAGCATGAATTGCAATCGCATGCTTGTATTGCCGCTTGAGTTTCTTGTATAGTTCCACAAACTCACCGATCGCGGGCTGCGAAGTTTTTGGCAGGACTTTCGATGCTGAAAGCTTTGGATAAAAATCCTCTGCGGTAATATCAACACCTTCCAAATAGGATTCTTCCCCAAAAATAATGCTTAAAGGTACAACATATATATCGTTTTCTTTTATGAATGCTTCAGTTAGTGAAGCTGTACTATCGGTTACCCATGCAATGTTATTTAATGTTGTCATATTTTCTCCTGATCTCCGTTAAAAATATTGATGAATAAGCTTACCAATTCCATGATATATGAAATTTCCTTATAAAACTATTAATAATTTTTTAAGAATACGATTTATTTGTTTAAAAACATAAAAAGGTACTCACATTGACACATGTTTAAGCTAGGAGAAACATATTTCGTGCACCTTTACCATTCCCTTATTTCCTGCATTTTAATCTTTTTTTCTGCAATACAGGCTAAAAAATCTCAATTACTTTTGATTAATTCAAAAATATGAGAAAATAGAAGTGTACTAATTTTATGGGAGGCGGACAAAATGCCAAAAAATCTTCAGGATACTACTACATTACATAACGGAGTCAAGATGCCTTGGTTTGGTCTGGGCGTATTCAAAGTAAAGGAAGGCTCAGAGGTAGTTGATTCTGTAAAAGCAGCCCTTAAGCATGGTTATAAAAGCATTGATACAGCTGCGGTCTACAAGAATGAGGAAGGCGTAGGACAAGCGCTAAAAGAAGCTGGTGTTGCTCGTGAGGAGTTGTTTATCACGACAAAGGTGTGGAATTCAGATCAAGGTTATGAATCGACTCTTCAGGCTTTTGAGACTAGCATGGGAAAGCTGGGCCTCGACTATCTTGATCTTTATCTAATCCACTGGCCAGTTGCCGGCAAATATAAGGAAACATGGAAAGCTCTTGAAAAGCTTTATAAAGACGGCCGAGTCCGCGCAATTGGGGTAAGTAACTTCCATATTCACCATCTAAAAGATTTGATGGCGGATGCAGAAATTAAGCCAATGGTTAACCAGGTTGAATACCATCCGCATTTGGCTCAAACTGAATTGCTGGAATTTTGTAAAGCAGAAGGAATTCAAATGGAAGCGTGGTCTCCATTAAAACAAGGAGTACTATTGACGGAACCGACAATTGTTGAAATTGCCAAAAAGCATGACAAGTCACCAGCGCAGATCATCCTTCGCTGGGATTTACAAAATGGTGTTGTAACTATACCAAAATCGATTAAGGAGCATCGCATTATCGAAAATGCAGATATCTTTGATTTTGAACTTTCGTCCGAAGACATGGGACGTCTGAACAGCTTGAACAAAGATGATCGTATTGGTGCGGATCCTGATAATTTTGATTTTTAAATACGTTGGACGCAGAATTAATTTTCTGCGTCTTTTTTTTATAAAAAATTAATACCAAATAATGATACCTATAATTAATATCTGGTGCTAAAAATCACTTCTTTTTCCTACATCCCATGTTAAACTGCAAAAGAATACAGTCTGAAAGGGGTATTAGCATGAATTTCCCAGAACTTAAAATCGGTCATATGGTTACAAGTGTTCCAATTTTGCAGGGAGGAATGGGAGTAGGAATCTCACTGAGCGGATTAGCCTCTGCAGTAGCGAATGCAGGTGGGATCGGCATCATTTCCGGAACTGGGATTTCGACCGAGGAATTACGGATACAAATCAGGAGAGCCAGAGAGTTAATCCTGGGCAAAGGCTATATCGGCGTTAATGTCTTGTTTGCGATGAATGATTTTGCTGAAAAAATGAAAGCAGCATTAGATGAAAAAGTAGACTTCATTATCTCGGGTGCTGGAATCTCAAGGGATATGTATTCATGGGGCAAACAAGCTGGAATCCCGGTAATTTCCATTGTTTCCTCGGCAAAGCTGGCAAAAATTTCAGAACGTTTGGGTGCTGCTGCGGTGGTGGTCGAGGGCTTTGAGGCAGGTGGCCATCTTGGAACAGACAGACCCTTGTTTGAAATACTCCCCGAGATTGTCGAATCTGTATCGATTCCGGTAATTGCTGCCGGTGGAATCATGACTGGTGCTGATATTGCAAAGGCAATGTCGCTTGGAGCTTCTGGCGTCCAAATGGGCACAAGGTTTGTTGCCAGTGAAGAATGCGATGCTCCGCAAAGCTTTAAGGAAAAATACGTCTCCGCTGAAGAGAACGACCTACTGCTGGTAAAAACAACTGTGGGATTACACGGCCGCGCTATAGCAAATAATTTTACCAGGCTAATCACAACCTCCGATAAATTAAAAATCAAAAAATGCCGGGATTGCCTGAAAAATTGCTCCTATCAATTCTGCACACTAGACTCTCTGCTTACATCAGTAGCAGGAGATGTAGAGAATGGCCTCGTGTTTGCTGGTGCCAGGGTAGGAGAAATAAAAGAAATCCTTCCAGTAAGGAAAATAATTGAAAAATTAAGGCTCGAATATATATCATCCGCCTTTGCTTAAACAAATCCGTTGGGCACAGGGTTAGCTTTAATGAGCACACTGGGCATAGTCATCCTTATTGCTCTGAACCTGCGAACAATTAGACAGAATGCTTTGAAAGGAAAATAACCCTTTTCTCTATAAAGAAAGAGGGTTATTTCCTTCTATTAGTTTGTCTAACTCGTTTCTCATAGCTACAAAATCAGCATCACTGGTAATTATAGCGTGATTCCATGAGCTTAATTGCTTGAAAGAACCGTCTAAAAGATTAAATAGCCTTTGTTCGTTTGCTTCGAATAATAAAGGATATAAAATAAAGTCCTTGATGTTGCTCGTTACCAGGATACCTCCTCTGCTGTATGCAGCAAGAAGTTTTCTGCGCAGGATAATTAACCTTTTTGGGAAGCATTTCGAAATCAGTACCGATTACTATATTATATTTTGAACGAACATAAGCAGACATTACTCTAATATGGTGTTCAAGTTCAATGTTATAAACATTGTCAGGAATGACGATTTGGGTTTTCAATAATTCCCCGATATCTTCTTTTTCTGTGTCTCTTAAACCAAAAAATTGAACCTCTAACTCCCGTAAGACCTCGTTAGGAGTGTAGAGATTCACTTTTTGATTAAGAAGCTCATCCTTAACTTTAAGCCAAAATTGATTGGGTGCTGCTTTGTGTACTGCTTGTGCTCCTGGGTTGGTTTCATATCTAAATGTGTTGGTATCTAATACGTATATTACCTTATCTCCAAATACCGTCATCCATTAATCCTCTCTTGCTAACATTTCCAGCATAATATCTGCTGTTTTCATGTTATATATCTGCACATTTTTCTTATCCTGGATGAATTTATTCCAATTTGGATGGTTCTTGAACTGCTCAATCGGAATTTTCCACTTACCACTACCTTCTAATGTTTGGTAAGCTTCAATTTTCCCTTCAGAGCAATAACGTCTCACCATTTGTGGAGAATTAACTAACTTCAACAGAATAGCGCTACGAATTGGTTCATTCCCTTTTTTCCCGATAAAAATCCATTAGTCTATTGAACCAATGTCGAAACTTGTATAAGATTGATCTAGAGATGTTGGTAAGGAGACGATATTTTGGATAAAAAATTCTTGCTGAGGACATTTTCACTAGGAGCCCTTTTCCTGTTCACCTTCCTTGGAGCTGAAAAAATACGGTCCATTGATAACCCTACAGCTGAGGCGAGAGCTGATGAAGTGCCCAAAATCACCCGGACGCAAGCTCATGTGGTGACGAAGAATATAGACGATAAAAACCTGCTTAAGGAATTTACGAATAAGGAAGAAAAAATAATCATCGATGGGGTTCCCCATATCAGTCAGCTTCCCGAATTGCAGCGAGGCTGCGAAGTAACCAGCCTGAGCATGTTGCTGCAATACGAAGGGATAGCAACAGATAAGATGACATTGGCAAAAAAAATATATAAAATCCCCTTCCGCGACGCGAATTATGTCAGAGGCAATCCGTATGATGGATTTGTTGGCGACATTTATACTTTCAGCAAATCTGGTTATGGTGTTTATCATGGACCAGTTGCCAACCTTGCAGAAACCTTTCTTCCGGGCAAGATCAAAGATGTAACGGGACAACCATTTCAGGCAGTAACTGCGTTGCTTGACAGCGGTTCGCCGGTCTGGGTAATCATCAATTCGACGTTCGCTCCGCTTCCAGAATCCGAGTTCACCACCTGGAAAACCAATACTGGGGATGTTAAGATCACGTACAATGAGCACAGTGTAGTAATCGTTGGCTATGATGAAAATTATTTATACATCAATGACCCCCTCGGTAGCTCTGGTTATAAGCCAGTTTCGCGCAAAGCATTTGAACAGGCGTGGATTCAAATGGGGAGCCAGGCAATTGGCATTCAAAAGTAGCAGTTGTGAACTACTCCCACCACTTACCACCCTTACTGGTCGCTTGAAGTGGGGGCTTCTCGACTTATCGCTGCTTTTACTAGCCAACGAAAACTGACCGAGCTAACCCTCTTGCCTTTACGGTTCTTGAACTTTGGAAATTCTGCATTTCCTTCAAAGAAATTCTTATAGGCAGTCTGCAAGTTGATTTGTGCGTTCGCTAAGGCTAGTGAATCCACTTCTTTTAGGAATGGAAATTCCCCTTTATATTTTGCAGGAGTCGGAAACTTTTGCTTTTTAAGTGCTTCTTTATCGTCTTTGAACTTCTCATAGGTGTCCTTGCGTTCAGCTAACATCTTGTTATAGACAAAACGAACACAACCAAATGTTTTAGCTAATAACACTTCCTGTTCTTTGTTTGGCAACAATCGAAATTTGAAAGCTTTGTTTTGTTTGGTCATATCCATTCGCCTCACTTTTGACCTTGATTTTCGATCTATTTTTTGATGGCATCAATTGGAGCACCGCCTGTTGTATGCAGGTAGAAACTTCTTGACCAGAACATTTCTTTCCCTAGCTTTTTTCTGATATGCGATAAATCTCTCTTTATCAATCGAGAACTTGCCACTCTTATAAACATTGATGAACTTTGATCATTCAGAGTTTGGATGTGCTTTGAATAAGATGTGAATAGGATCTTTATCATGATTCTACTAAAGAAATATTGTACTTACTTCCGATTTCAGTGAACTTTTCTTTTGCGAAATCACATATTTCACTGTCGAACACTTGTCTGCGATATTTTACTACCAGAACAAGATGGTAAAACATTAAGAATACTGAATGATTATTACTGTCTAATTTCATTGATAAATCAATCCTTTATTCTATCTAAGTCTGATTATACCCAAACCTTTGGCTAAAGCCAACCGAAATTCATCTTACACCTACTCATGGGCTTTAGCCCTTCCCATTCCTTGAGGATGAGAGACTTCTTTCGGAAATCTGTTAAAGAATAATAGGAAAAATCGGCAGGAATTCTATCCTGCCGATTTTTGTTTAAGCGTACATTTTATTTTCTTCTTTTTGGAAAAAGCTTTTCATGGCATGGAACACATCGGCTTTTTGCTTGAGGATATAGTATCTAAAATGTTCATCTTTTATGTTCTTATACGCTGACATTAAGGTTGAATTGCGGTTGTATTGATTAACTTCTCCATAACCGAACATATTGGAGACCTTCATCAACTCTTCCACTAATGTCACACAGCGGGCATTGTCAGAGGTTAGGTTATCCCCATCGGAAAAATGAAATGGATAAATATTGAACTTGCTTGGATTGTACTTCAAATCAATCAGTTCTAAAGCTTTTCGATAAGCGGATGAACAAATAGTACCGCCGCTTTCTCCTTTTGAGAAAAAGTCTTCCTCAGACACGACTTTTGCTTCTGTATGATGGGCGATGAATTCAATTTCAACCGTTTCATATTTAGAGCGTAGGAATCGGGTCATCCAGAAAAAGAAGCTCCTCGCCATATATTTTTCCCAAAGCCCCATACTACCGCTCGTATCCATCATGGCAAGCACAACAGCCTTAGAATCTGGCTTCATTACCTCATTCCATGTCTTGAATTTCAAGTCCTCCTTATAAATAGGGTGGAAGGATGGCTTTCCGGTCATCGCATTTCGTTTATAAGCCGACATCATTGTGCGTTTTTTGTCTATATTTCCCATTAAACCTGTCTTTCTGATGTCATTGAATTCAATGTTTTCCACGAGATGTTCCTGTTCTTCCTTCTTCTTGAGATTTGGAAGCTCCAGCTCTTTGAAGAGAGCTTCTTCAATTTCCATCATCGACACTTCTGCTTCATAATAGTCTTCCCCGGCCTGGTCTCCTGCTCCCTGTCCCTTGCCTGGTCCCTGCTGCTGACCGGTGCCATCCTGGGCGACAACATCCCCGATCTTTGAATCTCCGTTTCCTTGGCCTACATGCTTGTTCTTATCATAGTTATAACGGATTTTATACTCATCCAGTGACCTTATTGGAATCTTTACGACATCCCTGCCGTTGGACATGATAATATTCTCTTCCGTGATCAAATCAGGCAGATTGCTCTTGATTGCTTCCTGCACCTTTTCCTGATGGCGCTGCTGGTCATCATGTCCTTTGCGGTGGAGGGACCAATCTTCCTGGGAAATCACAAACTGGTGACTGCTTTCATCGGTCATTTTCAACCCCTCCTTTAAATTTTCATTTTGTGGAACATATTACAACCTAGTTTCATACAATATCCCGATGGCTGTTCGCCTCGAGGGAAATGTAATTACTCTATCTTATGCAAAAAGACAGAATAATTTACAAATAATTTTGACAATTGCTCTTTTCTCTTTAGTATGGACAAGCCCATTTTCCAATTTAATGAGAGCTTGAATGCAGATCGTACTAGCTTTAAAAAGAAATAACCTTTGCGTCATCCGCAAAGGTTATTTCTTTTCATTTGCTCGATCATATTGTATTGGATCCGGTACTTTGTGATATTCCTCTTTTAAAACTTCGCCACTGCGGCGATGCTCCATTTGTTTGCCAAGAGCTTCGATCTCCTCTTCATTGCGAGCCATTGAACTGTTTTGTGGAACATAGTCTTTTGGTATATCTTTTTGTACATCCTCTTTTGCCATCATTATCACCTCTGCTGTACTATTCCCTCTATGCCGACTAATAAACTACTGAACCTTAACTAAAAGAGGACCTGCTATCGGCAGGCCCAGGCTGACTATCTATTTAGCAAGCTTCCAACATACCGAAGCAATTCATTGGCGGAAGTGGAATTGTAGCCATGTTCATCAATTAATCTTGCAACTACATTATTGATTTTCTTCAACTGCGTCTCATCAGGAGTTTTTGTTGATGTCGTAATCTTTACAACATCCTTCAGATCAGCAAACAGCTTTTTCTGGATTGCTTCTCGCAGGCGGTCATGGGAACTATAATCAAACCTTTTGCCTTTTCGCGCATAAGCAGAAATTCTAATTAATATCTCTTCACGGAATGCCTTCTTCGCATTTTCGGAAATGCCAATCTGTTCCTCGATGGAACGCATCAACTTCTCATCCGGGTTAATTTCCTCCCCAGTTAGCGGATCGCGAAGCCTTGCCTTATTGCAATAGGCCTCCACATTATCAAGATAATTATCCATCAGCGTTTTAGCTGATTCTTCGTAAGAGTAGACGAATGCCTTTTGTACTTCTTTCTTGGCGATATCATCATACTCTTTCCTGGCAAGTGAAATAAAGTTCAAATAACGCTCCCGTGTTTCTGTGGTAATCGAGGGGTGCTGGTCAAGTCCTTCTTTCAATGACCGCAACACATCCAGTGCATTGATCGTTTTGACTTCCTTCCTGATGATGGTGGAAGAAATCCGATTGATGACGTAGCGGGGGTCAATTCCACTCATTCCTTCATCCTGATGCTCTTTCTTCAATTCCTCCACATCTGCCCGGTTGTAACCCTCTACACTTTCGCCATCGTATAGCCGCATTTTCTTGATCAGGTCAATATCACCTTTTTTCGGGTCCTTTAGGCGCGTAAGGATTGTAAACATAGCAGCCACCCTTAAGGTATGCGGCGCAATATGGACATCGTTCACATCGCTCTCGCGGATCATTTTGTCATAAATTTTCTCTTCTTCAGAAACTTTTAAGTTGTACGGGATCGGCATCACGATAATCCGAGAATGCAGTGCTTCATTCTTTTTATTGGAAATGAAGGAGCGGTATTCCGTTTCATTTGTATGAGCAACAATTAATTCATCCGCACTAATCAATGCGAATCTCCCTGCTTTGAAATTGCCTTCCTGTGTCAAACTCAGCAAATGCCAAAGAAACTTCTCATCACACTTGAGCATTTCTTGAAACTCCATCATCCCCCGGTTGGCTTTATTTAGTTCCCCGTCAAAGCGATATGCCCGCGGATCGGATTCAGAACCATACTCAGCTATCGTGGAGAAATCAATGCTGCCTGTTAAGTCAGCAATATCCTGTGATTTGGGATCGGAAGGACTGAACGTACCAATTCCTGTTCTTTTGTCTTCTGAGAAAAAAATTCTTTCCACAAGGACATCTTCTATTCTACCACCATATTCCTGTTCCACTCTCATCAGATTAAGCGGCGAAAGATTGCCTTCAATTCTGATGCCATACTCATCTTGAAAATCTTTTCGAAGATGATGCGGAATCATATGCAGCGGATCTTCATGCATCGGGCATCCCTTAATGGCGTAAATCGCCCCTTTATCAGTATAAGAATAAGCTTCCAACCCTCTTTTCAAAATGGTAACAAGGGTCGATTTCCCCCCGCTAACTGGTCCCATCAACAGCAGGATTCGTTTTCTGACATCCAGCCTTTTAGCCGCTGGATGGAAATACTCTTCGACGAGTCTTTCCAAAGCCTCCTCAAGGCCAAATAATTGAGAACTAAAGAAGGAATATAGTTTTTTGCCTTTGTCGCTTTCAATTCCAGCGTCTTTTATCATATTATATACACGCGAATGTGCCGATTGAGCAACCCATGGCTGTTCCTTTACAATTTCAAGATATTCCCTGAACGTCCCTTCCCATTTCAACTTTTCTTCATCCTGACGGAACATCTCAATCTTTTTTAAAATATCCATATGGACCTCCCCATGTAGCGTTATCAAGAGACGATTAATTCATTCTATGCACCAAACAATTTGAACATGCATATTCGTTCAGCTTGCCTGATTGTCCTTTTTTATTCTCCTCGAAAAAATAGCTGCTTCACCTTCCCAGTTCCAAGCTAATAGGCTATAATTATTTTTATACGGACAATATTGATCAAGGGGAGGCTTATATACATGAAACTAATTCTCATTTTGGGCGTCACAGTTACATTCTTGACTGCAATCTTCACTTCAGGTTACGACGATAAGCCTGGGATCACTAAAAAATAAAAAAGCTGCCAATCGGCAGCTTTTTTCATCACCTTTTATTATTTGCGCAAATCGCGGTAATCCTGCTGTCTTAATGCCTCATAAATCAGGATAGCAGCAGTATTGGAAAGGTTTAGGGAACGAATATTTTCATTCATAGGCAGTCTGAGGCATCTGTCCATATTGTTTTCAATTACTTCTTTAGGCAGTCCGGTTGTTTCCCGGCCAAAAATAAAGAAGTACTCCTGTTCGGTTCCACTATAATCAAAGGCAGAATGCCCCTTTTTGCCGAATTTGCTTACATAATAAAACTCTCCGCCCTCGTTCTGCTCGTAAAAATGCTCAAGCGAATCATAATAATGAATCTTTACGTGTTCCCAATAATCCAGCCCGGCACGCTTCAACATCTTATCATCTGTTGAAAATCCCAGCGGTCGGATCAAATGAAGCTCGGTATCGGTACCAGCACATGTGCGCGCAATATTGCCAGTATTTGCTGGAATGAGCGGCTGGTATAATACAACATGCAATGCCATGAATATCACCTCTCATAAAAACTACAGCTAATTATACCATTCCTCTTCTCGGCGCAAAAGCGGGTGGCTCCGTACCAGTCTTCATTCAGTCATTTTGGTCATCGGTAATCGTCAGGAATTTATACTTTATATTCGGAGTATAGGCTGTCGAATCCTCATAAGCCCAGTACCTCATCCGGCTATTATACGTATGAGCGTTAACAAGCGGCATTCCGTCCGCGTCGTGCCCGGTCACAATGGTTGTATGGTCAAAGCGTCCATCTCCCTGGAAATCATAACAAACCACATCGCCGAGTTTCAGCTTATCAGCACTAGCCACCACTTTTCCCCTTAGCCCATACTTAGAACCGGGAATATGCAAGCGTAACGCATTGGCAACCGACCAGCTGTAGCTCCAATTATTATTCTGCATCCACCAGCCATTGCTTCTGTTCGGGTAGCCACGCATTGGTGCCCCGCCGAAATGGAGACATTGCGATATATAATTGGTACAATCCACTTCGAACTTCTTATATGCCGGATTATAGTCATTCCACCAGCGCTCAGCATACTGGACTGCCTTTA
Source organism: Mesobacillus stamsii (assembly GCF_030814065.1). NCBI lineage: Bacteria > Bacillati > Bacillota > Bacilli > Caryophanales > Bacillaceae > Mesobacillus > Mesobacillus stamsii. The sequence continues at coordinate 56,060 of NZ_JAUSUN010000019.1, forward strand.
GCCTGTCATATACAAAGCCTTTCCGATCCTGATCGCCCGTTTCATCCGAAAGGGCAGGCAACGCTTCCTTCAAGTTCTCCGCTGGTTTTTTCAACTTCTCGTCCTTTATTAGGACACCTTTGTAAAATTCCGCTCGCCTCTTTTCCACTTCCTCCTCCATGTAAAATAATCCTTTTTGCCTAATCAAATACTGAAAATGCACATCATATAAAACAGTTGCATTCTCCTGTTCTTCTAATTTGTGCTTGATTCTGCCAGCTGCCTTAGCTTTTACAATCTCTGCCGACCTTTTTCCAAGGCTCTGTTTTTTTAACTCAATGTCAGGACACTCATGCAATGGACTTCGAGGCATTGATACAATTTGAAGAACTCGCTGTTCCAGCAATTCCTGCAGTTGATCTCGCATCCTCATCTCCCCCTTCCCCTTTCATGTTTATGAAGCAACAGGGAATTTGAGGTATAGAAAATCTATTTTAGCTTAGATCGTAATAAAAAATTCCTGCTTTGTCTGTTGTCCTTCTTTAAAAACTCGTTCCGTAAAATAGATTTCTATGTCGTTCATTAAAATGACTGTTGAACTTCTCGTTCCGTATTTTTCACTTTTAATGAAAATAGGTGATAGTAGACGTTCCCATTCAAGTGTAACTCCCGTAGAAGGTAGTAACTGGTCAGGAGCAGGATCGGCATTTTCTAAAAGGCTAAATAAGCTGTCTGCCATGTCAAGAGAATCTTCAGCGAGGATTTTTTTCAACCCTGCTTTGCCTTTTTCTACTTTGGGCCAAGCAGTATCGAGCAAATGGTTGCTGACTCCGTGGATGCCTGGTTCCACTTTTAACAATTTATCTGCAGTGTTTGAATAATAATAAAGTTCTTCAACGTCCCCGCTTAAAAGATTATATCCAGGATAAGCATGCCGCTGTTGCGCTATTTTTTGAAGATAGGTTTTCGGCTCCTCAGTTCCCTTAAGAAAATCCACCACAAGCTCCCCACGTGTTCTTTTTCCAGCCGTATATTCACCTGGGTCACGGTAGTTTGTCAGGGCAGCAAACCTGCCAGAGGTAGTCACACCCATCCATGTCCCCATCTTTTCAAGATCGCGCCCGGCAAGCAGCTCCGGTGCATCTTCCCAAAAATGAGCTGGCGCAGTGTCGCGATCATACGCTTCATCCCTGTTTGCAGCAATAACCAGCTTATACTTTGGGTGCGATTTATAAGCAAATAAAATCAAACACATTATGATCACGTCTTTCCGTTATAGAGAATTTTTATAGCGAATGGAAAATTATCCTTGTTTTTTTTCAGCGAAAAAATACAATCCTTTCCTTATTTCCTGCAACACCTCTTCATCCTTCTCTACAGAAAAAGCATGCTGCAATGCCTCCAACGCGTCTTGGCCGCCGATTTTGCCAAGTGCCCATGCCGCCGTTCCTCTGAGAACAGGTCTTGGATCGTCCTTCATGACCGTTATCAACTCCGGGATTGCTGTTTCATCCCTATAATGAGCAAGTGCAATAATCGCATTGCGCTGGATAGGCTTCTTTCCGCGCCACGACCCTGATACATGTCCGAACTTTTCTTTAAACTCCCGATTGCTAATGCTCAACAGCGGCTTAAGGAGTGGTTTCGCAATTTCGGGATTTGGTTCCATTTCAGTATGGAAATGAAAATCCTTGCCTTTATTTTCAGGACAGACCGTCTGACAAGTATCACAGCCATATAAACGGTTTCCAAGCTTCTCCCTGAATTCTTCCGCTAAAAATCCCTTCGTTTGTGTCACGAAAGCAATACATTTTTGCGCATTCAGCTGGCCGCCCTGTACGAGTGCCCCGGTAGGACAGACATCCACACACTTGTTACAGCTGCCACAGCGGTCCTCCATGGGATGATCCGGCTCAAAGGGAATATTCGTGATCATTTCGCCTAGATAGACGTAAGATCCAAATTCCGGTGTAATGATCGAGCAGTTTTTCCCGCTCCAGCCAATTCCCGCACGTTCCGCAACGGCCCTATCTACCAGTTCGCCCGTATCAACCATTGATTTGAAGCGCGCTTCGGGCATTTTCAAAGCAATATATTCTTCCAACTTTTTTAACCTGTCCCTCAGAACAGTGTGGTAATCTGTTCCCCATGAAGCACGACTGAAGATTCCTCGCCTTTCCCCCTTCTTGCTAATCACTTTTGGCCCCATTTTTGAAGGATAAGCGAGTGCAATTGAAATAATCGACTTAGGTTTGTCAAAAATTAGCGAAGGCTCGGTTCTCTTTTCAATATCCTTTTCTTCAAACCCTGATTGATAGCGAAGCTCCTGTTGCCTGTATAATCGAACCTTCATCTCTTCAAATGTCGAAGGGGATGCAAATCCAATTTTATCGATGCCGATCGTTTTGCTGTAAGCTATAATCTCCTTCTTCAAACTCGCCGTATCCATTACGTGTATCCCTCCTTTCCATTTTGATGTCTATATAAAATCCGATAATTGTAAAAGCAAATCTCTTTTATGATAAACTATTTTAAAGCAGATTTGGAGGTGGAATCAATGGAAGTTCACGTTTCCGATGCGATATGCGGTCTCATTCCCGGGTTCACACTCGGAATAATGGAGTATCAAGACGTACAAATAGGAGAATCTCCGCAAATGTTGAAAGGCAGGTTGCAGCTCTTCCAGGAATCAATATATTTTGATCTATTGGACAAAAACGTAACCGAACTGGAAGGAATCAAAGAGTGGCGCGGAATTTTCAAAACTACGGGAAAGGATCCAAACCGATACAGACATTCGGCTGAAGCCCTCTACCGACGAATCGCTAAGCAGAATTATCTTCAGTCCATTCATAGCGCAATCGATTTGAATAATTTCTTTTCGCTTGAATATCAAGTCCCAATAGGAATTTATGACAGTGACAAATTGCAAGGGCCTATTACGATAAAAATCGGCGAAGAAAACGAAGAGTATGCAGGATTGAACGGGAGAGCGAATAATCTCGCAAACTTAATCGTAACTGCAGACGCAAGCGGGCCGTTCGGAAGCCCTTTTGTCGATTCTGAAAGAACTGCCGTAACAGAAGAAACAAGAAACGCATTGCAAATTGTCTATTTAAGACCTTCTTCCCCTCTGTTAGACAAGGAGAAAATGACGGCATCCCTTATGAATATGTTTACGCAGATCCATGGAGGAACCGGAACATACAGACTAACGGGGTGCTGACGCATCCCCTTTTTACTGGAACCGTATTCGATCAAACATTCAGTTTGCTTTTTAACGATTGAATGCATGCACTTACAGTAGATTGACTTAGAAATACTTCTTCTCAAATAATAAAAAGACAAGAAATTGACCAGCTTGTCTTTTCAAACTCTTTTATTTACTTTACAGCATTTTCAAGAAATCTTGTTCACTCACAATCTCGATATTTATTCCTTCATATATCATTTTTTCAGCTTTTATTAACTTTGAAGATTTATTTCCTTTGATCATAACATCCTCAAAATCGCCTAGTACAATATAATATCGTTTTGGTATTCATGGATTTGTTTTCTTACCAGTTCAATCAATTCTTCTTTCGTTAGTGCAAAGCAGCTTCTGCCAAATCCTACGAAACGCCAGACAAAGGATTTGCATTTTTTCACGTTATTGTTTTCATCTACATAATGTTCATAATCATACAATAAAGTACCTACCCTGTTTTCAATCTGCACAAGTTCATAGGTCATGATTTTTGCATTCTTTTTGTAGTTTGCTTAGCTTTATTCCTTAAAAAAAGAGCATACAGATTGACTACTGTATGCTCCTTATTAATAATTATTCGCGCAGGCAGACATGTTTTCCTTGGTTGTTTGCGGGTGGCAGTGAGATTCTGGATCTGGTGCTTTTTCAAGTGCCATCCATTTTCCACGTTTGAATTGGATTACCAGGACAATTGCACGAAATGCGATATCGGCTCCGATTGCTATCCATACTCCCGCGAGTCCCCAGCCCAGCTTGATTCCAAGAAGATAGACAAGTACGGTTCGTACTGCCCACATCCCGAATCCAGTTAGGTACATCGGGAATTTCGTGTTATTTGCCCCCTGGAATGCTCCTGTCAGCACCATTAATACAGCGAGGAACGGTTGGAAAATACCCGAAATCTTTAGTGCGGTACCTATATCATCGATAACTTGCTGTTCTTCGGTAAATAAGCTGCCAGCCCAATCACCAAGGAAGAAGAGCAGGGCACCGAGCAAGGTCATCGCTCCTACTGTGAGATACGTGGATAGTCTGGCATAATGCTTGGCTTCTTTAAGATTTCCCGCACCGATTTGCTGGCCAACCAAAATTGTGGCGGCTGTAGCAAATCCATATCCAATCATATAGGAAAATACTTCGACATTGCCGGCAATCTGATGAGCGGCAAATGCATTGGTACCAAGGGCAACGACGAAACCAAAATAGACGATTTGGCCGGCACGCATGACTAGTCTCTCGCCTGCAGCTGGGGCTCCAAGAGTAGTCAGTTCCATTAGATGTGTCTTGTCAATACTCCAGTAATCTCTTCTGAAGGTAAGAGTTTCTGTTTTATTGACATAATAAAACAGCGCAATGCTTCCAATCAATCGTGAAATTACCGTCGCAATCCCTGCTCCTACGATGCCCATTTCAGGTATGAACAAAAAACCGAAGATAAGGACATAATCCAAAATTGCATTGACAATATTGATGACAATACTCACTTTCATCGGCGATTTTGTATCGCCTGCTCCCCGCAGGATAGCGCTTAACACAAACATGAAGCTCATCACAATCGAAGGGATTCCAACAATCCGGAAATACAGAGCACCGGCCTCGAGTACCTCTGCCTCTATTCCCATTAGTTTCAGCAGCGGTTCAGCAAAAATCCAAGTAATAATTCCTGTTAAGATACCCAATATGGTAGCCAGAACGATTGATTGCTGTGATATATGCCTTGCTTTTTCCGGAAGGTTAGCACCAAGAAAGTTTGCAATCCTTACATTGGCTGCTACCCCAATTGCCATAAATAATGCAAAATATATCGCAAGGACTGCATTGGTGACCCCAACCGCCGAAACTTCTGCCAGACCGATTTTTGATACAAAGTATGTATCGACAAAGCCGAGGATGGTCTGGAAAAAATTTTCGATGACTGCGGGAATAGCAAGCACCGTGATAATTTTCAATCGTCCTTTGTTCGTTTGCGGCATGTCGATTTCCCCCTCCATATCCTTCACAGTTCCACCTCCTTAACTAGAAAATTGAACAATAGCACACATTCATGTGTGCCATTGCAGTTACTGATGCCTTTTACTTGACTTCAATCACAAAAGGCACCGTATAAAGTTGTTGTTTGTACTTGAACTGACCCCAAATTTTATACAATCCACTACGAGGAAAGCTCGTCATATACTCAACATCTGGTCCTTTTGTGTTTTCATCTACTGGATGGACATGGAGAAATTCATTCATATCCTCACTGACAATCACGACATGTCCTGCAGAACCAAGATAGGGTTCAAGTTCAGTAATTGGGTTTCCATTCTTATCATATAGGGTGAAAATCAAACTTATATGCTCATCTACTTTCGCTTTTGGGAGAATAAGCTCGATTGTCAGGTCATCTATCTCCTTTTTCAAAAGCTTGTCGGGAACAACCTCTTCCTTGGTTTCCAAACCTTTTACGACCAGCTCATGAGACGCTAGCTGCTGATTTGCCCCCTCCGGCAGGAAATCTGCATAAAATTTATATTCCCCTGCCTTTGGGAAGGTTGTCTTCACGTGAAATCTACCTTTTTCAATATATTGCGGGTGGAGATGTTGGAAGACTGATAAATCCTTTTTAATTGCCAGTAGGTGCATTTCTTTTTCATGCACAGCTAAAAAAGTCTCGATAACCTTCCCGGAGAAATCTTTTATGTCAATAAAAATTTCTGTTTCTTGATCAACTTTGACCGTATGAGGGTTTGCGGTCCAATCCACCTGTAATTTTGGTATGTTCTCCTTATGGTCGGTGTGTCCCTGATGGGAGTCCATCATGCTATGTCCTTGAAGGTTGCTTACAGTACTATGTTCATTCATTGAAATCCGAAAGTTTCTCAAAATCGCTTTTTTGAGGATCGAGCATATCCATCATGATACGCATATGGCTTCTTAAAATTCCTACTTTGGTATTTAGTAATTTAATTAATTTTTCATTTTTTGCCTCTCTTGCCATAAGCTTCACTTTCATTATCATTCCGTCATGGGCAGATAGGTGACTTGCAATCAACCCCAGGTCCGATGCAGGTAAAAACATGTTGATTCCTCCTTAATTTTTTCGGTTCTTTACTATTTTTACCACAGGTTATTAGAACTAAACTCCATAGAAAATGCACATTTAACTACAGTAAACCTAATAATTGAAATTAAAAACTGGCGCTTATAAAATATGCACGGAGGTATATGAGAATGTAATAATGCAATCATGTGACGAAAAAGGAGGTAAAAGCTAGGTGAAAAACTTTGTTTTGACCGCACTAATCATATTGATTCTGGTCATTGCGGGCGGCTGGTTTTTTATGAGGGGCACTGGGGGGATGAAGGGTAATATGCCATGACAAGGCGGTGGTATGATGGGTAATCTTTGGAAAGGGTCCTTTCTCCAATTCGTTAAAAGGACCAATACTTGCCATAGAACTGGTGTCAATATTGCTTTCCTCTTTACTGCAAGCACTTAAACCTGCTGGAAGGATAGTGCCAAAATCCCTCTGTCTCTTTTAGAGACTTCCCCAAAAACTTCCGGCGATTCAACATGTAGCTCTTTTGATCAAACAATACCAAATAATTTCGCAAAAATAATGAATGAGAAATTTGTACTAATGTAGTCTTTATCTAAGCAGAATGCACCCTGAGAAAAGGAGTGTAGTCCATCATTTCACTGATTTATTTCCAATTGTGCAGAAATCTATGAACTTTTCACTAACATATATACAGCCTCATCTACTGCACTATAGTCTTCTTTTATGGAGTTTTTGTCATTTGTGAGAGAATTTTGGAGATCGTTTGCGACAATATAGGCTATTGCTCTACCTGTGGAACTTCGAATAGAGGACAATTGGTTCACAACATCAGCACATGGTTTTTCTGCTTCCATCATTTTACTAATCCCCCTGATTTGGCCCTCCATTTTCTTAAGTCGATTTACTATTTCTTTGTTATACAACATGCCGTCCCCTCCTACTGTAAATTAAATATTCCAAGGTGATTTCCCCTTGTGCAAGCCTCATTTTCAATTGTTCCATCGCTTCACTGGAATCAGAACGAATTGGCTGACAGGTCCCTTCTTGTTTTTCAACAGCAAGTAGCTCAGGAAACCGGCCAGCAGAAAACCGATAAACCAGCCAATCGGTCCGCAAGCCAGCAGATGCAAAACCCGGTCCCCACATCAGAATCCCTCCTTTCATGATGAGTTGTTTGTTTCTATGACTTAAATATAAAAGCAAATCATGGAGAAAATATGTGCAAGACAAAAAAACAGTTCACCCCAGTAACTCTGCGAAAAACCGGAGTGATCAATTATCAGAATACATAGTAATTAACCCTACATACTTTTTGCATATATTCATATTAAAATACAAAAATACCCCCCACCGATTTAAAGTTCAGTGGAATTTGATAAGGAGGTACAGCTTTAATGGATAAATACAATAGAAGAAAATTTCTCTCTTATTCCTTAAAGGGAGCCGCAGGATTAGCAGCTATTTCTCTTGTTCCTTTTGGAGTAAATAAGATTTTTAATAACAATGGAATGATGTATGGAAATGATAGTAGTGGACTTCCATTCAGCGGCGGCACTCCTTTACCTGTTCCACCGCTCCTTAAAAATATGAGTTCGATCCCAAGTAAAGCCAAATTTCAGCTTTCAGCTCAAATAGCTAAGACAGAATTTATCGAGGGGAAAGAGACAGACACTTATGGTTACAATGGAAATTATCTAGGCCCTGTCATTAGAGTCAGAAAGGGTGATGAGGTTTCGATAAAAGTCAAAAACAACCTGAATGAAGAGACAACAGTCCACTGGCACGGGCTTGAAGTAGACGGGGAAAACGATGGTGGTCCTCACTCCCGGATTCGGCCCGGGGAAACCTGGAATCCAAAGTTTACGGTCACACAGCCTGCTTCAACATTATGGTTTCATCCGCACTTGCTCCATAAAACTGGAGAGCAAGTTTATAAAGGGCTCGCTGGTTTGTTTTATGTAGATGATGATGTTTCAGATAATCTGAAACTCCCAAATGAGTATGGTGTCAATGACATTCCGCTTGTGATACAGGATAAAAAGCTGGACGCGAATGGAAGGTTTGAATATAGACTGGGCATGCATGACGTCATGATGGGCCTTCAGGGAGGAACCATTCTTGTTAACGGAGCTGTAAACCCTTATCTTGAGGTACCAAGAGGCAAAATGCGCTTTCGTTTGCTGAACGGATCAAATGCCAGGATTTATGAATTGCTTTTTAGCAATAACCAAAACTTCTATCAAGTAGCTAGCGATGGGGGATTACTTGAACAGCCTGTCGAGATGACAAAACTAGTGCTCGGTCCAGGGGAAAGAGCTGAAATCATAGTGGATTTTTCTATGTTTAAAGATGGCGATACGGTCGAACTAACAAATCAAGGTACTGAATTCATGAAATTTATGGTAACTGGCAATAAACAGCAAGACTTTAATATACCAAACCAACTTACAAAAATTGAAAGAATAGATTCATCAAAGGCAGTAAAAACCAGAAAATTTATTTTCCAAGGAATGGGAAGCAATGTCAATATAAATGGCCAACAAATGGATATGGACCGGATGGATGAATATTTGACCTTAAATACTACAGAAATCTGGGAAATCTCCAATGAAAGTACTGGGATGATGGGGGGAATGGCCCATCCATTCCATGCTCATGGAATTCAATTCCAAATTCTTGACCGTGACGGTAAACAGCCTCCAGCAAATGAATCCGGCTGGAAGGACACTATCCTAGTGTATCCAGGGGAGAATGTCAGGGCGATTGCTACTTTCAAGTATCCTGGTATCTTCATGTACCACTGTCATATCCTTGAGCATGAAGATGCAGGTATGATGGGGCAATTTAAAGTGGAATAAAATTTGGTATCCAAATAACGCTTTCAAGCATACAGTCTTAGAAAAGTCTGTATGCTGAAAGCGTTATTAGCGTAAGTTCGCGGAACAGCTAGGATATCGAGTTATCAAAGCAAATAAAGGAATGTTAGTGAATTGAATACAGCTAAAATCAAATGATTTCGTACGGAAGTCTACATTCCCTATGTAAATTACCTTTTAATAGGCGGAAAGTATAAAAAGAATAAATAACAATATACAAAACCTCGGATCTTCTTAGAAGGTCCGAGGTTAAATAGGAAAGTTATTTGTCATTTATACCTTCTTTGTAAAACCGGTTTGTCGATTGCTTTTGCCTTCGATACCAGATGAGGAACAAAGAAAGACCAACTAAAGCCAGGGAAATGACCTGTGCAATTCTTAGTTCATCAGTTACCATTAGACTGTCTGTCCTCAATCCCTCCACAAAAAACCTACCTACTGAATACCAAATGAGATAAGAAAGGAAAACTTCTCCCCGCTTGACTCCGAACTTTCTGATGGCAAGGAGGACAAAAAAAACTGAAAGATTCCATAATGATTCATACAAAAAGGTTGGGTGGTAATACGCTCCATCTATATACATCTGGTTAATAATCCAGTCTGGAAGCATTAAATCTTCAAGAAAGGTTCTTGTCACCTCTGTTCCATGCGCTTCCTGGTTCATGAAGTTTCCCCATCGACCAATGGCCTGCCCGAGAATAATGCTAGGAGCAGCTATGTCAGCGAGCTGCCAGAAAGAAATTTCTTTTTTTCGTGCGTACACTATCGAGGTTGCTACCGCACCGATCAATCCTCCATGGATGGCGATGCCGCCTTCCCAGATTGCTAGAATCTGTCCTGGATTATCTAAATAGTAATCTAGATTGAATAATACGTAATATAACCGAGCACTAAGGAGAGAAATTGGAATCGCCCAAAGAAGCAAATCCGAAAAGACATCCTGGTCCAACCCTCTTCTTTTTGCTTCTTTTGTAGCGAGTAACCATCCTAAGAAAATCCCAAAGCCGATAATTATGCCGTACCAATAAATAGTGATAGGGCCTAATTCTAATGCTATTCTATTAATTGGTTCAAAGTTTCCCATCTATTTCACCTCTTCTATGTCATTCTCTGTCATCATACCTAGTATTTATGGATTTTATATGGAGGGGAACAAAGAAGATTGATTTTCCCTTAATCGGTATTAGCTGGAAAGATAGAATAGTGACTAGCTGAGAACCACAGAGTGATTGGTAAGGGTGGTACCCTGTACCGAATTGAGCCAGATAAATCGGACTCAAGTTTGCTCGCGGGGAGATCGATATAAGAATATTTAAATCAACAGAAAAAGAGAAACCGACAACTAATTGACCAAACACTAGAAATCATCACTCTGTTTGCTACAGCTGGATGGGTATTTGCTTCACTTTTCTAAAAATGGGCATGAAAAAATAAAAGATTTCGGTGAAAAGAAAACTGCCATTTGGCAGCTTTCTTTAGAGTAGGTTTTTAGAAATCATTTCATATTCACTCTGGGAAATCTCACCTTTGACGTAGCGCAGTTTCAAAGCTTCAGAAGGAGCATCCTTTTGTAGTGATTCTTGTTTTTGTTTTTTGAAAGAGTACATAAGATCAACAATCAGCTTCCTTGTCATCTTGAACAGTCTGAACAGATCTCCAGTCCTTAACAAATAATAGAAGACTATGGCTGCTAATATAAGATTAATCACTGCATTCACCTCGATTACGATTTAATTGTTTTTAAAATTCGCTGGAATTCTTCTAAGGTAATCTCTCCTCTTGCGTATCTTAACTTTGCTATTTCTTCGGCTTCTATTGTTTGGATTTTCCGTGAATTCGCCTTGGGTAAAAACTTGTTTTTCATCAGAAAATATACTCCGATTGCAATTAGAACAAGGAAAATGAAAGTAGACGAGTTAAAGTATGGCATCATTCCAAACTGGCTGAAACCGGATGGAGCTCCATAACCATTTCCGTTTATAAAAGAACCCATGTGACCGTTCATCATTTGTCATTACTCCTTTATATTAAATGAGATTTCTCAGTTTCCCGTATTCTTCTTCGGTAATTTTGCCTTCAGCATACCTCAAATCAATGATTTGTCTGGCTGAGTTATTCTCTGGAACTTGAGTACCCATTTTTCCAAAGAACTTTTGTAAATCGCCCGTTTTGTAAAGGTAAAAACCTATTGCCAAGATCAACAGCGTAAACATTGTTTCATTCCTCCTGAATATTGGTATTAACGGCCGGAAGACCGGCTCAGTGAGATTTTATAAGCCCGTGTTCCCTATACCCTGGAAATTCTGGCTGTTAGATGCGCCACCTGTGCCATGCATCCCTTTATACATATCCTCCAGGTCTTTCGTACTCAAATCAGGATGCATTTCCTGCATATATTGCTGCATTTGTCCAAAGTTGATATTCTGATCATCCATGAATTTTTGCATATCCTCAAAATCTCCTGATTTCCTCATTTGATTTATCTCATCGATAGTAATTCCTTGCTCCCCCATGAACTCCTGCATATTTCCAAAATTGCCATCACCCATGATGTTCGCCCTATTTTTAAAATCAATACCCTGCTCCTTCATAAATTCAGCAGGATTCACTGCATTTTCCTTCGCGGATGCCATATACAATCCTGTACCTCCTGCTGCGATAAGGGCTGCTGCTAATGCGCCAGTAATAATAGTCTTTTTAATCAAACTAAACACTCCTATTTTTTTATTATAAAAGGTTTGCTTTCATTTTTTCGAATTCTTCGACAGTGATTTCTCCCCTTGCCAACCTATCCTTGGCCAGGTCAATTGCTTGATTGTTCACCGCCTGGAGCGGAAGCGTTTGTTCACTCCTTCTATTCTGGTTGAAAGCCAGATACAGCAGATAGCCGACTGCCAGGAAAACTATTATCATCATCAAGGATCCACCTCCCATCCCGAATCCTCCAAAGTAACCATAGCCAGGTCCCATCATCATTTCCTTCTCTCCTTTCCATTTCTTTATACTTTCATTCTCTTTTAAAAATTTGTAGAAAGTATGGAGCGTAAACTGTTATTTTGAAATTATGTCTTTCATCTTTTGGTACTCTTCCTGGTATGTCCCCTTATGCCAGCCGCATCTTCAATTGTTCCAAATCAGGCAGGTTCGACCCATCTGATTTCTTCCTGTTCTTCAACAAGTAGATCAGGAGACCAATCAAAGCAAACCAATAAGTAAGCCAATCGGTCCGCAGCCAGCTGCTGCAAAACCAGGTCCCATCATGCTAGCCCCTCCTTTCTGGTGATGATGATGTTTGTTTCTTTTCTTTAAATATAAAAGCGAATCATGGAGAAAGTATGTAGAGTGCAAAAATTATAAAGAACATCAAATATTGTAGAATGAATTTATTGTATTTATTGTCGTCACTGTTCTGGCTGTTCTCGAAATAACTGAATAACTTACTTATGTAAAAAAAGATGACCGCTCTGGGATGTATCAACCTCCCTGTTAGCCGTCACCCTATCCTTCTTTGCACATTTGTCTGTATGAGTATTTCGAGGAAGGGGTGGATATTCTTGCAATTGATCTAGTAGAATATATCCTTTTTCACTTAAATGATTTGTTTTGAACTTCTTTCCCCATCACCGGGGAGCGTTGAAAGAAAAGCCCAATATATAATAGGCTGGTCGAGTTTTGCCAAATTACATTAATGGTTAGAATACAAGCCTGTTATCACCTTGAGCTTATAGATCTACATTAATCTGCCTGCTGCTTTGTAACCAAAAAAAGCGAGACCACTTTAAAAAGCAGTCCCGCCTTCATTGCTTACTTTTCTGTCATGATAATTTCCTTGAAATCTACTTGTTCTAGTACTTTATAGCATTTATAGGAACCATTATTCTCAAATACAACGATTGCCGGATCTTTCTCAAATGGCTCCCATAAAAAGAATCCAGCTCCCTCACTCCACCTCCCACATTCACCATCTAGAAACATTTCCCCTGCTAACAGCCCAAAAACCATTTCGCCGCTTTTCTCCAGTTTTATAAACATATCATCAACCCTCTCATTTTCAATCTACTTTAATATTAATACTTAATTATGTAGAAAAAATGGAGTTATTGTACCCTCCTTGTGGAATGTATCAAGATGAGGAACTGATTCTAGCAATCCAATCGTATAGGGGTATTTTGGATTATAAAAAATTTCGTTTTTGTTCCACTTTCGACTATTTTACCGGCCTACATGATATTCACTCTTTCTGAAAACCTTGCAACCACACCATTTTTCTCCTGCAGATCTTTTAATAAATCCAAAATCTGTGCTTGGATGGTTACGTCAAAAGCTATTGTTGGCTCTTCAGCAATTAACAGATCAGGTAGCCATTGCAATGCCTCATTCTTCCACTTAGCTGATGAGGATAGGTTGTACAACAAGAGATAGGATCCGGGATTACAACTAGTCTAATGATTTCAATTACCTTTTCATGAACTAACTTTTTACTATAGCCTTTATGGACGATTAGCCTCTCCGCAATTTGGTCACTCCCCTTTATTGTCGGGTTTAAGAAAGGAAAGGATCCTGGAATACCATACCGATCTTTGCACCAAGGATTTAATAGGGCACTGGATATCTTCTTGGTTTCGCTCTTTTTTTTATTAGCACAGCATGAAATAATGCATCGCTCCATTATAGATTAATTCCTTTTGCTCAGACTTAAAATAGTTATATAGACAATGCCATCCTGGACAAACGCTTCAAAAATATCCAATGCCTTGGAGGGGGGATGCTCCAATATTCATACCAATTTTGTCATATTTCCCTCCATGACAAGGCCAATAAAATGCTACTCTCTCTTCTTTTATCTCCTGCTCAGCATTCCCAGCGATACATCCCAGATGTGTGCATATAGGTGACATAATTATTAAAGAGTTTTCATTATTTGAATTTCATACCCTAATGACTATTTCTAAAAAAACGATGAATTTTCATCCTTAATTTCTGCATTTATTTATATTATGGTTACCTTAATAATTTTCAGGAGGTATACAGCTATGCAATTAAAGATACTTTCATTCCTCATTTTATTCACCTCATCATTCCTTGCAGCCTGTTCCAGTAGCAGTGTGAGTGAAATTGATCACAAAACACAGAAGAAGGTTCTAATACTGAAATAAAAGAGAATATAGAAGGTCTCCAAACTGCAAATGTTACTGAAACACTTACTGGCAATGAAATAAATATTACTGCCAAAGAAGCCAAGCATCAGTTAAATGAGGATGTTAGCGTAAATGCACTTACTTTCAATGGTTCTGTTCTCGGCTCCCAAATTCGGGCAAAGCAAGGAGAAAAATTGAAAATCAATCTTAAAAATGAACTGAATGAACCAGTCTCTATACATTGGCATGGAATTACAGTGCCAAATGAAATGGATGGAATCCCTGGTGTGACACAAAATGCAGTCCAGCCAGGTGAAAACTTCACATATGAATTTACACCTGAGGATCCAGGAACGTATATGTACCATACCCATCAAAACGCTGTTGAACAAATGGATAGAGGGCTTTATGGTTCGTTTATTGTAGAACCAAATGAAAAGACTTATGATCTTGATTATACCCTTATGCTTGACGAGTGGATGAGCAAGCCTGAAGAAGGCAAATCCAGCATGGAAGGAATGGACCATGGTAATATGGATTCAGACGGGGACAGTGATAAAGAAACTGATTCTGGTGGCATGGATCACAGCGATATGGGGTCAAATAAGAATGAAAGCTTGGGTGGAATGGAAGAAATGGGGCATGATATGAGTGCTTACGATATATTTACGATAAATGGCAAAAGCGGTAACAGCATTGAACCATTAAAGGTCAAAGAAGGAGAGAAGGTCAGAATTCGTCTTGTCAATGTAAGATATATGTCTCATAAAATCCATCTACATGGCCATGACTTTAAAGTCGTAGCAATTGACGGACAGGAACTAAATGAACCAAAAAGAATAAACAATCAAGTGATTGCTATAGCACCAGGTGAGAGATATGACATTGAGTTTACAGCAAATAACCCCGGAGAATGGTTCATAGAGTGCCACGGAGATATGGAAGGATCAAGTGAAATGAAGACAAAAATTCAATATGAAAACTCTACTAATTCAGCTGACAAATCTAACCAGTCTGAAACTTTACCTGAATTCTAGCCAGGTAGGCTTCCACTTTGAAAATCAGTTTCTTATTCTACATTTTATGCTCTAACTCAGTCCCTTCTTCAAGCGGTAAAATATAGCCTTTCCCCAATGAGTATTTTCGATTTCCTCTCTAGTTGCAACCTAACTAGATTAAGTCCTCGTAACTTCTTCTAAACTTACTGGAGTCGTTGATATTGGCCTTTTTCTATACGAAAAACTGAAGTAGCTAACCCCCTGCCATTGGTCGAATAGGCAGGGGTATCTTAATTGAATTTAAGTTGGTAAACAGCTTGGCACTTGCCGGTAAATTCTCTGTCATTGAGTGGTAAAAAAGATGGCCATCCTATTGCCGTAATCATCTTTATCATTAGGCTTAAAAAGGTTTTGAAAGTTTTCCTTATCGTACATCGTCAAGTGATTTTGCAACTGTATGAGTTATTGGTTTCCATTCCACATTTATGAACAATGCGACAATCGATATTGGGATATAGGTAAACATAAATAAAGGAAAAGTGATCGTATATGCTAACTTTTTCCACCATGAACTATGAATTTTTTTCCACTCCGTTATAGTCGTAATAAAACCAATTATAAATAGTAAACCATAATACCAACCAATCGATTTTACCATATCTGTATAGATTAGCTGGATATTTTTAGCCCCATCCACTACGTCTAAAAATATCCCTAAGGAGAATAACCCATATATGAAAAAGCTAATACTGGAGACCAGCATGGCAGGCATAATGGTCATAATCATATCGTAACAGGAAAACCAGTTAGATTTCCCTTTTAATATACCGCCCACCAAATCTTTCCCATATTTTACAATAACCTGATAAAAGCCCCTTGCCCACCGTAACCTCTGATGCCAAGATTTGATCCAAGTTTCTGGCTGCTCATCATAAAAAATAGCATTTCTACAATAGCCGATTTTTTCTCCGTTTATGATCTGAGAAACGGAAAACTCAATATCCTCAGTCAGGAGATGATGGGTCCAACCTCCATTTTCTTTTATCAAATTTGCATGTACTAGAAAGCCCGTTCCAGAAATGGAACAGCTTAAGTTAAGCGCCATTCTTGGTAGATTAAGATATTCAGCTTCATGCATAAACCAAAGTCCGTAACCGGCTGAAATCCAATTCTGGTCATAATTCTTTGAATTTCTATAACTTGTGATTACCCTATATCCTTGATGAAACATCATGTTCATTTCCGCAATATAATTCTCTTCAAGGAGATTATCTGCATCAAAAATAAAATATCCTTCATACTTTCTAGATGAATATTCATTACTAATAATATTCATCATATAATTTAGTGCATATCCCTTGCCAACCTGTACCTTATTGAAACGTTCCCTCACTACAGATCCCGCTTTGGCAGCGACACGAGCAGTATCGTCCGTACAGTTATCCGCAACAACGAAAATATCAATTAGTTCTCTTGGATAATTTTGATTTTTAATACTTTTAATCAATTGTCCGATTACGAGCTCTTCATTTCGAGCAGCGATTATTACTGCATATTTATGGGAATGAACATTCTGCATCTTAGGACTTTTGTTCTTTTTTGCTTTTAACGCAACAACCATATAAAAAATCTGATACGAATACATCAAAGCAAATAGTAGGAACATGAGAAAGTTAAACTCTTTTAAGAAAGCTAATATAGTCAGTTCCAAAAGGTTACCTCCATGGTTTTAAAAATGTTTTTCACCCTTAATAACAAAGTATAAAACATGAATTAAAAGCATGGATTAATATTATGTTAAGTCTAAGTAAAGTTTTGAAGCTTTTTCATCGGTAACCCCCGGAGGCAAGGTCGATTTTTCAGATACTTGATATGGTACATTAAAAACCCTACAACTTTTTATATACCATACCGTATTCGACGGCAATTCTTCCCCCACTTATTGTTGGGCTATCGCCCTTCACACGATTGAAGTAGGGCTATCCTTACCGATTTTAGATGAAAAATGCGCATATTACTGTAAATCTAGAAACACGTTAGTTGAGTAAGAAAGTTTATAATAATAACTTAGACTTGAACTACCCCCACTTACTGACCTTACGGTCTAGTTGAAGTGGGAGATTCTTGGGAACAGAGCGTACTTGTTGACATATTTCTTTGCCAACAG
>NZ_JAUSUN010000020.1:0-70123 GCF_030814065.1 Mesobacillus stamsii
AACACAGCCGAATGTTTTAGCTAATAACACTTCCTGTTCTTTGTTTGGCAACAATCGAAATTTGAACGCTTTGTTTTGTTTGGTCATATCCATTCACCTCACTTTTGACCTTGGTTTTCAATCTATTTTTTGATGGTATCAATTGGAGCACCGCCTGTTGTAAGCAGGCAGAAACTTCTTGACCAGAACATTTCTTTCCATAGCTTTTTTCTGATAGGTGGAAAGTCTCTCTTTATCAATCGAGAACTTGCACTCTTATAAACATTGATGAACTTTGATCATTCAGAGTTTGGATGTGCTTTGAATAAGATGTGAATAAGGTCTTTATCATGATTTCATTCCACTAAGAAATATTGTACTTACTTCCAATCTCAGTGAACATCTCTTTTGTAAAATCAGATATTTCACTGTCAAACACTTGTTTGCGATATTTTACAACCAGTGCAAGATGATAATGCATCAAGAATACTGAATATTATTACTGTCTAATTTCATTGATAAATCAATTTATTCTATCTAAGACCGATTATACCCAAGGCTTTGGCTAAAGCCAACCAAAATTCATCTCCCACCTACTCATTGGGCTTTAGCCCTTCCCGTTCCTTGAGGATGGGAGACTTCTTTAGGAAATCCGTTAAAAGGGAGCCTGTTCGCTGGGACGGGCAAATATCTCCATTCAAATTGCCATTCCATATTAAAGAAGGATTTGCTGTAGTAGCAAATCCCTCTCAATCCTTACTGACACTTAGATTTGTTGCGTTTCACTATCTTGCCTCTACAACGAAACTGCTATATTCCTCATCTTCAATTAATATATCAATCTTCCAAAGGCCCTTTTGGTTAAGCCCAAACTTTGATTCACTTTGCCTACCCATAATTTCTTGTTGATAAAGTTCCATAGTCTTACTCGAATCTTTATGGGTTCCAACCATTTTGTATTTTTTACCAGTTAAATCCTTACTATTATCAAAAAAGTATAATTTGTATAGTCTCCCTTGTTCTACAGGAAACTCTGGCTCATCCATTTCTCCGTTCATTTTAGTCATGCCAAACTGGTCCTCTTTTCCATATAGGATCATGCCATCCTTTGTAAAAGTAGCACTCAACCCCCAATATGGTTCATCTCTGTGGGTGCAAGCGTTTAGGAAGAACAAAATGAAAATCACTAAGCTTATGCGCTTTTTCATTCCCTTTCACCTCAACTCATATAGGAACCTCATTCTACAAGTGATTCCTACTATCACGTCTTTTCTTGGAGAAATATGAATTTATTCTGGGAGGAATACTAAGAAGAAAATTTCCGAAAATGCAGTTAAAATTTTTATCTAACTCTGCAAATGATTCGTTCATGAGGTTAGTTAATATACTTTAATACAGCTTAATTTTGTCCCGTCTTTTCTAAAACATAAAGGCGCTTGTCGATTTCAGTTAATCGATTGTTCAAATAATCAACTTCAAAGTCTGTTTTCTTTTTACTCACTTTTAGTATGCCAATAACATCCTCGGCTTGCGCAGCTTGGATTTGAGTAACCGTAACTTTAACCTCTGAAATATCGGCTTGCACGACATCAACGCTATTTTGTAAATGGGACATATCCTCTTTCAAAGTGCTTACGTCTGCTTTTACATTCGACATATCCTCTTTCAAAGCGCTTACGTCTACTTTTACATTCGACATATCCTCTTTCAAAGTGCTTACGTCTGCTTTTACGTTCGACATATCCTCTTTCAAAGCGCTTACGTCTACTTTTACGTTCGACATATCCTCTTTCAAAGCGTTTACGTCTACTTTTACGTTCGACATATCCTCTTTTAAGGCGCTTACGTCTACTTTTACGTTCGACATATCCTCTTTTAAGGCGCTTACGTCTACTTTTACATTCGACATATCCTCTTTCAAAGCGCTTACGTCTACTTTTACATTCGACATATCTCCTCTTAAAGTGCTTACGTCTACTTTTACATCACTTATATCTCTTTGCATATTTAAAAGGATATCTAGTATTTGTTTTTCCATTTTTCTCACCTCCTTTGAATAATAGTATAGGACACTTTGGATTTTCTGTCTCTCCCATCTCCAAAAACCGTGTCACATTAATTCTCGCACAAACCTGCTGGCGGTACTAGCGCTGCGTAACGACATCTGAAAAAAACAAAGGGACGACCATTTTGCTCCAAAACTACTAGGATAAGGGCAAAATCTCCGTCCCCTTTCTTGTTATTTTAATTTCTGCAAAACCAGCTGCTAACATTAGAGAAGTAACAGTTTTTCTTCTTCTTTTTGCTATATGACCCGTTGCTAAAGCTGCGGCAGGCAAACCGAGCATCATCACTGAAAGAAGTCTGCCTGATACTTACCCGTAAAAAGTTACCAATCGTTAATCCAGACAACATCAAATCAAAACACGGAGTTTAGGGATGGTGCCGTCATATCGGACTCAATAAACGGTTGAAGAAACAGCATTTATTTTTCATGAATCAGCATTGAGCTTCCTCACTATTTTTTCACAGACTTCATGAGTTTTTAGAGCATCTTCTGCTGAAATCTGCGGCTTGGTATTTGTCCGAACTGCCTCAATAAAATCGGTAATCATCGGTTCAAAGCCTCGCTTTATTAAAGTAGGCTCCCAGTCATTTCCACGGACTTCGGTTATTTCCATCCCTTTTGAGATGATCAGCTTGGAGACATTCTGTACCGTTCTTTTTTCTAATGGGCCCATAACCTCTACTATTTCTTCATTCGTGCCATTATCCCGATTCATGATACCAATTGCCGTGGCGCCGTTAGCGAGAAATTGGATGACAATGTGGTGCAAGCGGTCGCCTTCCATTCTACCATTCACGACAATATCTTCGATCGGATGTGGAAACAAATAGCGCATTGTATCGACCACATGGATAAAATCGTCAAAAATAAAGGCCCGCGGTTCACCAGGAAGGGCATGACGGTTCTTTTGAACAATAAGGAAATTAGGATCAGCCACCTCTTTTAGTTTTTGATGAAAAGGTGCGTATCGGCGATTAAAACCTGTCATTAACAGCAGACCCTTTTGTTCAGCAAGTTCAACTAACCTTTTTGCTCCCTCATAGCTATCTGTGATAGGTTTGTCGACAAAGACATGGATCTGCCTTTCTAATAGTTGTTCGATGATTTCCGCATGGGAAGCAGTGGCAGAATGAATGAATGCTGCACGAATGCCACTGTCCAACAAAGAAGCTATACTCGTGTGAAGGTGGTCAAATCGATATTGGTTTCCAATCGATTGCAGGCGCTCTTGATTGCGTGTATAAAGATGGAATTCGATATCCTTTAGTCCGCTATAGACCGGAAGATAGGCCTTTTGAGCAATATCCCCGATCCCGATCACTCCTATTTTAAGCATTATTTCTCCCCCTAGATTATTAATTACTGCTATGTCCATTATACTTCATCATATAGCAAACGAACGGACCAATTGCTTTATAAAAATACCTATCTCCCTTTTTTTGAAAATAGCAAAAACTGCACCCGGCACTTCGGGTGCAGTTTTCTGCTTTTCTTTTCCGCTATTATTGTTTGATTACTGGAGATACTTCCTGCACTAGAAGACCACTTCTTTTGTTGTTAGTAGCGATGATATATACGGCAGCAAAAGCAATCGCCACTGCAATGAATGAACCGATGTTAAAGATGCCTTTTTGTGAGTACCAAACGATGGAATAACCGATAGAGCCTGACAGCAATGCGTAATAGGTGAACGGGAAGAGAGTTTTCCTTATGACCGCTCCTTCTTTTCCGACCAGACCTACCACCGCGGATGCTGCAACAACATTGTGCACACAAATCATATTTCCTGCCGCTCCGCCAACTGCCTGGAGGGCAACGATCCAGGTAGGATCTACGCCAATATTGCTTCCTACATTATATTGGAATAGAGAGAACATCATATTGCTGACTGTATTGCTGCCTGCGATGAATGCGCCCATGCCGCCAATGAAGGTAGAGAATAGCGGCCAATAATCTCCCGCCAGGGCAGCGACTCCGTTTGCCAATTCAATTGGCATCTTATCAAAGCCTGCTGCTCCTCCTCCGGTATTTAAAAATACCTGAACCATCGGGACTGTAAAAATTAGAGCTGTGGAAGCAGAAATCATCGTTTTGCCTGATTGGGACCAGGCACGTCTGTAAGCGCTTGCATTCATGCCGTGGAGGAAGTACGTAATTGCCGATACAATAATGAAAATAGTGCCGGGCAAATACAACGGCTGAAAACTGGAGGTAATTCCAGAATCGAAAATATTTTCAAATGAGATACTCCATGCTTTAAACCATCCTGCAATTGGGAGGGAATTTAATCTTGTTAAGATTAGCAGCAAACCAACGAGAACATAAGGTGTCCAGGCACGGAACATGCTCATGCTTCCGCTCTTGTGAGTAATGTCCTTGATTTCAAGATTGCCAATCCATTCAGGATCCCAGTTCGATTTTTCTTCAAAATCCCATTCTTCCTCTTTTGGAGGCATCAGGAAACCTCTCTTTGCCGCAAAAATCACAATTGCCAATCCTGTCAAACCACCAATCATCGAAGGGAATTCCGGTCCAAGAAGATTTGCAACAATGATATACGGAATCGTCATCGCAAACGACGAAAACAGGGCAAATTTCCATACCTTGATGCCTTCGGAAAAGGATTTATTTTTGCCGAAATACCTGGTCATCAGTGCAACCACAAATAATGGCACAAGCGTACCCGCGATCATATGAAGAAAGGCTACCTTGACAGCGATGACATTTACCAAACCTAGAAAGTCATTCGATAATCCAGCATCGCCCGATAGTCCACTAAAAACACCTACAAGCATAGGGGTTCCGACTGCACCGAACGAAACAGGTGTACTTTGGATGATCATTCCGGCGACTACTGCTGCCATCGCCGGAAATCCGAGCCCTACCAATAAAGGAACTGCAACCGCCGCTGGGGTTCCGAAGCCTGCAGACCCCTCAATAAATGAGCCGAACAGCCACGCCACAATAATCACCTGAACTCTTCGGTCCCCTGAAATATCGGTGAAACCTTGACGGATTGTCTTGATTCCACCACTTTCCTGCAAGGTGTTCAGCAGCAGGATTGCGCCAAAAATAATGTAAAGAAGTGTTCCCGCCACAATAAGCCCATGGATAGAAGCGGCAGCTACATTGGCACCTGGCATCTTCCACACGAATAGAGCAAGAACGATAGCTACTAAATAAGAAATTGGCATTGCTCTGCTTGCTGGCCACCTAAGTCCGATCAGGAAAATCCCTACCACTAGAATAGGCAATAACGATAAAAATGCTAGCATTCCCGTACTCAAAAAACCATCTCCTCTTTTAATATGATAATAAAAAACAAGAAAAGTTTTTGTTGCGAATGACGCAACAATGCTATATAACTATAAAAATAATGTTATATAACACTTGTTATTTATTATACAGACTTAACAAGGATAATTACAATAATTTTTAGAAAATTTAGAATTATTATTGTAGGAAAGCATTAAAAAAATTTGTCCGTTGTTATCCGAACAAATTTTTTCCATTCTTTTGACTTTGTTTTGAAAATCCGAGTCTGACAGAGATTTGCGAACCGACATCAAGCATTTGCTCTTTCAGTTGATCCAGTCTTTCTTCGGTCATTCGGATCGTCGGTCCCGAAATACTAATGGCTGCGACTACTTTCCCCAAATGATCGAAAATAGGTGCTGCAATGCAGGAAATGCCGTTTTCATTTTCCTCCAGATCAAGCGCGTATCCATTTTGCTTAACCTGGACTAATTCCTTGAACAAAGCATCTTTATCCGTAATCGTGTGTTTCGTATGCATGGGAAGGCCTTTTCGCTCGACGATTTCATGTACCATCCCTGAAGGAAGATTGGCGAGAATTGCTTTTCCAACGGATGTACAATGCATTGGTGCCCGCTTTCCAACCTTTGAATGCATTCTCAATGTTTCTGTCCCTTCCAGCTTTTCAATGTAAACTACTTCTCCCTGGTCATAGACGACAAGGTGGATCACTTCATTCGTTGAATCCTCAAGCTGCTTCAGAAATGGGCCCGCCTCAGATCTTATATCAATGGAATCCAGCAGTTTCGAGCTAATTTCCAAAAATTTGTATCCAAGTTTGTACAAGCCAGTAGATTCGTCTTGCTCAATGTATCCATACTGGGCTAGAGTAACTAAAATTCGGTAGACAGAACTTTTATTGATATCCATCTGTTTCGCAATCTCAGTAACTCCTAAACCGCCTTTTTTCATGCCGACTAGCTGGATAATATCCAACGCGCGACTTACTGACTTAACAACATTTTCCCTTTCCACTTCTCTTACCCCCAGTGTGGCGCCTATCACAATCTCTCATCAAACTTTCATTCTAGTCCCGGCAAACACATTCTTCAAAACGCCAATCTCTTTAATCTCACATTCAATGACATCTTGTGTTCCGACGAACTCTGCTCCTACAGGGCTGCCAGTCAGTATAACATCTCCCGGCTTCAAAGTCATGACCTTCGACAGATAGGAAATCATTTTCGGGATTGGGATGATCATCAGGTCGGTAGGACTATTTTGCTTTTCAACACCATTCAGTCGAGCGGTTACTACAACGCTAAAAGGGTCCAATTCTGTTTCAATCACCGGCCCTAGGGGAGTGAAGGTGTCAAACGACTTTCCGATTGTCCAATGTCCATCTTTGTGAAAGTGGCTTGGTGCAGTAACATCGTTGCCGACCGTGTAGCCAAAGACATACTCGAAAACTTCTGATTCCGGAACATCCTTTGCTTCCTTGCCAATGACTACAGCAAGCTCGGATTCGAATTTAACCTTATCTGTACCGTCTGGAATCATGATTTCTTCCTCTGTGCCAATAACGGAAGAAACAGGCTTAAAGAAAAATACGGGGATTTCTGGCAATTCAGATGGCAAGTCTTCTTTGTTTGCCACAAAATTTGCGCCGATACCAATTATTTGATTTGGGACAAGCGGGGCGAGCAAGCGGGCTTCTTCTCTTGAAAAAACCTTCCCTGTATATTCCCAGCTTACAAACAGATCTCCAGTAATTTCTTGTATTCCTCCTGCCGTAACTACACCTGAATAAACTTTTGAATCAACTGTAAACCTTGCAAATTTCATCGTTTTAACCCCTTTCTGTCATGGATATTTCAAAGGGGCATTTTCAGCTAGGAATAAATGCCCCTTTGAAAGGAAGTATTTTTAATTTTTTACAGCAAATTTCGCTTTCGCTTCTTGGCGCCGACGATGAAGAATAGGCTCCGTATAGCCATTTGGCTGTTCATATCCAAGGAAGACGAGGTCACATGCAGCCTGGAACGCTACAGAGTTATCAAAGTCGTCTGCCATTGGGTGGTAAGCTGGATCAATCTTATTTTGCTTATCCACGACTTTCGCCATCCGCTGCAATGTCTCTAGCACCTGTTCTTTCGTGCAAACCCCATGGTGCAGCCAGTTTGCCATATGCTGACTGGAGATCCTTAACGTTGCCCTGTCTTCCATCAATCCTACATCATTGATGTCAGGAACTTTTGAGCAGCCGATTCCTGATTCAACCCAGCGAACCACATAGCCGAGGATTCCCTGCGCGTTGTTATCCAGCTCTTCCTGAATTTCCTCAGCAGTCCATTGCGGATCTTCAGCAACCGGAATTTGCAGGATCTCGTCTCGATAATCTTTGGATTCACCTGCCAGCTGATTTTGCACCTCAAACACATCAACCTGATGATAGTGCAATGCATGCAATGTCGCAGCTGTTGGAGATGGCACCCATGCAGTATTCGCACCTGCCTGCAGATGGCCGATTTTTTGTTCCAGCATTGGCCCCATCAAATCAGGCATTGCCCACATGCCTTTTCCGATTTGAGCACGTTCCTGGAAGCCAACCTGAAGCCCTGTGGCAACATTTGACTTTTCATAGCCTTGAAGCCAAATGGATGATTTCATATCATTTTTCCGGACCATTGGGCCAGCTTCCATGGAAGTATGCATCTCATCTCCGGTGCGGTCGAGGAAGCCTGTATTAATGAAAACAATCCGGTCTTTCACCTCACGGATGGATGCTTTAAGGTTTAAACTTGTGCGACGTTCTTCATCCATCACGCCGATTTTAATCGTGTTCCGCTTCAGGCCAAGCAGGTCCTCTGTCCGGTCAAATAATTCATTGGCAAAAGCGACTTCTTTTGATCCATGCATTTTTGGTTTTACGATATAAATAGAACCCTTGGATGAATTCTGGTATTTTGTATTGCCAATTACGGAGTGCTTTCCAATCAGGCTGGTAAACACTGTATCAAGAATTCCTTCTGGAACCTCATTGCCTTGTTCATCAAGGATGGCATTGCTTGTCATCAAGTGGCCGACATTTCGCACAAACATGACAGAACGGCCGTTCAGACTGAATTCTTCCCCATTTGGTGCTGTGTAGGAACGATCTGGATTCATCGTTCTCGTCATGAGACGGGCATTTTTATGGAAGGTAGCCGACAAGTCTCCTTTTTGCAAGCCAAGCCAATTGCGGTATACCTCCACTTTATCTTCAGCATCTACTGCTGCAACCGAGTCTTCGCAATCCATGATCGTTGTCAGAGCGGCTTCGAGAAGGATATCCTTTACTCCCGCTTTATCCGTCTTGCCGATCCGATGGTTTGGATCAATCTGGATTTCAAAGTGCAAACGATTATTTTTCAGCAAAACAGCTGCTGGTTCCTCTTGATTTCCTTGATAGCCAACAAATTTTTTTTCATCCTTAAGACCCGTTGTTTTGCCTTCAGCCAGGGAAACTACCAGCTTTCCATCTTTGATGGCATATTTTTCGGCATCCTTATGGGAACCTTCCGCTAGCGGCACGGACTGGTCGAGAAATTCTCGTCCATAAGCGATGACTTTATTGCCACGGACTGGATTATACTGTAAGCCTTTTTCTGCTCCATCTTCTTCACTGATGGCATCTGTTCCGTAAAGAGCATCATATAAACTTCCCCAGCGTGCATTAGCAGCATTGATTGCATAGCGTGCATTATTAACAGGCACAACAAGCTGAGGGCCTGCTTGTAAGGCAACTTCTTCATCCACTGCTTCTGTGGTAATTTGGTAATCCTCCACTTCCGGTTCAAGATAGCCAATGTCAGCAAGAAATGACTTATATTGATCTAGATCAAATTTGCCGCTGTTTTCACGATGCCAGGCATTTACTTTTTCTTGGATTTCATCACGGATTTTTAGCAATTCCTTGTTTCGAGGAGCCAGATCCTTTACCAGGCCTCCGAGACCATTCCAAAACTGTTCCTGATCCACCTCGGATCCAGGAAGAACTTCTGAATTAATAAATTCGTAGAGTTCTGATGCAACCTGAAGATTGCTCGATTTTACATAGTCTGCCATCTGATTTTTTCCTCCCTTTGTATGTTCAATCGTTGCGTAATACCAAACGCTGTTTCAATTCCTTCTAAGAAAAATCATACCATGCCATGGAAAGTTTTTTCAATCCATTTAACTGAATTTTTTGTAGTTTTTACCGATTTCTTTCTCTTACTTTGCTGCTGCAGCAGCAATCTCATTTTTCACTTCCACACAACGTCCAGGAGAGGGGAATAGTTTCCCTGCATTCAATAGATTTTTAGAATTAAAGACTTGCCTGATTTCTGTTTGTGCAATAATTTCCTCATCTGTAAATACAAACCGCATTTCTTCCCTTTTTTCAATGCCGACACCGTGCTCGCCGGTAATCGTTCCGCCTACATCGGCGCATGCTTTCAGACAGAGACTGCCTGCTTCAAGAGCCTTTTCTGATTCTCCTGGAATTCTCGCATCAAACAAGACGAGCGGATGCAGATTTCCATCCCCTGCATGAAATATATTAGCGATTCGAAGGCTGAATTCCTCACTGATTTCATTGATCCTTTTTAACACTTCAGGCAGCTTGCTTCTAGGGATGACGCCATCCTGCACAATATAATCAGGGGATATCGCACCCATTGCCCCGAATCCGGTTTTCCGGTTTGCCCACCATTTGGCTCTTTCTTGTTCACTCTGTGCGGCTTTTACCTCACGGACATTGTTGCTATTGCACACAGCAAGGATCTGGTTGATCTGCTCATCGAGGCCGGCGGCAATTCCATCTACTTCAATTAGGAGCACTGCTTCTATGTCCTTCGGGTGTCCTACCGGAAAAGCGGCTGCCTCGACTCCTTCAATTGCCGTCTTATCCATCATCTCCAGAGCAGCAGGAACGATTCCGGCTGAAATTATATCTGATACCGCTTTGCTGCCATCTGCTACCTTGTCAAAATAGGCAAGCACTGTTTGCTTTCCTTCTGGATTCTTTAAAATTCGCACCGTTATTTTTGTCACGATCCCTAAAGTACCTTCAGAGCCCGTCAATAAACCAAGCAAATCATAGCCCGGCTGATCAGGGACACCGTCTTTGCCGATTTCGATCACTTTCCCATTTGGGAGGACGACTTCTAGTCCAAGAATATGGTTAGTCGTTACCCCATATTTCAAGCAGTGCGCGCCTCCGGCATTCTCGGCGACATTGCCGCCAATCGTACAGCAATACTGGCTGGATGGGTCAGGGGCATAATAATATCCTTTATCTGAAATCGAGTTGGTAAGTTTAAGATTGACAAATCCAGGTTCTACGACTGCACGCCTGTTCTCAAAATCGACACTTAGCAGCTTTTTCATCCGAACCATGCTGATGATTACCTCGCCGTTTAAAGGAATGGCACCCCCGCTTAGACCAGTTCCTGCCCCCCTTGCAAGAAAAGGCAGGTCATTTTCGTGACAATACGTAACAATCGCAGCAACCTCAGCGGTGTTCTTTGGAAAAACAACCGCCCTTGGCAAATGTTTGCGAAGGGTGAAGCCGTCACAATCATAGGCAAGCAAGTCTTCCTTCTTGTACAGGATAGACTTGCGGACGGGATCAACCCCAACGATTTTAACCAGATTCAAAACATGAGGATCCTTCGATTGAATGCCTTTCTTCGACATCAGTTCCCCTCCTTCAGACTGTCTTCTTTTTGATACGCCCAATCGAGAAGCTGGATGGTATGAACAACCTTTTGGTTTCTTCCGTACTTTTGAACCCCTATCGCCATTTGAAGCATACAGCCAGGATTCCCCATCGAAATCATTTCTACATCTTCCGGTACATTTTCCATTTTACTTTCAAGAACGGCACCGGCCATGTCGGGATTCGTAATATTATAAATTCCGGCACTTCCGCAGCATCGATCCGAATTCGGCATGTGTACCATTTCCACTCCTGGTATATCGAGGAGAATATCACGCGGTTCTTGCCGTATTCCTTGACCATGGGCAAGGTGGCACGCATCATGATACGTCATTTTGATGTTCATTTCGGCTTTTGGCTTTTCATATCCAGTATCATGAAGATATTTTGAAATATCTTCTACCTTTTGGGAGAATTCGAAAGCCTTGTCATGCCATTCTGGATCGTCACGAAATAATTCATGGTATTCTTTCAGCATGGACCCGCAACCGGCGGCATTTACAATTACCTTATCCGCGTCTTTAAATGCCTCTATATTCTTCTTGGCAAGCTTTCTGCCTGTTTCCCGGTCACCAGCATGGACATGGAGCGCGCCACAACATGTTTGGTTACGGGGAATGATGACATCGTTGCCATTTCTGGTCAGCACATTCACAGTTGCTTCATTGACATCGCTAAACATCACGTCCATTACGCAGCCAGTCAGCATTGCGACTTTCCGTTTCGTCTCAGTCTTCGCCTTGATCACATCGGCATCGTTGAATTTTTTTCGAACCGGTTCCTTGATCTTCGGCATGATTGCCTCCATTTCGACCAGATGCTTTGGCATGATGTTGATCAGACCGGTCTTTCTTACTACCTTCTGCATCCCGCTCTTTTGGTAAAACTTAAGCAGGCTGCCTAATGAATTCAGCCGGTTTTGATGCGGGAACAACTCTTGAAGAAATAGTTTATTAACTGCACCCTTCCAGCCGGTCAACGGCATCGCCTGGCGGATCTGCCCTCGTGCCTCTTCAATCAGACCTCCAACATTTACATCTGCCGGACAGGCAGTCGTACAGGCGCGGCAGTCTAGACAGGCGAACACAGGATCCATGAATTGCTCATTCACCGAGAGTTTTCCTTCAGCAACCGACTTGATCAAATGAACCCTTCCGCGTGGAGAATGCTGCTCTTCACCGGTCAATTCATAGGTAGGACAAGATTCAAGACACATGCCGCAATGAACGCAGTCAGCCCATTTGTTCTCATCTGGCAGGTCGCTCCAGAGGTAATTGCCTAACGTTTTTGGCGCGCAGGCAGGCTCCTGCTTTAACTCCATTTCTCTTAAACTCACTATTATATCCCCCCTACAAAACGTCCAGGATTCAAGACTCGATTTGGATCGATCTTTGCCTTTATTCCTTCCAAAAGAAACTGGTATGGCTGCTTGTCACCCCATACATTCGCCTTTTCGCGGAGCGCCGATGGCAAATGCTTCACTACGACATAACCGTTTGCCTTTGCAGCTTTCTCTCTTAGAGAATAAATTGCGGAGACAATATCTTCTTTTGCCCCTCTAAGCACTGCCTGGCTTAACCCATGGCCAAGGCCCCCATGTGCTTCGATCAGGAGATTGTGGGAATCCTGCAGCAACTGGCACTCCTGCAAAATCTCGATTACCTTCAGATTAACTGTACCGATTTTTACGATCGCTTCCGTTTGGGCATCAACAGGGCGAACCGCACCGTTAGGAACATTCCTGTAAAAATCGTTCCAAAAAGACTTTGCCTCTTCCTGATGAAGGATAACCAACTCGGTTCCTGACGGCTGAAGCTTCTGGACAAACTCCTCTTGGTACTTAACAGAGCTTTCCACGTCTTCTAGCCCAATCACCAGCGTGTAAACCCTTTCACGAAAGAATTTAGCGGATAACGATGGATTCATCATTTCGAGTGCTACAGGTTCTATTACGGTATCCAGCAGATGAACAGCAAATTTTCTTGCATCCTCCATTTTCTGTTCGGAAAACTTCAGCAGCATTAGGCTTTCATATTTCGGAATCGGTCGCAGTTTTACCGTTACCTCAGAAAGAATTCCAAGAGTTCCCATTGCCCCGATAAAAAGCTTGTTCATGTCATAACCGGCAACATTTTTTACTACTTTTCCACCAGATCGAATCACTGAGCCATCAGGATAAACCACCCTCAAGCCAATGACTGCATCTCGCGCTGAGCCATAGCCAAGCCGTTTCGGACCGCTGTCATTTGCGGCCAGGATTCCTCCGATGGTTGCCTGCGCAGGCAAAAACGGATCCAATGGGATTTTTTGGTTAAACTCCAGCAGGTAATCCTGGATTTCTTGAAAAGTGGTACCTGCTCTGACAGTTACTGTCATATCCCCAGGTTCATGCTCCACGACCCCTTTATAATTTTCCAATGAAAGCAGGAGGTCTGCAGTATTATCGGTACCTCCAAATCCTCTTTTCGTACCTCCGCCTACTACATTTACTTTCTTGTTTGTTTCATAGGCATATTTTACTAGACTGGTAATTTCCATTTCAGTCTGAGGAAATACAGTGATCTTGCCGCCATTTCCATATAAATGCTCATCACTTTCGGATTCAGTCCATTGATTTTCAGGAAAAAAAGCTTTCAACTCGGTTAAAATTTCCGCGGTAATCATAGCAGCCCTCCTATGTTTTCTTGGATAACTTCAAATCCTTAACATCGAACTTGTTTTCAGCAAATCCTCCACGAAATCAAGATGCTCTTGCATCCTTTCCTTTGCCGGGACAGGTTTGCTTTGCAGGATCATTTGAAAAATTTGTTCATGCTGGCTGTGTATTTGTTCAAAAACTTTCTGATCCTTTTCGATAAAATGATGGAAACCAATCATCGTCTTCTTCATCGAAACAGAAATAAAGTCAAGTAGTTGAACAAGGATCCCGTTTCCCGCCGCCCCGGCAATTGCAAGGTGAAAATTGTAATCCGCCTCCCAGCTGTTTTCGGCACTCCGGGAAATCAGTTTTTCGAGCTGTTCCAAATCATCTTTCGTTCGGGTTTCTGCAGCAATCCCGACAATTCCCGGTTCAAGGAGCTTCCTGACCTGAAAAAGCTGGCTAATATCTTTCGGGTTTGGAAGCAGGAGATGGCGTTGAAAAATTTTTCCTGAATCGAACTTGCATATATAGGTACCCTCCCCCTGCTTGACTGTCACCGCACCCCTTCCTTTTAGAGTCGTGATCGCATCTCTTACCGCAGAGCGCCCTACTCCAAACAATTCACAAAGCTCACGGACTGACGGTAGCTTCTCTCCAGGGAGAAACGTTCCCGCTTCGATCATATGCTCAATTTGCTCCGTAACTGATTCAGATACCTTTTTCGTAGAAATTTTTTCAATCCTCAAACATGCACCCCCTTCCGTCCGATATCACATATCTGATATGTGACATACTTTATTTCATTTAATCACGAAATTGTGTTTGGATCAAGAAATAGTTTGAAAATAGTAAAAAATCAAATAAGTGTATGCTGAAAAGCAACTAACGACCAAAAAAAGGATAGGGTTGCCCGAGGCCACTGAAAAAGTCCTTAAAGGTTGGCCTTGTTAAAATGGACCGGTTGATCTCCACTCCAGGTTGCTTCGCTTTCCGCGGGGCGTGCGGTGAGCCTCCTCAGCGCTAAAGCGCCTGCGGGGTCTCACCTGTCCCGCTGATCCCGCAGGAGTCTACGCACCTTCCGTTCCAATCAACCTAGTGCTACTAGACCTATGTGGTAGACAAACTATAAACCATTCAAGTCCTTTACTTTTTAAAGGATTCGGGCGGTTTTTATTTTATAATAGAATCAATCTAGTCAAAATGGGTGGTTCCAATGATGTCAATGCAACAAACAATCAAAGTAAGTCCTTGTATGGGGCTCTATGACCTTATCGTGCCAAAGGATAATATGTTGCGTCAGATTAATGATCTGGTTGACTTTACCTTTGTTTATGAAGATCTCAAGGATAAGTATTGCCTTGATAACGGCAGGAACGCAATCGATCCCATTCGCATGTTCAAATATCTATTATTAAAAACCAACCATGACCTTTAGGACGTGGATATTGTTGATCGTTCAAAGTATGATATGTCCTTCAAATATTTCCTGGACATGACTCCAGAAGAGGAAGTTATAGACCCGAGTTCCCTGATCAAATTCCGAAAATTGAGGTTAAAGGATCTAAACCTCCTGGATTTGCTTATTAATAAAACGGTGGAGATTGCTTTAGAAAAAGAGATCATCAAAAGCAAGTCCGTTATTGTCGATGCCACTCACACAAAAGCCCGTTATAATCAGTTGAAACCGAAGGAAGGCCATTTACCAAATCGATGAATCCATGAAGACCAAATTTCCATCCAAGACTAAGACTGATGTGTTGGAGGATGAAATTGCCTATTCGCAAAAACTCATTGAAGTGATTGAAAAGGAAGAGACCCTGATTCAATTTCCGGTAGTAAAAGAACATCTTATTTTATTGAAAGAGATGGTCGCAGATGACCTCGAACAGATTCAATGCTCAAAGGATCATGATGCGAAAGTGGGACACAAGACGGCAGATTCCTCTTTCTTTGGATACAAGACCCACCTGGCAATGAGTGAGGAACGAATCATTACGGCAGCTGTCATTACGACAGGCGAGAAAAACGATGGCAAGCAACTTCAAACTCTTATTGAGAAAAGCGAAGATGCAGGTAGCAAAAAGAGACAAAAAACAGAAAAAGAACCGATTCACTTCCAAAAACATGCAAGTGAATCGGTTCTTTTCGTTTGGATTTTCTAGAAAATCTTAAAAATCGGCAGATTTTCAGTGGCCTCGGTCACCCCTAGCCTTTTTTCGTTTTTCATTATTTTACTTGTCCGTTTCCATTAATGATATATTTGGTTGATGTCAAGGCCGGAAGCCCCATTGGTCCACGAGCATGAAGCTTTTGCGTACTAATTCCGATTTCTGCTCCAAATCCAAATTCAAAACCATCCGTAAATCTCGTGGAAGCATTATGGTAAACTGCAGCCGCATCCACTTCGTTAAAAAACTTGTTAACATTTTCAGAATTTGAAGAAACAATCGCTTCAGAATGTTTTGTTCCATATAGATTAATGTGAGAAATCGCTTCATCCGTGCTGCCTACCACTTTTATCGCTACTTCCAATCCTAAGAATTCTGTAGCCCAGTCTTCCTTAGTGGCAGGAATGATCTTGTTGCCGGGAACCCTTCCATCCCCATGAATGGTTACCCCTTTATCCTGCAAAATCTCTACCAGTTCTTGCAGATGCATGGCTGCCCAATTTTCATGAACAAGGATTGTTTCACACGCATTGCAAACCGAAGGACGCTGTGTTTTCGCATTGACCGCAATGTTGATCGCCATCTCTTTACCTGCAGATTCATCGATAAAAACATGACAGTTCCCTGCACCAGTTTCCAGAACAGGAACCGTGGAATTTTCCACCACTGTTTTGATCAGTTTTGCTCCTCCACGCGGGATCAGAACATCCAGGTAACGGTTAAGCTTGAACATTTCCGATGCCGTTTGCCTGCCCGTATCTTCAACAAGCTGAACTGCCTCTGCAGGCAATTCGCTCTTCTCAAGCGCCCGGTGGATTACACGGACAATTGCTTTATTCGATCTAATGGCCGTGGAACTTCCACGAAGCAGCACGGAATTTCCTGTTTTCAAACAAAGACTCGAAGCATCAACCGTCACATTTGGCCTTGCCTCATAAATCATGCCAATAACTCCGAGTGGAACGCGAATCTGTGAAATGAGAAGCCCATTAGGACGCTGCCATTGTTCAATCATTTCACCAACCGGGTCCTTCAGCAAGGTTAACGACATCACAGCGTTCGCCATCTCCTTAAGACTTGCTTCATCTAATCTTAGCCGATCCAACATTGATTCACTCATTCCATTTTGTTGCCCAGCAGTGAGATCTTTCTTATTTTCAGCTAAAATAAATTCCTTTTCCTCGATCAACTGAATTGAAATGAGTTTGAGAGCATCATTTTTCTGTTTTGTTGTCTTTTTTGCCAATAAAGAAGCTGCTTGTTTGGCTTTTTCCCCTTTTTGAATCAATTCGTTTGTGCTCATCCTTTTTTCTCCTCTCGCTGACTGACCCAATGGTCACGGTGAATAACTACACTTCTGTTGCTGTTGGCAATAAGCATTGCCTCTGTGCTCGACAATCCTATAATTTCATTTAACTCGCTTGAGGAAAAATTACTCTGTCCCTTCCCGATTATTTCTCCACTTGGTCCGACAACCTCCACGACATCATTCACCATAAAGCTGCCAATTATTTTTGTTACTCCAGCCGGAAGGAGGCTTTTTCCCTTATTTAAAATGGCTACTGCTGCACCTTTGTCAACTTCAATTTTCCCATTTGGAATCGAATGAAGTGCAAGCCACTGCTTGGATATCTTCACGCTTGAATTTAAATCGCTTCCTATGTAAGTGCCATCCCCCTTGCCTTCCAGAATTTCCACCAGCTTTTCTGCCCCAGTACCCGATCCGATGAATACATGAACGCCAAGGGCTTTAGCAATCCGCGCAGCTTCAAGCTTTGTCTTCATCCCGCCAGTGCCGATTTTGGAACCAGTACCTGAAACAGCTTCAAGCATCTCATCCGGAATATGAGTAAGAAAATTGTATTTTTTGGCATCTCGATTCGTTCTGGGATTTTTATCATAAATGCCGTTGATATCTGTCAAAATGAGTAAATGGTGTGCATGAATAAGACCGCTGACCAATGCCGAAAGCATGTCATTATCCCCGAACGCCAATTCCTCGATCGATACGGAATCATTTTCATTTATAATTGGCACAACATTTCGTTTCAACAGTTCTGACAACGTCGCATATGCATTCTGATACTGCTCTTTATAAAGAAAATTTTGACGTGTAAGCAGCAACTGCGCGGAAACAATTCCATATTTTTTAAACTCTTCTGTATAGCCCTGCAGCAAGAGACCCTGCCCGACAGCAGCAGCTGCCTGCTTTCCAGCGATGGTTACAGGCCGAGAGTTATACCCAAGGTCAGCAAAACCCGCAGAAATTGCTCCTGATGAAATCAAAATCACTTCATGTCCAAGCTTTTTGAGGCGAACAAGCGCCTCCACATGTTCACGAAGCATCTCGACACAAAGCCCACCATTCAAGTTTGTCAACGAACTGCTTCCAATTTTCACGACAATCCTGTTTTTTTTCATGATTTGTCACCGCCCGTTATTTATTTGGGGAAAGAGTATGAAAAACAAAATCTATTCCGATGGCACCGAACCACACTGGCCATATCGTCATTTCACATTCAGAATTTCAATCCAAACCCTATCACATTTTGATAAGAACATAGAACCTGTCTAAATAACAGGGTTTCTTGACTACTTTCCGCCCTACACCCCCAAACCTGTCTAAATAACAGGGGTTTCTTGACTACTTTCCGCCCTACACCTCCAAACCTGTCTAAATAACGTCAGATTCTTGTCCAGGACTAGCGCATAGCCTGCCGCTTAGGCAAGCCGTTGGACGCTAACTGCTCGGAGATGCTTTTCAACTTCGGTCCTGCAAAGCACAAAGTCCTGTGGTAGTTCCAAAATTGTAGAAAGCGAAAGTTCCTTGGTCAGCCCCGACAAGCGTTAGAGCTCAACATTTCTCAGGTGAAAATTTATAGAGTTTTTTCCATATAAAAAAGCCCTTCTATCCTTGTAAAAAGGACGGAAGAACTTAGTCTTTCGCGGTACCACCTTCATTGGCACATAGAATCCACGTGCCCGCTTTCATACTCCCTTAACGAAGGAAAACGATCAGGTTTGCCTGACAGCTCTAGGGATAGGTTCAATAGCTTTGCAGGATGTAAGATTTTTCAGCCCGTGAATCCTACTCTCTTTTACCTGATTTCTATTTACTAATTCCCTGTCATTACTTTTTTATTTATTATTGATGTAAAATTTCAGTTTATTAGAAATCATTATGTATGACACCGAAATTTATGTCAACATTTTTTATTGTTTATGGGTACTTTAATTCTCAAATTGTTTAACAATCTGAGAAAGAGAAATCTATTCTCACCTCCTAGTCTTTCCATGTATAGACTAGGGCGCCAAAGATTCCTCTCCGACCCCTAACTAAAAATTCCAGTAAAAGTATTTTCAATCAGCTGATAATTTGATACAATAATCATATACTTTTTTGTGGGACGTCTCCTGTCTAACTATTGGTGTAGTTAGACATTATGGGAGACGTCTTTTCCTTTCTACAGAATAAATGTCGAAATGTTCGGATTTTATAAGGACATCATAATCCACTAATTCTAGACAGGCAATTCCGTCAACTTTCGGAAATTTAAGAGTGTCAAAAATAATAGGTTTTAGATTTTGAGATTTCAAAAAAAGATGCCATTGCTCAATTGTTAAAAGGCAGTTATGATGCTAAATATCCCATTTCCTCAATGAACCTTCATAAAAATTGCTTTGTGTATGTCGATAAAGAAGCCGATCCAAAGTAACACGAAAAGCTGGGAGTCTCCTCCCAGCTTTTTTTACCAACATATCTAAGTATTTATCTACTTATTCCCCTCATTCGAAGTCAATTTGTTTCTGTTTACTGTGAATGGCGGCTGTTCCATCCATCCGTGTTCAATCAAAATATTCGCTCCATCTTCTAAAAATAAGGAAACGTCTATTAAACACCGTGCATACAATGCCCCGATATCTCTTCTGCCATTAAGGGAGGCTCCCTCTGCATATTTTCTTATTTTCATCGAAAACATGTCAATTTTATGAGCCACCATTAATTTATCTGAAAAAGCGGGAATGTTGGATGAAGTAACTAAATGATCCAGGGTGGAAGGAGACGGTAAATTCTCTTCATTTAGTTTATTGGAAATTTTTTCGATGTGATTTTTATTGATTTTTTCGCCACTTTCTAGAAATTTTCTTACTTTTTTATTTTGTGTCCCTTGCTTAAATCCAATGATTAGTGCCTTGCTCGTTATGTCGTTGTTAATATTGTCATATAAATGGGCAATTTCTAGTCCATGCAATGGTCTTATATCGCCTAAATAGCCGTTCAAGAAACTCTGATTTTCTACAAAATCCACTTCATTTGGGATTGGCATTTTCGGTGCATTGAGTAACATGCCTTTTGCCTTTAATAGATCATTTGCCTCTGCTGTCAATTTAACAGTAGCATCCAAGCATTTAACAAAAAAATCCCTTACGTCCTTTCTGGTTACGATGGAAATTGCCGCACTATAAATACTCATCCCTGCTTTTCCTGTGTACTGTAAATAATAAGGATAAAATTCATCTTTAAATAGTTGCGGTGCATCTGCATTCACATCTTCTTTTGTAAATCCTACTGGGATAGGAAAGTTCTCTTCATTAAAAAACAATTCTATGTCCCGTATAAACGTTTTAGTCAAGCTATAAGCATACTCTAAGAGCTGTTTAATTTCGTCATCTTCAACATGCTTTAGATAATAACTAAGCACACATTCCCCCATTGTGTTTCCGTTATATGTAACCCACAGTTTCCCCATTTCAGATAATGTTAAATTCGATATATCCGTACCCATCAAAAACTGCTCCCTTCACTGACTAACTAACCTTATTGGTGGTCTTTTCTGGAGATTCCTGAGCTCCAATGCGGCTTCCATTTATTTTTCACCTTATGTATGAAAAAATACCTAATCCTCTTGTTAAACAAAAAAAGTGTTTGACATTAAAGGAAAATCGGAGTAAATTCAAATTATGCTATATTCAAATATTCAAATATACTAAAGGATAATAGACTAAGGAAGGGTGTATATGCAATATAAATTAAGATTTAAAGGGAGATACAGTAATTATTCCATTCGTTCGCTTCAACGCGATATTATATCCGGGATTGTAGTTGGAGTTATTGCCATTCCTCTAGGGATGGCATTTGCCATTGCATCAGGAGTAAAGCCTGAGTATGGAATTTACACTACGATAATTGCAGGGATTTTAATATCGTTGCTTGGCGGGTCACGGTATCAAATTGGCGGTCCAACGGGGGCTTTCATTCCGATTCTATTTGGAATTGTGATGACCTATGGATTGGATAATTTATTGATTGCCGGGTTTATGGCAGGCATTATTTTGTTTCTCATGGGAATTTTTAAATTAGGGTCGCTAATTAAATTTATCCCTAAACCAGTGACAATTGGGTTTACTTCAGGAATAGCAGTTATTATTTTTGCAGGTCAAATTCCAAACTTTTTAGGACTCACTGGTGTTGTACAGCATGAATACTTCCTGGAAAACATTTACGAAATTATCGGCAATATTGGGACCATCAACCTATTGAGTCTTTTCACTGCTGCCATTTGTTTGGTCACTGTCCTATATACACCTAAGTTATTTCCGAAGATACCCGGACCACTTATTGGACTTATTGTTTCCACTCTGATTGCTAGTTTTTTCTACCCAAATCATGTAGCGACCATTGGGTCAACCTTTGGTGAGATCCCTAGCAATCTCCCGCATTTTAACATACCAGATTTCTCAATCGGGCAAATCCAGAAACTGATTGGCCCTGCATTTGTTATCGCTATGCTTGGAGCAATTGAATCCCTGCTATCGGCGGTAGTAGCAGATGGTATGACAAGTACTAAGCATAACAGTAACAAAGAATTAATTGGTCAAGGGATTGCAAACATGATTACACCCTTGTTTGGGGGTATCCCTGCAACGGGCGCTATTGCAAGAACGGCAACGAATATTAAAAATGGGGCTGCTTCCCCTATTTCTGGAGTGATCCACGGGATCGTCGTACTCATCATTCTTGTCCTTTTTGCTCCATATGCTTCCAAAATCCCGTTAGCAAGTATGGCACCAATCTTAATGATTGTTGCCTGGAATATGAGTGAACGTCATGTGTTTTTGCATTTATTGAAAACGAAAACCGAGGATTCGCTTGTTTTAGTAGTTACATTCTTGTTAACCGTATTTTTCAATCTCACTTTAGCGGTTGAATTAGGTTTAATCTTAGCAGTCATCATTTTCATTAAAAGAATGAGTGATATGATGGTAACAACGAAAGTTTTGCCTAATCCTAGAAACAGATTGGAAAAAGTGGAGCCTCAAATGGTAACAGATGCTCATGATTGTCCGCAAATCAGTATTTTTAATGTCGAGGGCCCTTTGTTTTTTGGTGCAGCACAAACCTTTGAGCAAAGCATCATGAATACGATTCATTACCGACCGAAAGTCCTTTTATTAAGGATGGGGAAAGTTCCATTTATTGATACAACCGGAGAATCCATGTTATCAAGTATTGTCCATGATTTTTCAAAACACGGAATCGTCATACTATCTGGTGTAAACGAACAGCCAAAAAAGGTATTAAGAAAAACTGGCCTATATCAATTTATTGGCGAAGATCACTTTTTTGAGCATACTGGAGAGGCAATTGATTTTGCCCTATTACACTTAAACAAAGATAAATGCCTAGGCTGTAAGCATTTCGCTTTCAGGGAATGCGAAGGTTTATCTGGTGCTACTAAAACAATTGAAGACAGAAGAGTCTATTCAACCTAAAAACTTGTATGGGAGGAAAGGGAAATTGGACCTAGAGATGCAGCAATTTAAGGCAGACTTTTTTAAAGCACTTGCCCATCCACTGAGGATAAAAATTCTTGAGTTGTTAGCGGAGGGGGAGAAAAGTGTAAATGAGCTTCAGAATCTCGCAAGCAGCGA
Source organism: Mesobacillus stamsii (assembly GCF_030814065.1). Classification (NCBI taxonomy): domain Bacteria; kingdom Bacillati; phylum Bacillota; class Bacilli; order Caryophanales; family Bacillaceae; genus Mesobacillus; species Mesobacillus stamsii. The sequence goes on from NZ_JAUSUN010000020.1 coordinate 22,788, forward strand.
AGGCTCAGCGGTTTCGCAACAATTAACGATCCTTCGCAATAAAAATATAGTTACAGGGACGAAAGAAGGAAACCGCGTGATATATACTCTGCGCGATCCTATGATCATGGATCTCCTTTCCGTCGCGCGTCAAATCTTTAATAACCATTTGGTTGATACCATTCATATGTTAGACAAATTCTCTGACTAGCAGAACGGACCTTTTGCTTTCAAAATACAAAAAAAACCGGGCAAACTGCGCCCGGTCCTTTTTTGGGTTTGCTGATTAACGGGCTGTTGATTGGAACGGATGACACTATTCTTTATACAAAAGAAAAAAACTGGAACTAGTATCTAAACTGTATCCAAATGCCGAAAGATACCCTTATGCGAACATTTTTACCTCCATAAGGGCACCTTTCATTCTAATGGCTCATTGGGGTAATTGTCGTGATCGGTTTCTTGATCAGTTTGTTATAAGGTTAGTGAAAAGGGCTACCATTGAATGATGGGTTCTTCTAAGGCTAAAAATGGTTTGTGCTGCGGCTTCACAAAAAAGGGTCAACATATAAAATCTGATATTACGAAAAAGGACAGCAACTAGGCTTTCCTTTTTTCATATAAAAAACTAAAACCTATTCCGATGGCACCAAGCCACACCGACATATCGTCCTATCACCCCATCCAAAAAAAGAATTTGAACCCAAACCCTATCACATTTTAATAAGAACATAGAACCTGTCAAAATAACAGGGCTTTCTTGACAACTTTCCGCTCTGCATCCCCAAACCTGTCAAAATAACGGGGCTTTCTTGACTACTTTTCGCTCTTCACACCCAAACCTGTCAAGATAACGGGGCTTTCTTGATTACTTTCCGCTCTGCACACCCAAACCTGTCAAAATAACGGGGCTTTCTTGACTACTTTCCGCTCTGCATCCCCAAACCTGTCAAAATAACGGGGCTTTCTTGACTACTTTTCGCTCTTCACACCCAAACCTGTCAAAATAACGGGGCTTTCTTGACTACTTTTCGCTCTTCACACCCAAACCTGTCAAGATAACGGGGCTTTCTTGATTACTTTCCGCTCTGCACACCCAAACCTGTCAAAATAACGGGGCTTTCTTGTCAAGCCCAGCGCCAGCGCATAGCCAAACACTTAGGCAAGCTGTTTTGAACCCCCCTTGCCAATGAGAAAAGCGTCAGCGCCGTGTACTGACCCGACTAGCGCTGCCCGCCGATAACGCCACGTCCTGTGGCTGATGGGATCTAGCACATCCTGTACCTTGGAGGGCCGACCGGTGAAGTCGTTCTTTGACTTCATTGGGCGGACCGAAGCGACTCGAGGGGCTAGGAGTCTGTCCGACGGAGTGAAATCCACGTATTTTTATTCAAAATGAATGTTTTTATACAATAAAACGGATGAATTTGAAGCATTCTCGCATAATTATACGCTAAAAATTTTTATCGGACAGACTCCCTGGGCGCTGAAGCTGGACAATTTTCAAAATAAATTCATACTTAAACCACAAAAAAAAGCAAAGGTCTGTCCCCCCTGCTCTTCACCTTTTCAGCAATTCATCGATGCGAACGGATTTAAATCCTTTTTCCTTCACTTGTTTTAATACATCCTTCAAGGCATTTATCGTATTCCTCGGTGCATCCAGCTCTGCTCCTGGGGTATCCCCGCTGTCGTGTAGCAGGATGATGTCTCCTGCTTTTATATTCGCTAATAGACGGTTTTTAATCTTTTCACTGCCACCAGAGGTACGCCAATCCTCCACGATAACGGACCAAAGAATAATCTGATAGGTCCCTCTTCGGAAAAAATCAAAAAGAGTAAGCATTCCCCATGGCGGACGGTAATAAACCGGTCTTTCCCCTGTAATCTTTTCAATAACCCTCGCTGTGTCCTCGAGTCCCCGACGAACCGTCCAAGGGAACATCAACCAGTTCGAATGATGCAAAAAATTGTGGATTCCGATTAAGTGGCCTTCCTGATGCATGCGCCTAATCAATTCAGGCTGCTTCTCTGCTTTCGAGCCGACTACAAAGAAGGTCGCCTTCACCTCGTTTTTCTTTAGTAAATCGAGCAGGATCGGCGTATAAATCGGATCTGGCCCATCATCAAATGTGAAGGCAATTTTTGATGGATCTTTGCCTCGTTTCACTACCCTTAACCCTAACCAACGGGAAAGGAGATACGGGATCACAGTATAGAGTAAAACAAGCACCATTATTGCGATCAGAAGGGAATCCATACGAACTCCCTCACTTCATTCATCATTGGCTCATAAGCCGTCGGCAGCTGATCCACAGCCTTGCTGATCACAGCTCCACGCGAATCAGTATGTCCTTCACCTAATAGACCATTCATTTTTATCCCCCTGTACTACGCTCTTGCTAAATGGTATACATCGGATTGTTCATCCAGCCTTAAAGGCATAAGCGCTTGTTGATTGACAATTCCTGTTATCAATTCGGCAATCTGCATTGGTCCGTCAATTTCGATTCCAGCTTGATAGCTTTGGATGGACTGTTCCCATTCCTTCATTTTAATAGGATCCTTCAAGACACTCTGAATTTCTTGTTCAAAGGATTTTTTATCGTTTAGCCTAAATACCAGACCCTTTTTCGTTAAATACTGCAGATTGATTTCTTCCTGTCCTGGAAGAACGGATTGAACAAAAATAGGCAACCCTTTTTGAAGTGCTTCACTTACCGTAACGCCCCCAGGCTTTGTGATGATAGCATCCATATCTTCATATAATTGGTTCATTTCAGCCCTTGATGAAAGATAAGGCAAAGGCTTAATATGATCTACATTCCATGAAAGAATCTCATCGTATAGTTTTTGATTATTTCCACATAAAACATAGTAATCCGTTTGCGTGGATGCCTTTGACTCTTCCAAAAGATTCCCGATTTCTCCCAGTCCATTATTTCCGCCAGAAATCAAAATTTTGGTCCTTTCCGCTTGATTTTGCGACCAAGTTTTCTTAGTAATTTCCTCGTGGATCGGAATACCGGTGACAATCATTCTTTGTTCCGAAATACCATATTTTTTACCGAATTCTGCCTTAAGGTCCTTGCTTGGCAGAAAATGATAGTCAATTTCACGTCTTCCCCAAACACTATTGATGAAAAAATCTGTATACACATTCATAACTGGCACATCACATTTTCTCTTTCTTTTTAACTGGCTTAAAAGATATGATGGGAAACCATGTGTACAAACAATTAAATCCGGTTCCTCTTCTGTGATCAGCTGCTCCATTTTTTTCAAAAGGAAAAAATAATACCATTTAAAAGATTGTTTGTTTGTGGACGCAGTATAGAACAATTTCTTGTAAGCAAAATCGTAAGTTTCTGGAGCATAACGAATCCATTTTAAATAACTGCTCGTAATCATTTTTTCTAGTGCTGGATTGGCGTAGCTTAAAATGTCCATTTTTTTTACTATCACGTCATTTGATTGCATTTTAACAATATCCATTAAAGCCTCGGCAACTTGATGATGACCTGACCTCATTTGCAAAAAAGGCAAGAATAATATTTTTTTCATACCTGTTTCATCTCCTGTTCAATAGGACTTTCCATAGAACTTTTCCCTAATAATGCAGTAGCTATTTTTCCATTTGCTAATCTGTGTTTCACAATATAAAGATAACAAATTAGGATTAAAATTTGGCTATCACAAGAATGAAATAATTTTCATCAAGACAAAAAAAGCGATTGGATTAGCCGTCCTTGAGGCTGCGTAACAATCATTCCTTTGCTTGCCTTTTTCTCTTGATTAAAAAACTGCCAAAAACGTAAAGCAAAAACAGGAAGAAAAGAAAAAGTCCAAAATACGGTACAATTTTTGGATCAATATGGAAAGTACTCCCTGCATAATAGCCTGCTAAAATAAATGGTAGCGTCCATAAAATAGTTCCTAACGTGCAATACACGAGGTACTGCAAAAATGAAAAGTTAGAAAGCCCTGCAAAGTAGGGACTGATTTGCCTGATCCCAGGCATATAGAATCCAAATAAGATCGTTTTGCGGACATTTTTCCGATATTTATTTTTTACTTTCTCCATGCGTTCTTCGGTGATGCCAACGTATTTCCCGTATTTAAGCAGAAAAGAACTGCCAATGTATTTTCCAATAGCATAAGCAGAAAGCATGCCAATAAACGCCCCGAAAATAGCCGACAAACTTGCCGGTATGAATGCCAAATTGTGATGGTAAATTAAGATGCCAATTAAAAACAGCAAGGACTCCTCCGGCGCCGGAATGCCAATAATTCCTAAAAATAAAAAGCCAAAAATAATGAAATAGCCATATAGATCAAGATAATGTAAAAGTGTATTAATATTCATATTCCCTCGTAATGTAAATTATTTGTGCACGCTTGAGGTGCCATTTCATCATTCCCTATTTAGTTAGCCATTAGTACCAAAATAGCCCATTTTCTGTTCTTCCTATTGGAGTCAAGAAGAACCATTCAGCGGGAATGTAATTTGCACCTTTGTCCATTTCCCGTAAACACTATCGATTTCTAACGTTCCTTGATATAGATCCAATAATCTTTTTGCAATCGCTAGTCCTAACCCGTTTCCACCATGCTTCCTGCTTCTTGCCTTATCCACACGATAAAAGCGATTCATCACAAAAGGCAATTCCTCTTCGGGGATGCCCTCTCCATAATCCTTTACCTCGATCTTCAATTGTCTGTCCGTATGACTTACATGAATCTGGATGAGCTTTTGTTCTGTTGAATACTTAGTGGCATTGTCTAATAGAATGATCATGATCTGTTCTAGATGACTCTTCAGGATTTTTATCGCAAAATCAGCCTCCACGTCAATCGTCGAGGAGATCGTAAAATTATGGTTTATTGTTTGAAAATTTTCGACAATATCTTCCATAACCATCCTAATATTAAGTTTTTCCAATGAGCTCTGACTGATTGTCGATTCTTCTGCTCTTGAGAGAGTCAGTAATTCTGAAACAAGGTGAATCAGTCTGTTTGTTTCATTTAAACTCAAATCAATTGAGCGTTCCAACACTTCAGGATTATCCTTCCCCCAACGATTGATGAGCGATAAATGTCCATGTATGATCGTTAACGGTGTTTTTAATTCATGAGAGGCATCTTCAACAAATTGTTGTTGTTGCTGAAATGACTTTTCGAGGTTATCCATCAGTTCATTGAACATGACTCCTAACTCCGTCATTTCATCTCGTTGCTTGTTTATCATGACCCTTTCCTTCAGCCCATTTTCTTTGATTCTCTTCATGGTTCGGATCATTGAATTAATTGGCTTAAGGAGTTGAAAGGAAATAAGTCTGCCGCCAATCAAACTAAGCAGAATCGCGCCCACACCTGCTATCAGGACTAACATAAATATTTGATTGATCAAACTTTCAAAGTTCTCTAAATTACGAATGATTTCGACTGTCCCTTTAAAGCCATTTACCTCAATTGGCTCCCGCAAAATCAATAAACGGTCTCCTTTTGGCGAAAATTCCAGCAGTTCTTCTTTCGCTACATGTTTCGGGTCTACCCAACCTTGTGGTACCTCGTCTGATATTGTAAAAAGCGGTGCATCGTTTTCCTGGACAATTCGAATCATTTGATATTTCTCGTTGAGCACATCTAAATAGTGTTCACTTTCCGAAACATTCCCTTTAAAATTCGAATCCTGTATATACGCGACTACCTCATCCATCTTTTTTTGAATGGTTTGTTTTTCTTGCTTTACTACCCAGTTCTGAATAACATAATACTGCAAAATATTATAAGAAAAAAATAAAAATAGCATTAAAAGGGCTGCCCATATGGTTAATTTCCATTTGATATTCATGTTTTTTGGAAGGAAATCTTTTGCGTTTCTCATTCTCTCATCACATACCCCATCCCTCTCATCGTTTGAATATAATTTTCTTTATCGTCAGAGTCGAGTTTATTTCTAAGATGTCTTACGTAAACATCCACGACATTGGTTTCAATTTCAGCATCATAACCCCAAATATTTTCCAGAAGCACTTCCCTTGTTAAGACCCGATTAATATTTTTCAAAAACATAAACAATAAATCATATTCTTTTTTCGTTAATTCAATCAATTGTTCGCCTTTTTTTAGTAGTCTTGATTCTATATTTAATTCTAAATCTTTAAATGTTAACAGCAGGGTCGGCAAATCATTCCGTTTTTCCTCCCGTCTCATAATGACTCTAATTCTCGCTAACAATTCTTCAATCGCAAACGGTTTTGGGATATAATCATCCGCGCCGCTGTCGAGTCCCATTACCCGATCCATTACGCTGTCTCTTGCCGTGATCATAATAATGGGAATATCCTTCACTGCCTTTAATCTACGGCAAACTTCAATTCCGTTTAGCTTTGGCAGCATCAAGTCCAAAAGGATCAGATCCCAATTTTTTTCTAATGCAAGCTCAAGGCCCTCTCTCCCATCAAAAGCTGCTGTTACATTGTATCCTTCATGCGTTAATTCAAGGACGATAAATTCCGATAATGCTTCTTCATCTTCAATCACTAAAATATCCAAATTCGCGACCTCCAAATGTTTATATAACTATTTTTATACCACGTTCAACTTGATAAAATATCACTATTATCTTAAACCAAAAAGCAAATATATGATACAATACCCATAAAATTGAAATAAATACTAGTAAAAAATCCTACTTGCAAAAGCAAGTAGGATCTATTTGCATTTTCAAATTTTACTCTTCTTCACTGCCACTTTCGGATTCGTTTTCATCATCCGTACCGACATTTAGGACTTTTCCTGTTTTGGCGTCCACTTTTACATCATGGGCTTTTCCTTGATCGTCTGTTATTTCTACACCATATACAGCAGTGCCGTTTTCATCTTGTAGCTCGGTATTGGTTACTTTGCCTGGTACTTCTTTTAATGCAATTGCGTTACTCTCGTCAGCAGTGATTTTCGCTGATTTTGCTAATTGTTGTTGCTCTTGTTGATCGGCAGCTTCACTTTCTTTGCCTTCTTTCTCTGCCTTCTCTCCTTTTTCGCCTTCTTCTTTATCATCTGCCTCTACTTTTAGAACTTTACCTGTTTTGGCATCGACTTTTACATCCTGTTGCTTTCCTTTGTTATCAGTAACACTTACGCCATAAACAACTGTACCGTTCTCATCTTCAAGCTCGGTGTTAGTTGCTTTTCCAGCAACGTCTTTTAGTGCGGCAGAAATTGCATCTTGCTTAGTGATAGTTGCTTCTTTTGCCAATTGCTGTTGCTCTTGTTGGCCTGTTACCTCTACACTTTTACTGTCATTGCTTGATGCAAATGCAGAAGAGTTAACTAGAGAGCCTGCTACTCCTCCACCTACGATCGCTGCTGCTAATGCTGGTACAAGAAACTTTTTCTTCATTTTTTACTTCCTCCTCGTATTATCTAAACTGTGGTACATCTTTATCTTAGGCTTCCACCATGAAGTAAGTCTGAATGGAATTTAAAATTAACTTAATCTTTAGGTGAAAAAATTTTCATTTTTTGTTTTTTCTTCATAAGCTGATGGATGATGATGTCTAACTCTTCACTTATTTGCAGCGCCTCTTTGCTTCTTAACCCGTATTTCTGTACTGCGTCGTTTAACTTCTGTTGCGTTTCTGCCATCCGTTTTTCGATTGTATCTTCTCGTACGCTTTTCTCTTTTCCCAGAGACTTTCCTTCTTTCTTAAGCAATTCTCCTCTTTTTCGTTTTTCTAAAATTCATCCCCACCAAAATCAAAATGAGTAGTGGTGTTCCGATTGATACAACTTGTATAATCGTCGGATTTATTTTTGTATTCCCCATAATTTCAATAGGAATTCCATTGCTTGAATAGACATCGAAACTATGAGCACTTGTAGCTGTTACGTATAAATAATAATTACTCGTATAGACGAAGCGAATGGGGAGCGAGATTTCCTTTGTTTCGCCTGGTTTTAATTCTTTCACTTGCTGCGGTTGATCTGCACTGTAGTCTTCTAGATTAACCGTCCATTTTTTGCCCATATCGGCCATTGTGATATAGACGACCATATCTTTTATCGATTGGCTCGTATGGTTCGTAATTTGTGCTTTCACGGTTGTTTCTTTCCCTGGGTAATCTTTCACCTGCTGAGGAGAGATTACTTTCACCTCTACATTTGGTTGTGCCATCGCCATTGCACTTTGCCCAGTTATGACAAATCCCAGAAGGATCGCCAGAACGATTCCTGCTTTTTTTAACAAATTACTCCCCTCCTAAAAAGTCCATTTTTTTACTTGCATAGAATAAGCAAATGATCGAAATGACCAAGAAACCCAAAACAGGCAGGCTATCCAGAAAAATCGTCAAGAAACTTAATTTATTTACGAGCCAATCCTTTAAAGTCAGCATACTTGCGGAAACAGGACTCGACAGATCGATTACATGGGCAAAGCCTGATTTCTTCATTGTTGTCGACAGAAACATCGGGATCGCGGTGACCAGAAACAGAATGATCGACAGCAGCGTTGCATTTTTACTTGAAGAAATCCATGTGGAAAACGCTAATGACAGCAGTGAAAAACTGATAACTAGCGGCAATCCAATTAGATACAAATAGGCTAAAATTGTAGGCAGCATATTCGTTCCATATGTCAAGGCATAGAAATAGGGCAGCGAGATTGCAGAGATGATCAACCAAAATACCAAAATACCAATTACCTTAGAAAGGATTATTTTTACCTTAGATAAAGGGGTTAATAATAGACTTTCTAACGTTCCCTGCTCTCTTTCCCCAGAAACCATGGTTGATCCTAATATAATAGAGACTAAAATACTGATCCCAATCAACGCTTTCATAAAAGTCATGTTTACTTCGACTTGAGCGAGTAAACTTAGTTCCTTCACCGAGACGAAACTATAGGTCAACCCACTGAAAAGAATGGCAATGGCAAAGAAAATCCAAACGCCTTTTCGGGAAAAGACATGCTCCCTTATTTCCTTTTTTATTAAACTGGACATTAGATGTTCCCCCCAACTTCATCCGTTGTTAAACTGAAGAAGATATCCTCTAATGTAGGATTCTCATTCTTTAAAATTAAGCGATAGCCATCGATTAATTCTTCTAAATACCCTTCTTCCAGCAGTTTTCCTTGTTTGACTATCGCTACACGATTGCAAATTTCTGAGATTTCTTTTAATAAATGGGAAGTGATAAAAACAGTTACATTTTGTTCTTGATTTAATCTTGTAATAATCGATTGAATATCCTTTTGCCCTTGTGGATCCAGACCTAATGTTGGCTCATCCAGAAAGATAATCGATGGTTCGTGGACAATCGTTTTCGCAATCCCGATCCGCTGCCGCATCCCTCGAGAATATTGCCCAATTAGAATATCTGCTTTCCCGGCCATTCCCACCCAGTCAAGAACCTCTTCCACCCTTGACTTCCTCCGTGTCTTTTCAACGCCATAAAGTTCAGCAAATAAGTGTAAATACTCTCGGCCGGTCATCCAATTATAGTAACCATGAGATTCCGGCAAAACCCCAATCAATTTGCTTACTGATCCATTTTCACTTTTCACGACTTTTCCTTCAATGGTTACCGATCCATTACTAGGTTCTATTAACCCATTTAACATGCGAATGGTCGTCGTTTTCCCTGCTCCATTTGGGCCAAGGAATCCATAAATATCCCCTTTATTCACTTGAAGATTCAAAGAGTCAACAGCGACAAAGCCATTGTCATATTGTTTTGTTAAGTTTGTTGCCTTAATCATTCCAAACCCTCCTCGTATACCAACTTTTTAAGTACAGATATACAATAGAGAATGACTATGAATCTCTCCCGAAGATTAAAAAAACACAAATTAAAATTTCCATGAAAAATTTTTCATAATTGAAACAAACGGTGGATGAAATCAATATGGGGAACTAAATAGAAGGAATTGTAAAAAACTTATAAACGAACGCAAAGCCTGTCAAAACCTGTCCGAAGTTGACGCTTGTTTGGACTACTTTTTGCCTTTTCCTGCAAAACCTGTCCGAAGTTGGCTCCTGTTCGGACTACTTTTCTCCTTTTCCCCCAAAACCTGTCCGAAGTTGGCTCCTGTTCGGACTGCTTTTCTCCTTTTCACCAAAAACCTGTCCGAAGTTGACGCTAGTTCGGACTGCTTTTCGCCTTTTTCCCCAAAACCTGTCCGAAGTTGGCTCCTGTTCGGACCCATTCGGTAACCGAGTGGAAATGATTCAAGCCATTTAATAGTCACAAAAAGCTTAGGGATATCCCTAAGCTTTTTGTATGTGATTGATATGATGAATTTATTTGTGAATTGCACTAAGAAACGATTCTTGTGATCGTTGACTTTTTGTACCACCTCACAAGTAATCCAGTGGTGTGTCTGTTATTTACCCAAATAGAACGACTGCGGTTCCGACGACAAAGCAATAGATGGAAAAGTATCCTAGTTTTCCTTGTTTCATAATATTTATAAACCACTTTAATGAAAAATAGGAAGCAATTAACGAGGCAATAAAGGCTAGTGTATAGGGAAGAAAGAGTTCTCCTATTCTTGGGTCGTGAATTAAATCGGAAAGCGACAGGATCATCCCGCCTACACTAACAGGTATATAAAGGAAAAAGGAAAATCTAAGAGCAGTCTCCCGTTTGGTTCCTAGCGCCATGGCGGATACGATGGTTGCACCTGACCGGCTGATACCCGGAATTAATGCCACAGCTTGAGATAAACCAATAAGAATCGAATCTTTGAGTGTTAATTCGCCATCATCTTTCCTACCCTTCAGATTTCGAATGAACCAAAGGGCAATACCGGTTATGATTAAAGTGAAGCCAATGACCTTTACACCTTTAAAAACAGCTGCAATTTTGTCTTGGAATAAAATGCCAATAATCCCGGCAGGTACCGTAGCAACGATCAGATACACAACAAAATAAAAATCTTTTTTCATGCTTTCTGTTTTATCCGAAGCGAACAAATACGAAACACTATTGGTTGTTAATTGAATCAAGTCCGCCCGGTAAATGTACAATACAGCGAGTAACGAAGCAAAATTGACCAGCACTTCAAAGCTTAATCCTGAAATTTGCAAGCCAAAAAAATGCTCAAATAATACTAAATGTCCACTTGAAGAGACAGGAATTGGCTCCGTTATTCCCTGAACGAATCCCAAAAACACATATTTCACTAGTTCAATCATATTCACTGAATCCACTTACATTCACTCCTAATCGTTGCTGTTCTTCGTTTTCTTTTTTATATACATCACTACTAAAATTAGGAACAGCACAGCGAGGATTGCATAGGCAATATTTGAATAGATGTTCATATAATTGACAATATCATGCCAGGATGAACCAACAGCTGCACCCACTTGAACCAAAACGATATTCCAAATCATTGTTCCCACTGTTGTAAGTAGGAAAAACAGCCAAAAATTCATCCGTGCCATACCTGCTGGAATCGAGATTAAACTTCGAATTAGCGGGATAAATCTGCAAAAGAAAACCGTCCAAACGCCATACCGGTCAAACCAAGATTGCGCCTTATAAAGATCTTTTCTGGTAAGACGCAAAAAATGGCCCCATTTGTCGACGATTTTTTCGAGTCGATTAACATTAATCAGCATGCCAATAGCATATAGAACAACTGCCCCTGCTACTGATCCTATAGTCGAGGCAATCACGACTCCTAGAACACTCATACTTGTGGTCGTGGTCATGAAACCGCCGAAAGTAAGGATGACCTCAGATGGGATCGGAGGAAAGATGTTTTCCAGCATTATTAAGAGAAAAATCCCAAAATACCCATAATTATTCATAATATCGATGATCCAATTTTCCATAAAATTCTCCTTTTGTAAAAAATTAAGATAATCCTAAAACAAATTCCTCTATTAAAGTACCAAAAACGGATGAAAACATTATGTTACGATCATTAAAATTTTTTCATAAAAAATTCTGCGCCTACTTATTTGGAAAAGCATTTATCTATCCTTTGCCATCCTACCATGAATTTCACAACAAATCACTTTTTTATTAGGAACTTTTTTCCCATTGTCTTTCTTTGTACGATTGGAAGAACCATATCGCTACCGTTAGCCATGCCGCACTAGCAAAGTAACCTCCGATAATATCGCTCGGATAGTGTACCCCCAGATAAATGCGGCTCATCCCTATAAAAAGAATAAACATACTGCTTCCTATAATAAGGCTAATTCGTCCGATAGATTTCGGGATATGCCGCCAAAAAACAAACGTTAAAATACCATAAACTGCAAAAGCGCTCATAGCATGTCCGCTTGGAAAACTATACCCGCCAACATCAATTAACAAATGAATGTCTGGCCGCGCACGATGAAACAGGAGTTTTAACAGCAAATTAATGACTTGTGTTCCGACGATAACTGCTGCTACCAAAAAAATTTCGGTCCGGGATTTCAGGACCCTGTAAAAAATAAAAGACACGATAAGAAATATCACCAATACAACAGGGAACGAACCGATAAACGTAAATAACTTCATGATCGAAGTAAGTGCAGGTGTTTCAAAACCCCGGATAAAGGAAATCAACGCTTGATCAAATTCAGCTACCTTACCAACGCTAATTAGAACCGCGATAAAACTAAACCCAATTAGGGAAATAAACCCTATGACAAGAGCGCTAATTACATGCCCTTTTTCTTTCATCCAATTAACTCCTTTCATGATAAAGTAAAATTCTGTTTTCATATTATCAAGAGTAACAATGGAGAATGAAAATTTAAAGATGGAAGGGTTAAAAAATTTTCACAATCTTTTCTTGTATCCCACTTCCAACACTATTATCGCCACTGCAAAAAACCAGCGGAGCACCCCGCTGGTTTCCTGCTCATTTTGTTCTATAAAACCGGTCTCTTACCTTTTTTAAGCGCGCATGATACCTCAAGATCTCCAGTCTTGCTTTTTCCGCTTCCGGAGCAATCGGACGCAGCTTTTCAATTTCCCAGTAGTCCACAATGACATCAAGCACTTGGTCAAAATACTCGAGTGGTCCATAGTTGGCTTCCTTGGCAATAATAGCCATCCGATCTTCAAAATCAGGCATGATCGCGCCTGGCATTTTGAAATTCATGATCACATGCCCGAGGTGATAACAGTAATTCGGCTCCAATTGCAGATGATATTTAACGACATCGCGGTAAAAAGCGTAATGCAAAGTTTCGTCTTTTGCCAGGCGCCGCAGCAGGCTTGATAAATCCCGATCGTCAGGACCTGCTACCTTTGCGACATTATTATAAAATACCATCGTCGCCAGCTCCTGCAAAGAGGTATACACCATCGTTTCAAATGGCGTGTGGAAATCTGGATTCCAGCCATTTTCAACGGTTTGCTTATGCAGCTGGTGGAGGCGGTCAGGATTGACATTCCTAGTGATTAATAGATAGGTTTCCAGCAGGTTTGAATGCTGGTCCTCTTCTGCTGTCCAGGTGTGTACAAAATCTTTGATGACCGTTAAAGAACCTTTGAATGTCTGGTCTAAATAAGAGGTAAACCACGGCAAATTCACTTCTGTTAGGAGAGCAGTTTCCACGGCAGTGATCACAGAGGCAGGTAATGTCACCTGGCTTTCATCCCATGGAACACGTCTGAAGTCCTGCGCCTTATCCCAAGGCAGAAATTCATGGTAACCCCAGTCGATTTTTTCCGCTCTCTGCTTATGTTCTTCATATAACTCCCTGACCTTTGGTTCAAGTCTGAAATCTAAGTGGTTAGTTAGCAAAATACACCCTCCATGAGAATAAAGTTTGTTGTCTTTTCGTTTTTATAACTAACTTATAGTACCTGTTACTAATTTCATTCTACCATATTACCACTATAGAAAACTAAGAAAAGGGATTCCGTTAAAGCATTTTAATGGTTCTAGTCAAAATAAGAAGTAAGAAAAACCGGGTAAACTGCGCCCGGTCTTTTTTGGGTTTGGCTGATAATCGATTTCCACTCCAGACACTCGCTTTCCGCGGGGCGTCAGGTGAGCCTCCTCGTCGCTTTGCTCAAACCTATTCCGATCGCAACCGAGCCTATCACCATCCAAATAAATAATTTCACCCCAAACCCTCACAGGATCGTTTTTTTGGTAAGAACTTAGAACCTGTCAAAATAACGGGGCTTTCTTGACAACTTCCCACTCTACAACCTCAAACCTGTCTAAATAACGGGGCTTTCTTGACAACTTTTCGCTCCAAGCACCCAAACCTGTCAAAATAACGGGGCTTTCTTGACAACTTTTCGCTCTACACCCACAAACCTGTCAAAATAACGGAGGTTTCTTGACAACTTTTTACTCTACAACCTCAAACCTGTCAAAATAAATTTGTCTAGCATTTGCACATAGCCTAACGCTTAGGCAAGCCGTTTGCCGCTGACTCCTCGAGACGTTTTTCGCCTTCGTACCTATCAACAAAAAAGATTCGTTTAAGAATATTTGGCTCCATGTCTCGATTTTCCCGCAATTACAAAAAAGGGTAAACAAATAAATTCTGATATTAGAAAAAAAGGCTAGCGAAATCGCTATCCTTTTTTGTATCCAGCACTTTTCTATTCTCCTTGCGGAATCGTCTGCACCTTATAGTGGTTTCATGACTCTTTTTCTTTTTTCGAAAGTGGCAATTTCGGTTATCCCCTTTTCCATCAGCATGGTTTTGATTTGATCGGAGTAAATGCCGAGATCGTTTGGAAAATGTGAATCAGAAGACATCGTGAAGCATACACCTTCTTTGACCAGGACATCAAAAAACTGGGGGCTTGGGCACATTTCCTTGACGGGGTAGCGATAATACAAGCCTGGATTGATTTCAGTCCCGACATTGTTTTCAACTAATGCCTTCGCTACTCCTGTATACATTCCTAATAAGGACCCCTCGTTCGGTCGGTGTTTGAATACTTTCATATTATCAAGATGGGCAATAAAATCGAATAACCCGCTTTTTGCTGCCATTTTCACGGTTTCAAAATGACCTTCGTAGAGCTGGATTAAGTCGTGTTCGCGGAATTTTTCTTGAAGCTGGGGATTATCAAAGCCCCAGCCTTGATGAAAATGGACGGATCCGATTACATAGTCAAAGTCATATCCAGCCAACAGGGACTTGAGCTCTGCTTCACCGCCGACAAAATAGTCGGCTTCGATCCCCAGTTTCAATTGTACCCCTTTTGCTTTCCAGGCTTCTTTCTGGGAATGAATAAAACAGACAAATTCATCCAGGTTCCTGACCATCACCTTTTCCAGCCATTCCGCTTGTTTGACGCCAGTTTCACTTGATGATACATCCATGAACCTTCTGAAGTATGCTTCTGTTTCCTTAAATCGGTATAAATGATCGACTATCCCAACTTCTTTTATTCCCTTATTTAAAGCTTCCTGCAGATAAAGGTCCAGCCACCATTTGGACAATTCCCCTTCGGCTAACCTTCTGTTTATTTTTTCGATGCTTTCATATAGCCAGTCTTTAGAGTGCCGCAACTCTTTATTCGGTTCAAAACGCTCGATTGCCTGTAAACTTTTTTCCAAAAAGGAAAAAGAGTAAGGTCCTTCTTCAAGATGGATATGATAGTCTACCTTCATGATTTCCATCCTTTCTCGAGGATGGATCAACACTGATCCATTCATATCGATTCTGTTGCCAGTCAACTGGCTTTTCTTGATCGCAAATGATATAGGACAGGTTTGAAATCGGTGCTATTTCAAACAGGGATTTTTTATTCAGTTTTGAGGAATCTGTCAGGAGGACGGCTTCGCGGCTTCGCTTCATCATCATCTCTGATACGAGTGATTCCTCGATATCAAAGTCAAACACTGCCTCATGAGTCAGTCCACCACAAGAAAGGAAGCTTTTATTCAAATTAAATCTTCTTAATAATTCAACTGTGTACATTCCTTTAACCGATAGCTGATATGGATTCGTGACACCTGGAAGCATAATCACCTCCGCTGTAATCCTTCCTTCTTCAATTGCCAGATTAAATCGATTGGCTGCACTCAAGGAGTTTGTCACAATCGTCAGGCTATGCACATCTTCCAGCATATCTGCAATATGCACAGTAGTCGTGCCTACATCCACCCCAATCGTATCGCCATCTTGAATCATTCCTGCTGCAATTCTGGCAATTTGTTTCTTTTCTTCAAGATGAAGGGACAGCTTCCTGGCATACACCATCTCTTTCTCCCCTGAGCTGAAAGCTACCGCTCCACCGTGAACCCGACTGACTTTTTCATTCATTTCGAGTTCGGCTAAATCCCTGCGAATGGTTTCCGGCGTTACTTCCAGACAGCTCGCCAATTCTGTCACCCACACTCTTTCCTGTTTTTGCAATTGTTCTAATATAAAGTAATGACGCTGATTTTTATTCATTTCCCTGCCCTCTATCCATCTGTCATTTCTGTTATCCCTCTATTGCGACTATATGATCCCGATGAATATACAATTCTGCATCTTGGTCCAGTTCCCTTTTCTCTAAGTCACGATTTAACAAATCAACTGTTAGTTTCACTGAACCGCTATTGTAGTAACAGCGAATGGTACTTCCCAATGTAATCGTGTGCTCAAGCTTTCCGTGAAAGCGGATCGCTTCTTCGCCCGGAATTGGTTCAAGACGAATCGTTTCACTGCGGATTGCATATTTGTTATTTATACGTTTCGGTGAAAAAGCGGAATCCAACTGCTTCAGCTCATCAGCTGACAAAATATTATAATTCCCGATAAAGGTTGCGACAAACTTGCTTTTCGGCTTGGCATACAGTTCAGAAGGGCTCGCCTGCTGAACGATTTCCCCTTCACTCATGACGAAAATTCGGTCTGATAAAATCATTGCTTCTTCCTGATCATGCGTCACAAAAATCATCGTGATTCCAAGCTTTTTCTGCAGCGCTCGAATATCCATCTGCAGCTGTTTTCTGATTTTCGCATCTAAAGCACTTAAAGGTTCATCTAATAATAACACTTTAGGCTCGATTACTAGGGAACGCGCTAGCGAAACTCGCTGCTGCTGTCCGCCGGATAATTGTTCAGGATAATAATCTGCTTTGTCTTCTAAATTCACCAATTGCAAGACAGCGTTCACTTTTTCCTTGATGACTGATTTGGACAATTTTTTAACCGATAAGCCAAAGGCGATGTTCTCAAAGACGGTCATATTAGGAAATAATGCGTATGATTGAAACACCATCCCTACATTCCGGTCCCTTGGCGCCCGTTCGCTGATTTCCTCTCCGTCCAAATATATTTCTCCCTCCTGAAACGTCTCTAGACCAGCTAGTACACGAAGCAGTGTGGATTTCCCGCAACCACTTGGCCCGAGTAAGGTAATCAATTCTCCTTTTTCAATCGTAAGGGAAATATCTTTCAAAACTTTGCTATCCCCATAGCTAAGAGATACATGATCGATGGCGATAAAGTTCATATTCTCTGCCTCTTTTCTTTTTTGACTCCGATTTTTAAAATAGACACAGATTCTGCAATCGATATTCTGTTCCCAAGAATTTGATGGCGTTTCGATTTCTTTGGCCCTCTTCTATCCGGAGAAGTTAAATACGTAATCACCAGGCTGATCCCAATTAACAGGAGAAAATAAGCGACCATTATCGAGCTTGCCAGGTGGCCGTTCTCATTCATCCTTCTCAGCATATAAATTCTGATTGTTTCATAACGGCCGCCAATCAATAGGTTGGTAAGAACAAATTCGCCAAAAAAGCCGGAAAAGATCAATAAAGTTGTAATCAGCAAGCCAAGCCGTATGTTCGGCAAGATGATTCTGATGAAGGATGTCAATCGGGTGGCCCCAAGAATTTCGGCAGCCTCGATTAATTTTTTCGTTTGGATGCTCTCCAGACTATTGCGGATCCCCTGGTACATAAAGGGCAATGAACCAATAAACAAAGCGCCTACTAGCACCAAATACATCGGAATCACGGTACCGGAATACATCCTGAGCAGTCCCGTAGCTAAAATAACCCCGGGTATCGCATATGGCATGAGAACGAGCCCTTTCATGAATTGATCCACCTTCGGGAAGGACGTATATACGAGAAACACGGTTGGCACCATCACAACGAGAACAACAGCCAATGACGTGAACGTTAAGGCAAAAGACCGGATGACAGCGGCAGCGAAATTTGGATCCTCTATCAGCTGAATAAACCATTTAAAAGTAAAATCATTCGGCAGCATCGTGTTCGACCACTTTGTCGATGTCGCGTAAAAGAAAGTGGAGACAAACGGGAAAAGCATATACAAACCAAATATGGCAAGGATTAGATAACTAGTGTAATGTGTTTTTTTTGCCTTCATGCCAAATCCCTCCTAACCTTCTTCAGCAGCATTTGGGAAAGGGCCAGAATTGCCATCATGATGGCCGCAAACAGGACGGCAAGCGTGCTGCCAATCACCGGCCGTGCATAGATATCGCCTGATACAAGAGCAGCTATCCGGATGGTGACCAGGTTAATATTACTGCCCGTCAAGGCATAAGCTGTTTCATATGTGCCCATGCCATTGGCAAACATAATAATGAAGGTTCCCGCAATACTTGGCATAATATTAGGTAGTCCAACCTTTCTCCAATACGTCACACTTGAAGCCCCCAGCATGTAAGCCGCTTCCTTCCATTCCTTTTTTATTTTTTTCAAGGAAGGATAGATAAAAAGAATCCCGAGCGGTATTTGGAAATACAAGTAGGTGATCGCTAATCCCTGCCATGAATAGAGCTTAAATTCGCCGAACAGCGGGAGGTTTGCCCTTTCGAGAAATAGCGTGAATACCCCTGAATTTCCAAGGAGGATGATAAAAGCAAACGCCAGCGGAACCCCGGCAAAATTCGCGGCCAGATTGATGTATACGGTCAGTTTATCCTGGAGCTTGTCCGGCAAATTGGTCATCGCGTAAGAGACAATGATCGCCAGTATAAGCCCAGCAATAGCGGAGAATCCAGAAATCAATCCGCTGTTCAGAAAGGACTGCGAATAGAAGGAATTGGTCAAGACTTCGAAATAATTGGCAAAGGTGAATCCTCCTGTGGTTTCGCTCGTAAAACTCGATTTCACCATGATCGCCAAAGGAATCACTAAAAACATCACGGTCATGAGAAAGAACGGCACCAGCAGCAATATCGTTTTACGCGATTGTTTCCTTTTCAAGTGAATCCTCCTCGTTTTTCAACACGCCCCAGTCTAGTTCCTGCATCTTATGCCCCTTTTCAATTCCGAGCATGCTGCAGACAAGCGGAGCTAATTGAAGCTGTTCGACTTCTTTCGAACCAGTATGTGCTCTGATACAATCTGAAAATAGGAATAACGGAACCTCTCGATGTTCCGGCATCGTACCGCCGTGATTCCCGAAATCATCCATTCCATGATCGGAGGTGACGATCAGTTGATAACCCATTTCCTTCCAAATCGGTAGGTAGATTCCTAATATCGTATCGATGCGATTGACCGCTTGACGGTATTGAATCGAATTTCCGCCGTGCTTGTGTCCTTCATCGTCAATATTCATCGAATGCACATACATAAAGTCAGGCTTGTAGGTATGAATGATATGATGAGCATCCTGAAACAGATGTGAATCTGGATAGGTATCATCCGAATAAAAGATCCCATGCTGGATATTCCGGTCCTCATCGTGCTGAATCCGATCCTCAAGCATCGAATACGGCGCCCGATTGTACAGCTCACTTACCCAGTGGTAAGCAGCAGCGCCCGTTTTCATCCCAGCTTCTTTTGCCAGGGAAAAAACACTTTGCTCTTTCGACCTTTGAACGGAATAATTGGTAAAGATTCCAGTTTCATAGGTGGGGACACCTGTCAGCAATACTTCATATAGAGGCCTCGAATTACTAGGCGTTTCAGAGCGCACCTTAAATCGGCTGGCCAATCCTTTTTCCACGAAGTGATTTAAAAATCCTAATTGCTGGATGGCAATGTCGTAACGACAGCCATCCAATGTAATCATGATCACTTTATTATTTGGCATTGACTAACACCTCTTGCTGCCATAACTGTGGTAGCTCAATGGCAGTTTGATCCCATGCACCGTAATCCTTCACTGGCTTTGCATTCTCATATGCCTTAGTTGGCAGCAGCTTAGCCTGAACCTCTTTCGGCAGCGCAACATCACGGATCGGACGGGCATATCCCTTTGCTAGATTAATTTGACCTTTATCTGATAAAATGTACTCTCTCGCTAACTTCGCTGCATTTGGATGCGGAGCATTTTTATTAATAACCGTTGTATATCCGCTTACCACTGACCCATCCGTTGGAATCGTTACTTCAAAGCGCTCAGGATCGATTTGATCACGATAATTCAACCCGTTAAAGTCCCAGATTATTGCTACATCGATTTCCCCTTTTTCTAAGTTCGCTACACTGACGTCCGCTGAAGTCAAGCGGCCGGCTTTGGCAATTCCCTTAAAATATTCTATTCCTGGTTGGATATTTTTTTCATCTCCGCCATTCGCAAGCGCTGCTGCCAGCACCCCAAACTGCGCCTGGGTCGCTTTCGTTACGTCTCCAGCTGAAATACTATAGTCTCCATTCGCAAGGTCTTTCCAAGAAGTTGGTGCTTTGTCTACATTTTGCTTATCTGTAATGAAAGCAATCGTACCTGTATAACTTAACAGCCAGTCACCGTTATCATCTTTGGCCCATTCAGGAATCTCATCCCAATAAGAAGTTTTGTATGGCATCGTCAATCCTTTCTTTTCTGCCAACGGCCCAAAGTTAATGCCGACATCGCCAATATCTGCTGTGCCATTCTTACCCTCTGATTCGAATTTCGCCAACTCTTCGGCACTTGACATGTCCGTATCAGTCTGCGTAATTCCGTATTCCGCTTCTATTCCGTTCCATGTATCAATCCAGTTCGCCCATGTATCCGGCATGCCTACAGTCGCGATCTCTCCTTCTGTTTTCGCTTTTTCTGTGATCGTGTCAACCGAATCCTTTTCATTCACATTTGAAGCAGTACTCTTTTCCCCGCTACTTCCACAGCCTGCTAACGCTAGCGAAATCATCCCTATTCCCACTGCTGCCTTAAATTTGGTCCATTTCATGATAATCTCTCCCTGTCTTTGTTTTATTCAGTCTATTGATCGATGATTTTGTACCTTTTTGGATATTCACAACACACCTTAGCGGAAACCTACACAGACTGCCTCCTTACGTTTGAAGTGAAAAGCTCGTAAGCAAACCTACTTGCTTTATGTTTGCTTTATGTTTGTTTACACCTATTAATCTACTAAACAAATATAAAGCAGACATTGATTGTTCATTAATGTTGCGTAAATGTTTGTTAAGGTTGTTTACATGAATAAAAAAGCCTGATTTCCCGATTATTCTCGAGAAACCAAGCTTTTTCACTATCCATTTAAGCTGGTGAAACATTAGTTTGAGGCATCCCTAAGCACTAGCGCCAATTTCCCCGAGTTTCCTATATTCACCAATAAAGACCAAAAATGCACCAATCACCAGAATTGCGGCACCAAGAACAATGATACTTTGGGTAGAATAGCTCTCCACTTGCGCACCTCCATAAATCATTCGCCCAATATCGTATTCTTTGCGCCTTAAGGTTGTGCAGGTCTGTTCATGAGACACATCAGATGCTCCTCTGCTCCAGCCGCTTTCTTAAGAAATATGATGTCGTCATTGACATATGACACAGTGTCATATATTATTTACTTATAAATATATGACATCGTGTCATACCGCTGAACAGAGGTGATGACTATGCCAAAGCAAACGTTTTTTAATTTGCCAGAGCAGAAAAGGAACATGCTTCTGAAAGCAGCTGAAATGGAGTTCACGCGGGTGCCCTTTTTCGAAGCTTCCATCGCGAATATCGTAAAAACTGCGGCTATATCAAGAGGCAGCTTTTACCAATATTTCGAAGATAAAGACGATTTATATTTCTATTTATTAGAAGATAAATTGAAAATGGCCAAAACCTATTTCAGCGTGCTATTGGAAAAACATCAGGGAGATTTAATCGAGGCTCTGATTGAATTGCAAAATTTCTTTTTACTCGCTTTATCGGATGAAGAAGAGAAGCAATTTTTAAAAAATGCCCTGCTGTACACGACACATAGAGTGGAAAGCTCCTTCGCAAGTATCTGGGATACCTATCTAGAACAAGAGGAATTCAAGAAGGTCGGAAAACTGATTGATCAAGACCTTTTGAATATCCATGCAGAAAAAGAATTGCTGCATATCTTCAAA
Source organism: Mesobacillus stamsii (assembly GCF_030814065.1). Lineage (NCBI taxonomy): Bacteria > Bacillati > Bacillota > Bacilli > Caryophanales > Bacillaceae > Mesobacillus > Mesobacillus stamsii. Next base: position 45,019 of record NZ_JAUSUN010000020.1, read on the forward strand.
ATCGTTTCTGCAATCGCGTTTAACAACCTGATAGAAAAAACCGCAAAGGGTTTATCGGATGAAGAGGCAATCGAATCATTCAAACTTAGCATGAGTTTATTAAAACACGGAATCTACAATTCGGAGGTGCAGGATAAATGACTGTAACGATTTATGGATTAGGATGCAGGTCAACAAAGAAAGCAAGCAAATGGATGATCCATAACCAGGTCCCTTTCGTCGAAAGGAATATGATGGAGGAGCCTCTAACCGTCGGTGAACTTCAGGAACTATTGCGAATGACAACGGATGGTACCGATGACATTATTTCTAAGAGATCTCTTCCCTATAGGACTCTCGATATTGATTTCGACAAACTTTCCTTAATTGAGTTACTGGAAATTGTCCATCAACATCCACGGTTATTAAAAAGCCCGCTGATCGTGGACAACAAGAAGCTTCAAGTTGGCTATAACGAAGATGAAATCCAACAGTTCCTTCCAAGGAAGATTCGTAAGCGCCGCTGGCTGCAATGGAAAATGGAACACTTATACCCTTCGGAAGGTTAAGCTGGGAACTTTAACTTCAAGGGCAGCGTACAAATGGAAGAATTGGCTCAGCAGGATACAATGAAGAGGATAGCTCAAACGCTATCCTCTTATTGTATACACTAATTGTCTCGGCCTTCGCTTGTTCTAGCGGCACGAACTATCCAAAAATTATGCAAAGATTTTCTCTACATCAACATGGAAATCTTTCATGACAACCGACCTTATAATGCCTTTATCTTTAGCAATGTCATGCAATTTGAATGTAACCTTTTCATCTAAAACATACACTTGGATGGTATGGAGGAGCGGATTCACGATCCAATATTCCTTTACACCAAACTGCATGTAAAGGCTCAGTTTGAAAACCAGATCATGCGATTGATTCGAAGGACTAATAATCTCAATGATTAGTGAAGGAACTCCTACATATCTATTTTCCAGAAATCCTGTTTTGTCGCATATAATAGAAAGATCAGGGATGACAATCCTCGTGCCTTCCATATGATTACTCTTTAGCTCTACATCAAAGGGCGCTTGGAACACCTCGCAATCTGAACCATCAAGCAGATGGAACAACTGAGCATGTAAACGTCCTGAAATTCTTTGATGCTTCGTGGAAGGAGAAGGAGTCATAAAAACCATACCGTCAATATACTCCAGTAGCTGGTCAGAATCTTCTCTATATCGATAAAATTCATCCAGTGAAATATGTCGATCTTCTGGCAAGCTCATGATTTCATCCTCCCTGCTTTTTCATTTCATATATAATATATGCTCTATAAATGATGATTTTTATCAAGCTAACAACCGTTTTCTGATATCTGTCACATCACTTCCATAATACCACAAAATGACAAACAGAGACATAGGAACTAGACAGGTTTTTGAGCTCTTTTAGTCGGTCCCAATAAAAGAAGCAGCCAGGTGTGATTTTGCTCCTAGCTACTTCTTTTCGGATTAATCTGGCTGGATGACATTATCAATCTCAGACCAGTCAAAGGTTCCTGCACGAATCTTTTCGCGGCGCTCTTTGGTAATGATATCTGTCGGTCTGCCACCATTTGGCCAATCTTTATCATGGCCTTCCCAGACCGGGCGATCTTGGGATAGGATGAAGGCTGCCAGATTGGCTGCTTCCGGATCCGTTAAGGTACCACCGTTCGGCGGCATATTATTTTGAATATACCCCGCTATTTTTGACAATCTTCCCATTCCTGCCCCGTCATTGAAGGAGTTTTCTCCCCATAGAGCGGGTCCAACCGTCGCGCCCTTTCCTTCGCCATTTTGGCCGTGACAGGCGACACAGCCTTTTTCGGAATACAGTCTCTCGCCATCCTCGATTTTCGGCAGCGGGATTTCTTTCATTGTGTTCTGCATTCTCCATGGAAGCTCAGTTCCGACTTCAATTCCCTCTGAGATATAAGTCAAATAGGAAATCATCGCCCGCATCTCTTTGCTGTCATTAGGAAGCTTTTTCCCATTCATGCTTCGAACCATACAACCATTCACTCGATCCTCAAGTGTATAAACGACACCTTCCCTCGGCCGATATTGAGGGAATTGGGTGGTCACCCCTACCATCGAGGAAGACTTTGCAAGTCCTGCATCGGCATGGCAGCTGGAACAGGACAATTGATTCCCGATATACCCATCCAGGACCGTATCTGTTTCATGAAATACCTTTTGCCCATACGTAATATATTCAGTCATTGGATTTTTCGGATCGAGGTCGTCCATTGACGGCGGATTATAAGCAGAATCCCCGCCTTCATTTTCTCCCCCGCCCTTTTTACTGTCAGTGGCCTGTTCATTCGTCTTGCCATCGGTATTCTTGCTTTGACTCTCTTCCGGGTCCTTATTGGCATTATTATTGTCATTGCTGCAGGCTACAAATGAAAACACAAGTACCATCATCAAAAAGCTTACCCATATTACCTTCCGCATTTTTTCACCTCCTAAAAATAATCTCATATAGTAGCTTCTTAATTCTTCTGTAAAATTATTCGGCAACCAGCCTTCGAAAAGTTTTTAACCCTTGCATTACAAGATACCGTTTTAGCGAAAGGACGATCTATCCCCTGCTGTTGAGGATGCAAAAGGAAGGTCTCGTGAGCACAACGCTAAGAAAATCCACTGCCGGGCCAAAACGTAAATATTACTCATTGACGGCAAAAGGCGAACAAGAATTGGAACAATTTATCATCAGGTGGACGCAGCTGAGCGCCTCGGTAAACAATGTCTGGCGATAATCATTACTGGCATGAGCATTCTAATTTACGGCTTGTTCTTATTCAAGGTGTTGCCGAAATTCTTTCATTCTAAATGGGGCTATGTTATTTTTTCCGGTGTCTCTATAGCGGTAACCGGATTAATCGTGGTATTCCTGCTCTGGTATAAAGCACAGGAATTCGAACCCAGCTTTGTGGCATCACCCGCCCAGAACAACTGGATCATTGTCCTGTGTGCGGTTATTTTCATCGGTGCCGCACTTTACACCAAAACCTGGTTCACCGTCCTGATTCCTTTATTTATATCCATTGGTCCAATTGCCAACCGATTCATCCCGGAAGAAACACACAATGATTCACTGTACATCACGATCACAATCCTTACCTTTTTACTTGCATCCGCAGTATTAATCGCCATCTTCTTTTACCAGAGAAAAAAAGAGCAAAGGGAGATTTAAGATTTAACAAGGAGCTCAACTAAGTTAAGCTCCTTTTTGTCTTTTGTTAGAAAAACAACAAAGGCTACGATAGCGATAAGAGTTTTTGCTTTACTCATGACTCCCCCTCCTCTAATGACAACTTAAAAAGGGGATAGACTTTATGTCTATCCTCCGGAACTAACCTTCTTATGCCTTATGAATTTTCACTTTATCTTCATTGTCTTTGCGGATCTGCTCGACAAGCTTTGTGGTCTGTTCATCTTTCTTTTGTGCTAGGATTTGCTGTTCAAGCTCTGGTTTGATTTTATCCAGTTCTTCTGGCGTTTGCTTTTGACCTTCTGCTTGTTGTTTGTATTGATCATACATTGCCTGAATTTCTTCATCGGATGCTTCTACCTTACCAATCTTGCTGTCGAGGTACTGAATGACGGTCATTTGCTTTTTCAGTTGGGCCATCAGTTCTTTCTCAGTCAATTCATTTTGTTTCAATGCATCTTCATACTGTTTTTCGTCTGCGAAATTGGTTTTGATCTTTTCCAATTCTGCATCGAGTTCTTTTTGTTCAACGGATACACCATCCTTCTCAGCTGTCTGAAGAAGCAGCTCCGCATTAATCATTTGGTCCAATACAGACTGTTCAAGCTCGGCTAGCATCTTGCTATCCATTTGATCTGCCGTCATGCCCTGCTGTTCATATGTCGCTTTCATCGATTCCAGTTCTTTGTCATAGTCCTTTTTGGAAATATCCTTTCCATCTACTGTGGCAACTACATCACCTGTTGTTTCTTTTTCAGCATTCTGTTTTGTGCTATCATTATTGCTGCATGCGCCTAGAACCAGGACGGCAATGCTCAATAAAAGAATGCCAGGAAAAATTCGCTTCATCATTAATAAACTCCCCTTTCATTCAACATGTCCGTCATACTATCATATTTTTCTAAGAAATAGAAGTTTTTAGAGGAATTGTTATCAGATTGTAATATCCGAACAGCTTATAAATGGACCTGACGAAAACGTCCTGTGAACCACAATAGAAAGGGACCCAAAATTGATGGCCCCCCTTAACTACCTTACTTTTCCACTTTCATCAACTTGTCCCGATCCTCAAACATCGGAGGCTGCTCGAGCCAGCCTCTTTCAATAATCATCTGGGCTCCATCCTCAGAATAGGCTAAAGATCTTGCCAGAAAACCGCTATACAACACTCCAACATCTCTTCTCATGCTCATCGACAATGCCATTCCATAAGCAGCTATGCCCAATTGAGATAGAATGCCGACTACAAAAAGCATCAGCTGGTCAGAGTATGGCGCATCTGTTGAATCACTAACGATTGTATCCCAAGACATCGAGCTTGGGACATTGCTTTCCATCATCACATGTTGACTTCCTCTCAAAATTTTGTCAGAAAGCTGGACTCCTGAAAAAAAGTAAGCTTTTAAATCAGGATCCTGTGTTACTTGCGCAAAACCTGTTAAGGTGGATTTTCCGAGCTCATTATGAATGGAGGTCAAATAAAGATGATTGACCTCACTCCCTAAAAGCGGTCGTTTTTTTCCGAACAAGCCTGTCAAAAAATATTGCTTGTCCACAAAATCCACCTTCTTGGGATAGGTCATATAAGGGGGCCGAATGTAAATCCCTTTCTTCTTCATCATCATGATGATTTTGCGATTAAGGACTGCAGCCTGATTGTGGTATTTTTCAAAAAGCGCACGGATATCCTCCCTGGATGAAGTAGCTATAGCACTGGAATGGCTCGTCAAACCAAACTTACTCATATACTGCATGTACTCCATGTAAAAAATATCAGAAAAAAGGCGCGGAGCAGACAGATTCACGTGCTTTTCCACCGGAAATCCAACTGGTGTGACAATGCCCTCTTTCTGATAAAGTTCGCTAATGTCCTTTAAATGAGAATCCGCTATTTCAATCGTTAGTTCGAGAAGCGGTATTACTTCTGGATCATCAACCCTTTGAAGAAAATGAGTCAGTATACACTTAACGACATTATCGTTTATATATGTAGCCCATAGATTCGATATTTCCACGCAGGTTAAATGAATCTTTCGATCTTCCATCCAATCTCCTCCAGATAGTGCAGCATAGTTCCGTATGAAAATTCATTAAACAATTGACATTAATATTTGTCTAATTCATTCAAATTATGCAGATGGGATCAGGGGGAATTTAAAAAAGCATCCCGAAGGATACTCAAACATAAATTTTAAGTGGTTCCACACTAATTTTTAAAACAACTGTCGAAGGGTCATGGACGAGGTTTATTTTTTCTACCATATATTCTTTCTTGTTAATCGTAACGGTATTACTTGCTCTCAACGCTGCAATATAGTGCTCCCAATGCTTGACATTGTCACTTAAAAGGCATTTTTCTTTTAGATAATATTCCACCCTGTTCGGTGCACGATTCAACTTTCCCCCCTCCTCTCGTTAGAGTCAATGTGGGCATGTATTGGCTTGCGAAATAGTGACCGTGCCCTTTCCTGCAAAATCTCTATCTGTTTACATAAAGATAAAGAATCAGAAAGAGAATCAATCCAATCAGGAAAACTGAGCCAAGACTTGCACTGAACACGACATAAACCTTAGTGTGGAGGATGACATGAATAAGTAAAATGAGAAGCAAACCTAAAAGCAAAAAAATGGTTACTTGTAACTTCTTGTTCCTATTCAAATGATCAGCACCTTAAGGTTCTCCATTACCCTAAAATCAACAGTTTCCTTATTCTTATATATTTGCGCACGACAAATTTTATACCTATAAGAAAATCTCAATCGCCTTTATAATTGTCGCAACTTCCTAGTGGCAAGCACCTTTCTACTCGCCGTTTCCTTCTCCTGCTTTAGATGGCACTTAATCAGAACGGAGATCGTATGCTAAGTGTATTTATGTGAAAAGGGCTTTTTTATAGCGCTCATTGGCTATTTAATTGAATTGAAATTTTAATTCCCTTTAGTGTTTCTTTCGAGTATTTCGATAATTTTATCCATTTGTCAAACTTATTCTTTTTCCTCTAACAGCTGAACAGGCGCGAGATTCCAATCATCCTTCACATACTTCATGGTGTTGTATCCAATTATTTCGAGTTTCATATCGTTCTTTTCAAATCCTTCGATTCCCAATGTCTGTTCTGTGACAAAATAGCGGGGCTGCTCTATTTTTTCAAAATCGATTGGCCCTGAACGATCGTCGTATTCAACGCCATTTTTATCCATGAGCACTCCGTTCGATTCCATATTGGTGATGCTTGGTTGATCTGTCGAACCTCCTTGAAAACCGAATTGAATCGATTCGTACTCCCGATTTATTAAATCCTTATTGGTTATCACGACATTTGTCCATTGTCCATTTTTGACCTTATCGATGGCAATGTCACTCCCTGCATAGTGAATCGTCCGGGGAAATGGTTGAGATCCGCCCAGGTCAATCGTTTTCTGGTCACTAACGGATAAATAAACTGATTCTAACTCCGTTCTTACCTTTTTTGGCTTTTCGCCGTAAACTGGATCGAAGTACGTTTGATATCCAACCCAGTCATTGTCCTGCAAAGTCTGGATAAAGTAACCGCCATACTGGTCAGCCTCCACTTTTTTGTTGTTTACATTTAATGAACGAAAATTCACCATTTCAATTCGCTTCTCTACATCCCGACTATTGATTGCATACTGTAAGATCGTCGTAGTTGGCGCGATTATTAATTTATCGATCCGAATCGGGACTCCTTCGATTTTCTTCTGTTGCTCGATTTTATATTCCTTGGAAGGCTGTTTGGTCGCTGAAAATTCAAACGACCAATGTCCCGTTTTGTTCTCACCGGGCAAAAAACCAAATTTAAGCTCAGGGTCATTGCTCCATTCCTGAATCTTGGATACCCTTAGCTTGATTAACCCCTCCTCTTTTTTTAGCGGGTTTAGGGAAACCTTACCGTAGTATGTATTTTTCTTGGTTTCGTTGTTCCATCCTGTCCCATTATCACTTAGAGTAGAATACAATGGATACGATTGGGTTTTCATAATCTCAAATTCATTTTCAACGGAAATTCCATCCTCAAAATGGATAAAATATTGTTTGTCTTCTTTTAAAGCATGAATTTCATAAAAAACCAGCGTCCGGATATCATCGGCAACTACCCCGTTGATTTTTATCAATACATCCGCATTTTCTGCTTCTAAGTTTAGCCTTTTGCCAAACCCTTGCTGTAAAAAGGGGCGTAATTGCTCATTCTCTTCGGCCACCGCATAATAGACTTTCGGCAGCACACCCGTTATGAAACCAAGAGCGATCACGAATGCAAAAACACTTGCAGCAAGCACGGCCCATTTTTTTCGTTTTTTGTTCTTCCCTTTTCGCTGTTCCTTTTTTTCTGTCAATTTTTTCTTGATAGGATCGAGAAACTGTGATGGTACTGTAGGCTCTTGCAGCTCGTCAAACCTGAACATCATTACTTCCTGAAAACTGGCCAAATCGGCCTGACATGCCGGACAATGATAAAGATGGACCTCAAACTCGATTTTTGCCGGTCGATCCATCGATTTTAACAAATAATCGATATAATGTGTCTGATACTCTTCACAACCATGATAATCTTTTCCGTAAAGCTCGTTTCGGACGGACTGAATCCCAGCGTATAAATCGGTCTTAATTTTTCCCACTGTCATGCCAAGGATCTGCGCTGCCTCCTCAAGAGAAAAGCCTGCAACATGAGTAAGGATCAGCGCTTCCTTTTCCTCCATTTTCAAGTGGTCAATTGCTTTGTATAGATCCTGACGTGAATCTTCAGGACCTTTTAATCCGTCCTCTCTCGAAAGCTCACGGGCGCTCTGAATAAAATTTGCTGTCATCCACATTTTATGTGAATTATTTCCTTTATACTTTGGCCAATCCTTATGTACCTTCCCAATGAATCGGTAAAACAGTTCCTCCATCTGAAGCTGATTCTGTACGTAGAAACAACCAAGCGTATAAAAATATTGCTTATGCACATCTACCCAATCAACGACAAATTCAATCCCTTTCTCCTGGATCGCTGTCCCCGTAATCGGGTCTAGTTTTTTCAATATCATCCCTATTCCCCCCGGGGACAGAGGCCATTCCACTGTCCCAAAATGCATTGGCAAAGAAGACTATTGTTTATTTAACGTCCACAGACATACTTGCTCGCTTTCTGGCTCGTAAAAATTTTACCAAATTCAAAATGATTGTTTTGATGACTGCATAGGTCGGTACTGCCAATACCATCCCCAGGATTCCGGCCAGATTCCCGGCAGCCAGTAAAATAATGATGATCGTTGCCGGATGGGTATCCAGTGTTTTTCCTAGAATCAGTGGAGATAGCAGATTCCCTTCGATCTGTTGCGCCACTAGTATGACCACAACAACGAGCAACGCCTTCGTCGGGGAATCAAAGAAACCAACCAGCACGGCCGGTGCTCCTCCGATAATCGGACCAACATACGGTATGATATTTGTAAAAGCAACAATGAGCGCCATAATTAGTGCATAGCGCAAATCAATGATCATATAGCCGATAAACGCGAGAATACCCACAACGGAAGCGACAGTAACCTGTCCTTGGATGTAAGCAGAAAGAGTCTCCCCTGTTTCCTTCAGGATTTTCAGCCCCTCTTCACGGTATTCTTTCGGAATGAGCTTAGACACAGCTTGTGGGAAACGATGACCATCCTTGAACATGTAAAACAATAAAAACGGCACGGTCACGAGAATAATCGCGATGTTGGTGACAACGCCAAGAAAACCCATCAGACCATTCGTCAGACTGTTCGGCAACGTATTTGCATATTCAATCAGCCGCTGCTGTACGGAATCAATCGTATTTTGTTGCTCAACCCTGAAGTTTTTAAATTCGGATGAACGAACTATATTATAGAAATAATCCGTCGTCTTGTTAGCTAAATCGGGAAGATCATTTGCAAGCTCGGTTGCCTGTTTGGAAACAGCTGGAACTAGATTTCCGATCGCAAGGACAAGCAGTCCCCCAAATACTACATAAATGATCAAGATCGCAAGTACCCTCGGAACTTTTTTACGATGCAGAAAGTCGACCACCGGATTCAGCAGAAAATAGAGGAAACCCGTAATCAAAATTGGGAAAAACACCGTCGAGATAAAAACCCCGATCGGTTGAAAGATAAATGAAATCTTCGTAGAAACATAAATGATAGATGTGATAAGCAAAATCTGAATCAGCCAGAACTGCATTTTTGATTTATTCAATATATGTACCTCTCACCTTAGATTATTTTGGTAAAATTATACCAAGTTTTCATTCTAAAGTATATCAGTGTTTCGAATATAAGTGGCGGTTGATTTTTAAGTAAGCTACGGAGGACAGTTTCTCGTTTCTCACCAAACCTGTGTCAAGATTCCCCCTCAAACATCTAACCAAGCCTGCCAATGTCTTCCCAATTGACTTCAAATACAAATAAAAAAACCATCCAGAGACATCAAATCACTGAATGGTTTTTAAAATCTAACTTATGCTGCCGGGTTTACTTCAAGTTCTACTTTAATCTTAATGTCTTTCCCAACCATGACACCGCCTGTTTCAAGTGCTGCATTCCAGGTGAGACCGAATTCTTCCCGGTTTACTTTTGCTTCTGCTTCGAAACCGTATACTTCGATGCCCCAAGGATTTGTTCCTTTGCCGCCGTATTCGACATCGAATGTGATTGGCTTTGTTACGCCTTTGATCGTTAGGTCGCCTGTTACTTTGTAATCCGCACCATCACGAGTAATGTTAGTTGATGAAAATTCGATAGTTGGGTTATTTTCGATATCAAAGAAGTCTGCTGATCTGAGGTGATTATCACGGTCCTCGTTGCGTGTATCAATGCTTGCAACGTCAATGTTGATTGCAATGGAAGCGGTAGTTAAATCTGTCAAATCTGCTGCTTCAATATCCGCGGAATAAGAATTGAATTGTCCTTTTACCTTTGATACCATCATATGTTTCACTTCAAAGCCAATTGCTGAGTGTGCCGGATCGATTGCGAATTTAGTCATTCCAAAATCCTCCTATTTTACTTTTAATTCGAGATATTATTCCAAAAAATAAATCTCTAAATCAATTATTTTTAATTCGAGATAAATTTAACATGAAATGAATCTAGCTGTCAACACCTATGCATCCCTCGAACGACTTCAAACTTATTTAGATTTAGGTTTTTTCAAGTTCACAAGCATTGTTCATGAAAAAATTCTCGCCACACAGGACATGCACCCTTACCAATTCATTTCTTTGACGTATCCTATAAGGAAATCTATTTTAAAAAGAGGTGATCTGATGAAACTATATTTAGATCCTGGCCATGGCGGCTCAGACCCAGGAGCACAGGGAAATGGTCTTCTTGAAAAAAATTTGACCTTAGATATTGCACTGAGACTCCGTTCGATTCTAGAAAAAAACTATCAAAATATCGAAATCAAAATGAGCAGGACAAGCGATTTGACCAAAAGTCTTATCCAGCGTACTGATGAGGCTAATTCTTGGGGGGCTGATTTTTATCTGTCCATTCACATTAATTCTGACAAAGGTTCAGCGAGTGGATACGAGGACTACATCTATAGTGGCCTTTCAAATAATTCAGCAACCGCTCAATACCGTGATCTTATCCATTCCGAGGTGATAAAATTAAACAAGCTCCCTAATCGCGGCAAGAAAATAGCCAATTTTCATGTACTTCGTGAATCATCAATGGCTGCGATGCTCTCAGAAAACGGCTTTATCGATCATGCCCATGATGCCGCGCTTATGAAGCAAGAATCCTGGCGGCAAAGCGTTGCTCAGGGACATGCGAACGGGATTGCGAAGGCGTTCAAACTTTCACCAAAGAATCGCACAAATCCAGCCCCGGGCAGCAGACAATCTTTGCACAAAGTGATTGCCGGTTCTTTCCAGGACCGAACAAATGCGGAGCATCAACTCTCAGTCCTGAAAGCAAAAGGGTTTGAAAGCTTTATTGCAACGGTGGAGATTTCAGGCGAGAAATGGTACCGTGTACAAGCAGGTGCATTTTCAAACCGTGATTCTGCCGAAGCTCGCGTCCGCGAAATGGAAAGCCAGGGAATCCATGCATTTATCATCACAGAGTAACACAGACAAACAGCCGAATCCTTTAGAAGGATTCGGCTGTTTTATTTTCAAGTTTTTTTCATAGGACTGCACGAGAAACCATAAGCAGAAGTGGAATTGAGGTATTGACCAAAAGCAGGGAACGAAAGTGTTAAGATGGAACACACGATTTAATCAAACGTTTGAATAGTTATTCTTACCGCTGCATCATCGGAAGTTCTCTTTCCTTTTTTCCTTTTCGGGCACATGTTGGCCTTTCTTGTGACCGTGCTCTCGCTTTTTCTTCCTTCTCGGGCACATGTTAGCCTTTCTTGTGACCGTGCTCTCACTTTCTCTTCCTTTGCGGGCACATGTTGGCCTTTCTTGTGACCGTGTTCTCGCTTTCTCTTCCTTCTCGGGCACATGTTGGCCTTTCTTGTGACCGTGTTCTCGCTTTCTCTTCCTTCTCGGGCACATGTTGGCCTTTCTTGTGACCGTGCTCTCACTTTCTCTTCCTTTTCGGGCACATGTTGACCTTGCTTGTGACCGTGCTCTCGCTTTTTCTTCCTTTTCGGGCACATGTTAGCCTTGCTTGTGACCGTGCTCTCACTTTCTCTTCCTTTTCGGGCACATGTTGGCCTTTCTTGTGACCGTGCTCTCGCTTTTTCTTCCTTTTCGGGCACATGTTGGCCTTGCTTGTGACCGTGTTCTCGCTTTTTCTTCCTTATCGGGCACATGTTGGCCTTTCTTGTGACCGTGTTCTCGCTTTTTCTTCCTTATCGGGCACATGTTGGTCTTGCTTGTGACCCTGCTGAATAATTATCAAAGGTAAAACAACCATCCCTAGCAGTCAGACTAGTATAAAAAACTTTTCTTCATATACTCCCGCAAAAAATAATAAGAGAAGCAAATTTCTGGTGTGTTGATTTTTACCTGTAGATCAACATCAATTCCTTTTCAAGCCCCTCCCAGATTGTAACCTGTACCTTTCTGGGTATTAAAAAATCTGAAAATTATTTTACTTTCTACCCCTGCTGGATTTACTATTAAACTATACTAAGGACAGAGGTGTTATTTTTGAAAAAGTTTAGAGTAGGTATCATCGGGACGGGTTTTGGCGCAAAGGTACATGCGCCAATGATGGCACAACACGAAGGATTCGAGGTAGCAGCAGTCTCGAGCGTTTCAAGGGGCAATATTGAGGAAGCCAGGAACGCCAGCGGAATTGAAAATGTCTACACTGACTGGCGACAAATGCTTGAGGAAGAAGCTCTCGATTTAGTAGTGGTCTCTTCTGCAGTGAATTTGCATAAAGAAATGGTTGTTGCCGCTTTTAAAAAGGGCATACATGTAGTTTGTGAAAAACCAATGGCTATGGATGTTGCCGAAGTAGAAAAAATGATTGTGGAGCGGGACAAAGCGGGAAAACTTGGGCTGATCAACCATGAATTCCGTTTCTTGCCGGCTCGTACAAAGGTAAAAGAAATTTTGGAGAACGGGCAACTAGGGGATATTTTACATGTCCGTTACCTGTGTTCATTTGCGAGCTATAATGGTCTGGTTTCAAAACCACGCGGCTGGCTCGGGCAGGAAGATAAGGGCGGCGGCATGCTTGGGGCGATCGGCTCCCATATGACGGATTCTCTTCATTGGTGGCTGGATAGCACATTTAAGCAAGTTTTTGCTCAGCTTCCTATCCATGTTCCTATTCAAACGGCTGATAATGGGCATACAGAACACCGGACAGCGGACGACGCTTTCCAAATCATCGGTTCTCTTGAAAACGGTGCGACTGTAACATTGGAGCTCCTTTCCGCAGCGCGCAAAACCGAGAACACATGGCGTCTGGAAGTATTTGGTACGAGAGGAACACTTGTAATGCTGGATGACAATAAGGTCCTCCTCTCCGCCGGAAATTCGCCATTCGAAGAAGTGGAGCTAGTGCGTGATTTACAAGCTCCTTCTGGGATGCCAGAGGTTGCAGCCCGATATTATAATGGCTTTCAAAGGGCTTTGAACGCGCTCCATGAAACGCTTCTTTCCGGTGAGAAGCACCCGTATCTCGCAGATTTCGAGCATGGACGTTCGACGCAAAAAGTATTGGACGCAGCCAGGATTTCAGCGCGTGAAGGGCAAAAAGTAGAAGTAAAAGGCAATCCCTGATGGGACTGCCTTTTTTCATGGCTAACGATGTTCTCGATTCCGGTAATGGACATTTTTTCACGATTCTAACCATAAAAACACATCATGTACCGCAAAAAGTCCGATATGGATTCGCGGATGGCGGGGCGGGTTGGCAGAATTCTGCTTGCTCCGCTGAGTGCTCATATGGGTTCGCCAGGATTTCAAGCAGGTTCAGCAGGACGCTCATGTCGCCTTTTGTCGCTGCCTCCAATGCTTCTTCTACCCGATGATTTCGCGGGATGACCGCTGGGTTGTTGTTTCGCATCAATTCCTGGGCATCTTCCTTTGATTCTTCCTGACGTCCTAGTCTTTGTTGCCACCTTTCATGCCACTGGATAAATGCTTCCGTTTTAAATAGCTCCGATCCTTCCAGCTTTCCAAAGGTCAAAGCTTTAAACGTATTCGTATAGTCTGCATTGTTGTTATTCATCAAGTTAAGGAGTTCAGAAATTAAGGTTTTGTCTTCTTTTTCCTCATGAAAAAGTCCAAGCTTCTGCCTCATACCTGTTAGAAATTCCATTTCGAAAGTATCGGGATATGCTGAGAGGGCTTCCTCGGCTAGCTTCACGGCTTCCTCCTCGTTCTCATGAAGCAATGGCAGCAAAGCTTCTGCAAGTCTAGAAAGATTCCAGCCGGCAATATACGGCTGATTTCCATAGGCATATCGCCCCTCTTGATCTATCGAACTGAATACAGTTGCTGGGTCGTAATTGTCCATAAATGCACAAGGACCATAGTCGATCGTCTCTCCGCTTATGGACATATTATCTGTGTTCATGACACCGTGGATAAAGCCGACATGCTGCCACTTTGCGATCAAAGCTGCCTGCTTGGTAATCACTTTTTTCAAAAACGAAAGGTATAGGTTCTCCTCTCCGTCGAGGTCAGGATAATGGCGCTTGATGGCATAATCAGCCAGTTCTTTGAGGTCTTCTTTCTTGCCCCAGTTGGCAGCGAATTGGAATGTACCGACTCTTAAATGGCTTGCGGCTACACGTGTCAGCACCGCTCCAGCCTGAATTGTCTCCCGGATGACTTCTTCTCCTGTCGAAGTCACAGCGAGGCTTCTCGTTGTCGGAATCCCCAAGCCCGTCATCGCTTCACTAATGATAAACTCGCGCAGCATCGGTCCAAGTCCTGCCCGGCCATCGCCGCCTCGGGAATACGGCGTCCGGCCTGAACCTTTCAACTGAATGTCATACCTTTTCCCATCAGGAGTGATTTGCTCACCAAGCAACACAGCCCTTCCATCCCCCAACATCGTGAAATGGCCGAACTGATGTCCAGCATAAGCCTGGGCAAGGGGAACCCCTCCATTTGGAATTTCATTTCCGCCGAAGATGGCAGCTCCTTTGTCATTTTGAAACGGCTCGCAGTTCAATCCTAATTCTTCCGCAAGCGACTCATTAAAAATCACCACTTCAGGTGCTTTCACTTTTGTCGGTTTTTGCTGGCGATAGAATATGTTTGGCAGCTGCAAATAACTATTATCCATTTTCCAGCCAGCTTGGTTATCCGTCATTGCTATTCCACCCTTCTCCCATAATCTTGTATTCGGTTATCTATCCAAAAATATCCCTTTGAATTAATATACCCTACTGATGGAGTGGTAACGCTATTTTCACGAAGAAAAGATCTTAATCAAACGTTTGATTAAGATCTTCAAAAGGATCATTAGTCCCTAAGACTCAATTTTTTAAAATCCCACTGTATTTCGGATCCCTCTCCAGTTCTTTTTTTGCATACGTACAAACAGGATCGATTTTCAAGCCTTCATTTTTCGCCTTTTCGGCAACATGGCGGACCAGTTCTCCCGCAATACCATGTCCCCGGTACGCTGGATCTACCCCAGTGTGATTGATGACCAACACCTTATCACCATTCCTTATAAAGGTCACTTCTCCAACCTCTAGCCCGTCTTCATCCTTCGCAACAAAGCGGCCAGCTTCTTCAGAAATTTGGAATGACATCCTTACACCTCCAAAAAATACTTTCAAGATATACTTAATTATACCTTTCTGACCACCAATCATGTAACAATTCCGCTTCCACATAAAAGTCCGCGCCCAAATCGTTCATCGAAAAACACTGGCAGGCACATCAAACTTGTTCCATAGAAACACGATAAACACGGCGGAAACAATCAAGGCAAATAGCGGATTATGAAAATGGATTTTTAAAACAAGGAACATCACAGAATCGAACAGCACAGACCACCATAGGTTCCAGCCATTAAAATACTTCATTAGCCCGAGGTGGACATCTACCAGTTCATTCAAAAAATAGACACTTATCCATGCAAAATAATAAACGACTTTCTTCATGCGCCCGTCCCTCGGAAAATGGGCCAAATAGGCGAAGCAGGTAGCTGGATATTTGACAGCCATAATGAAAAAAGAAATATGAGTATTCGTGATGCCAGCATGCTTGTCCCCTGGCACAGGATTATACTTCCACATCGGGTAATGTTCAGATAATAAGTACATGTACAGAAAATCACCAAGGATGAAAAAGAGAACCGTTGGATAGTACTTTCTCCAGTTCTGCCAGTCTCCCCACAGCACAAAAATACCAGCCCATATTAACCCATAAATTACATTAATCATACACTCGCCTCATTTTACAAATAAAGGAAATTTACCTTAGTATAACCATGTGATCTAGTTAACAGTCATCAAAAAACAAAAAACGCTGATTCGCATACGTTGCGATCAGCGTTTTTTCTTGTCTTTTTTATCAGTAGCCTGCTCAAATAGTTGAGTTACATACCCCTTTAGCTCAAAGCCCTCTTCACTCATAAACTCAGTGATTTGTTTCATGATGATCTACCTCCGTTTTAAAGCGTGTTACGCTTATTATTCCCACTCTAGCAATCTTTTAATCAACCAAAGATTGGCAGAAAAATAATTAGGCTGGCCGATCAGGGTTTTCGACGGCTTCCTTATTCCCTGTACTTCAAGGTCAAACCTTTTAGGAAGTTACGGGCAAACTTATCGCCGCATTCTCGGTAATTTTTATGGCCAGCCTTCCGTAAAATGGCACTTAGCTCCCCTTTGGAAACCCGGACACCGGCAAGTTCAAGAAGCTCTAGCATGTCCTCGCTCGTCAGCGACAAGGCAATTTTTAGCTTCTTCAATAGCTGGTTGTTCACATTTTCCCCGCTCAAAGGGGGAGAGCCATTTTCTCCTGGCCGTTTCCCTCTTTTAAAGGTAACTAGACCATTTAAGAACTGCTCCATCATCGCATTGTTGACCCTTATATAATCCTCGGACAACTCATCGTCTTCCTCTTCGTCGACTTTCTTCAGCATCAGCTGCACATCATCTTTTCTCATATCCACGCCGCCTAGCCTGAACATCTCCACCATATCTGTATCCTTGATATCCAGGGCATATCGCAAACGGATCAGTATATCATTGTTAAGCATTTTCAGTCCTCCTATAGCTTGCCTCGTCACTAGTATTGCTCCATTGTAGCATATTTACTTCCTGTGCTGAAAAATGGTGAACGCATCGGTGTTTCTCCCTATTCCATTTCAAACTGCTGAAACCCGTTGCACCAAATCTCGATACCCCTATAGGCATTGATGATGCCCTCTTGTCAAAAAATGTTCAATACTTTTTGACAGAATTGTGTTGGTGTTTTCAGATGTGAAGTTCGTCACAACTACTGTGTGATATAAATGGTTTATTAATCTTATAAACACCTACTTAAAAATATTTGGAGGAATGAAAATGGCTCGCATAAATAAATGGAATCCGGAAGACAATCGTTTTTGGCAATCCGAAGGCAAGAAACACGCCCAACGGAATTTATGGATTTCTGTTCCTTCCCTGATGCTCGCTTTCATTGTCTGGCAGATTTGGTCTGTAGTTGCCATTCGCTTAAATGATATTGGCTTTAGCTTTACGGATCAGCAGCTTTTCACTTTAGCAGCCATGCCTGGTCTTGTTGGTGCAACTTTACGATTTGTCTACACCTTTGGAGTCGGGATGATGGGTGGTCGTAACTGGACCGTCCTGTCGACGGCAGTGCTTGCGATTCCGGCAATTGGCATCGGTTTCGCTGTCCAGAACCCTGATACACCTTATTCGGTTATGCTTTTACTCGCAGCACTTTCCGGCCTGGGTGGCGGAAACTTTTCCAGTTCTTCCTCCAACATCAGTTTCTTTTTTCCGAAAAAGGCACGTGGAACCGCACTTGGAATCAATGGTGGTTTAGGCAATATGGGGGTCTCTGTCGTTCAATTCGTAACACCGTTGATCATTACAACTGGAACTTTCGCTTTTATCGCTGGTGATGGACAGCAATTATCCAACGGCCAGCAGGTTTGGCTGCAAAATGCAGCTTTCATCTGGCTTGTACCAATTGCAATTGTCACGATCGCAGCATGGTTCGGCATGGATAACCTGCCTGGAACAAAGCAATCATTCTCAGATCAATTCGTGATTGTAAAAAGGAAACACACTTGGATCATGACATGGCTTTATGTTGCAACATTCGGATCTTTCATTGGGTATTCAGCAGCATTCCCACTATTATTGAAAGCACAGTTCCCTGAATATATTTCTTTTGCCTTCTTAGGTGCCTTCCTTGCCGCAGCATCACGCCCTGTCGGCGGATGGCTTGCTGATAAAATGGGCGGAGCTAAGCTGACGTCGATCGTCCTGATAGTGATGTTGGCTGGAGCTGGTAGTGTCATTTATTTTCTAGGCACAAAGCAGTTCGGCGGATTCTTGGCATCATTCTTGATTCTGTTCATTGCGTCTGGTATGGGCTCTGGTTCCACCTTCCAGATGATCCCTGAAATCTTCGTTCCGAAAGAAGCGGCACCAGTCCTAGGGTTCACCGCAGCCTTCGCGGCGTACGGATCCTTCCTGATTCCGAAGCTGTTCGGCTGGTCCGTTACTATTTCCGGCGGCTATGTGCCAGCATTCTCGCTTTTCATTGGTTTCTATGTATTGTCGATCATCTTAAACTGGTATTACTACCAGAGAAAGACTTCAGAAGCAACAAGTACCCAGAAAAAGGCAGCAACCACAGCTTAGAAAAGCCTAACAAAAAGCCTTATCCGTTCTGAAAAACGGGTAAGGCTTTTTGTATTTCAGTTCTATTCTCCAAGTATTTCCCACTTCAAACAGGAACAATTTTGTAAGTGAATTAGCAATAAAAAGGCTTTAGATTCCTTAAATCCCAAGCCTTTACGTATTAAACGTATTTATCAAGAATAACGGTTATTTTTTCTTTCAAAAGTGGTATTTCTTTTTCAACCACGTTCCATACTATTCCATTATCTACTCCAAAATAATCGTGAATTAAAACATCTCTTAATCCCGCCATCTCACGCCAAGGTACATGGGGATTTTGCTTTCGAAAATCTATTGTAACACGTTTAGTTACGAATGACCGCATCTTGAATTAGTTTAGAACTAAAAAAGTCACTTTCACCATTTGAAATATATAATTCAATATTTTCTATGCACTCCAAAATATGAAGCAAATAGATTTTGTCCTTTTTCATAATTGAATAGCTCCGTTTACCACATCTTCTTTCATACCCCAATGAATCGCGTTCTCTGTTACAACATCGACTTTAATACCGAGTATGTCTTCAATCTCTTGTTTAAATCGAACCAGATCAAACAAACTTCTGTCTTTCTCAAATTCTTCAAGTAAATCAAGGTCACTTGTAGGTCCATCTTCATGCCTTGCAACTGAACCAAAAACCCGTACATTATAGATGCCATGATCATCTGCAATTTTTAATATTAAATCACGCTTTTCTTGAAGAACATCATATAACATAACGAATCCCTCACATTCTTCCTTACTATTAATACCATTATATCATGTCTTTTTATAAAAGTTCATTCTTTGGAGCAGGACATCTTTTTATGTATGCCTGTTTAAAAAGCGCGTTAATCCTTCTGGATCAACGCGCTTTTCTTTTGTTTTCGATGGCAGTCTTATAGTTCATCAAACCCATTCTCATCGGAGGTTTTCGTGTACTGTCTTGATTTTTGCTCAAAGAAGTCCGTTTTGCCAAGGTCCACTTCCTGATAGGCGATAATCCATCTTAATGGATTGGTTCGATGCCCTTCGAAGGGGGCAGTAAAGCCTAGTTGTTCTGCCCGTTTGTTTGCCATGAACTTGATATATGCTTCCACGTCTGACAAAAGTAGCCCGTCGATCTCGTTGCCGATAATGTATTCAGCCCACTCAGTCTCCAATCGTGCCGCTTTTTGGAAGGCTGTCGTTCCAAATTCTCTCAGTGATTCTGTGTCATATTCTGGATTTTCAAGGAGAATCTCTTTGAAAATTTTTTCAAATAACCCTACATGCAGCTGTTCGTCCCGGTTGATGTAGTTAATCATCGTGCTGGTGGCGACCATTTTCTGATTCCGCGCAAGGTTATAAAAGAAGGCGAAGCCCGAGTAGAAAAACAGGCCTTCGAGAATGACATCATAGATGATGGAATGCAACAAATTTCCTATGCTTGGATGTTCCGCGAACCCTTTATAGCCGTCCGTGATAAATTCATTCCGCTTGCGCAGGATCGGTTCTGTCCGCCAGTAGTCGAACACTTCCTCTTGCTTCGACTTGGATACGTTGCTTGATAACACGTAGCTGTAGGAATGGTTATGGATTACTTCCTGCTGTGCCAAAATGATCATTAATGCATTTAAACTGGAATCGGTGAGATAATCGGCAACTTTGCCAGCATAGTCTGTTTGAATGCTGTCAAGGAGTGCCAGCAGACCGATGATTTTCAAAAAAGCATCCTGTTCTTTTTCGGAAAGCATGGAAAATTGCTTGATATCCTTTGACATATTGATCTCAAAAGGAGTCCAGAAATTCCCCAGCATTCTCTTGTATTTTGGATAAGCCCAGGGGAAACGGACATCATCCCAATTCAATATATTGGAACTCTGGCCATTTAAAATGCCAGTTGAAGCATTGGGAGCTCCAACGTCTACAAGGTTTCTTTTCTTCAATTGCGTCATTGATTTTCATCCTTTCTTTTAACTATGGCAGCTCTCACATTCAGCAAACTCACTGCTGGAGGTGGAGCGGACGTAATACGTCGTTTTCAGTCCGGACTTCCATGCATCCATATGCAGCTCCAGCAGCGCTTTTGCCTTAATGTTGTTTGTGACGTAGAAATTAAACGAAATCCCCTGATCGATATGGCGCTGTCGGCGGGCATTCTGTCTGATGCTCCAATGCTGATCCACGTTATAGGCTGTCTTATAGAACCACATCGTTTCGGCCGATAAATCTGGTGCGGTCACAGGGATTTTATAATCCTTCTTCTCCTCGGAGTATTCCAACCTAAAAACCGGATCAATACTTGCTGTCGAACCAGCTAGAATCGAAGTGGAAGAATTTGGAGCTACCGCCATCAGATACCCATTTCTGATTCCATTCTGCTTTACTTCCTCAGCCAGGTTGTCCCAGCTGTCACCAATGTATTGTCTTTTTTTGAAAAATTGTCCTGTTGACCAGTCCGATCCTGCGAAATAAGGGTATGCCCCTTTTTCTTTTGCCAGCTCGAGACTTGCGCTGATAGTGAAAAAGGCAATCGTTTCATAGAGACGATCACAATACTCGACCGCTTCTTCACTTTCCCATTTAATCCCTTGAAGAGCCAGTAAATGATGCCACCCAAATGTACCCAGTCCGATTCCCCTGTAGTTCTGGTTGGTTATTTGCGCCTGGAGGACAGGAATTTCATTGATATTGATAACATTATCGAGCATCCTAACTTGGATGTTGATCACTCTCTCAAGTACATCATCTATCACGCTCTTTGCTAAAGAAATCGAGGATAAGTTGCAGACAACAAAGTCCCCCGGTTTTTTATAGATTACTATCTTTCCGTCCTGCACCGTTTCCTCTTCAAGGAGGGTAGGGCTCATATTCTGGGTGATTTCTGTGCAGAGATTGCTGCAGTAAATCATCCCTTTATGGTGATTTGCATTGAGCCTGTTGACCTGATCCCTGTAAAACATGTAGGGGGTGCCGGTTTCGAGCTGAGAAATCATGATAGATTTGAAGATTTCAATAGCAGGAACCACTTCGTGTGACAAACCAGATTGATGGACGCAAGCCCAATATTTTTCGCGAAAGGAGCCAGCCCCCTTCTCCTCATCAAAATGATCTTCAAGGGAAAATCCCATGACCCTCCTTACTTCATGAGGATCGAACAGATACCAGTCCCCACGGTTTTCCACCTGTTCCATAAATAAATCCGGGATACATATGCCTGAAAATAAATCATGCGTCCGCTGGCGCTCGTCTCCATTGTTCAGCTTGGCATCAAGGAATGAGAAGATGTCTTTATGCCACACATCGAGATAAACAGCAATCGCCCCTTGACGCTGTCCTAATTGATCAACCGAAACAGCGGTGTTATTCAGTTGTTTCATCCACGGAATGACTCCCGAACTGACCCCTTTAAAACCTTTGATATCACTGCCGCGACTTCTGATCTTTCCAAGGTAAACGCCAATTCCGCCCCCGTTTTTGCTTAAGGTGGAAATATCTGTATTCGAGTCGTAAATACTTCTTAAATCATCAGCAACTGTATCAATAAAGCAGCTCGATAACTGTCCATAGCTTTTGCCAGCGTTCGATAATGTCGGTGTGGCGACTGTCATATATAAATTGGAAAGCGCCCAGTAAGCCTCTTCCACTAATGGAATCCGCTTTTCCTTTGGTTCTTCAGCTAACAATGTCATCGCGATCATCATGAATCGCTCCTGTGGAAGTTCGGCAATATCACCATTTTGGGTGCGTGCCAGATACCTTTCCGCCAAGGTTAAAAGCCCTATATAGGTAAACAGCTTGTCTCTCTCTGGATCGATGACTTTTTCCAGGTGATCTATTTCGTCACGGGAGTAGGATGCTAACACTCGATTGTCATAAATCCCAATCTCTATTAAGCTATTGATCAACTCATAGAATGAACCGTAACCAGATTCTATTCTTCCATTTCGAAAATGGGCACTAAGTCTGTATAATTTTTTTAAATAAAACCCCGCAGCTACATATGTCCATTCAGGCTCGTCCCGGCTAATTCGTTCCACTGCGGTCAAAATCAACATGTTCTCGATCTGATCATCGGTCATATCCTTCACTTCAAGGGCTTGGTCCACCTTTGCTTTGAAAAATGGAAAGTCCAATTTAGGGAACGCAAACTCTATTTCTGCGATCAGTTTTGCTGCATTTTCATCCTTTGCTTGGATACTCATCGATTATCCCTCCAACTTGATTGCTTTTTCTTGCTTCCAGCCTGCGCTTCCTTCGCATATCGGCAGTATTGAACATCTCCCGTTCTTGATCGTTTTCTGGAATGACCCTTGCGACTGGCTCCGGTTTACCATTCTCATCCTTCGCGATCATCGTAAGAATTGACGTGGTCGTCAGCGTTCTCCTGCTTGTTTTCAAGTTTTCACTTTCCACTTTCACGAATACTTCCATTGATGTTCTGCCTGTTGAAATGACCACCGCTTCGAGTGTTAAAATATCGCCTACTACCGCGGCAGACAGAAAGTTAACCGAGTCAATCGAGGCGGTGACAACTGCCCTCCTGCTGTGTTTCATCGCGGCAATTGCGGCGATTTCATCAATATAGGACAGCACGGTTCCGCCAAAAATCGTGCCAAGATGGTTTGTATCTGGCGGCAGGACGAGCCTGTTCTGAAATGTCCTTGACACATTTGCTGATAATCCTTCCATGTCCGACCTCCTGTGTGTAAAAAATGCTCCCTGAAAAATAAGAAAAACCCATCTCGAAAGATGGGTTTAAGTAACGTTGATATCCTAACAGCTCATATAAAGCACCAAAAACAGCATGAGACTATCAATTTATCCCCGTATACCTTCCCTATTCCCGAAGAAGATAACACGAATAAATATGGCAGGTCTCCTGACTTGTGCATCACCCTATTTTAAGGCCTTCCCATCTATTTGTTAGACAGTGGTTCATCCTTATTTCGTCAGCACTTACAGTTGCGGGAACAGTTCTGGATTCACACCAGATTCCCTATTAAGTCTTATTCAGACACCATACTTATCGGCAATTTCAATATTTAGATGTAAAAATCTCTTACTAACACAATATATTGTGTTATATGAATTGATAGTAAATCATCTTACCTGCTTTTTCAACTATTTTTCACTATTCATTTGAATATTTGACAGTTAAGATGTCTTCTTGATGTTGATTACTTTTCCTTCTTGGCGCCATTTTCTGAATTCTACAGCAGCCGTAAAAAGAACGTCTGTCGATGAGTTAAGTGCCGTTTCAACAGAGTCTTGCACAACGCCAATGATAAAACCTACAGCAACCACTTGCATCGCGACATCATTTGGGATGCCAAATAAGCTGGCTGCGAGAGGGATCAGCAACAATGAGCCGCCAGCAACACCAGAAGCACCGGCTGCACTGATGGCAGCCATCACACTAAGAAGGATGGCGGTTGGAATATCCACTTGAATGCCAAGTGTATGGACAGCAGCCAGTGTCATCACGGAAATCGTTACAGCTGCTCCTGCCATATTAATCGTTGCGCCTAACGGAATCGAAACAGAGTAGGAGTCTTTATCCAGCCCTAATTCTTCACAAATTTTAATATTCACAGGGATATTAGAAGCTGAACTTCTTGTAAAGAAAGCGGTAATCCCGCTTTCTTTTAAGCATTTAAACACAAGCGGATATGGATTTTGCCTTATCATCGTGTACACGATAAGGGGATTGACGATAAGCGCAACGACCAGCATACAGCCTATTAAAACCGCAAGCAATTTTCCATAACCAAGCAAGGAACTAAGCCCGTTTGTCGTAATGGATTCAAATACTAGACCCATAATGCCAAGCGGAGCAAATTTTATAACCCAGGCGACAATCTTGGACATAGCATCGGCTAAATTGCCAATCACCACTTTTGTTGAATCTGCTGCACTTCTCAGAGCAAAACCGATCAGGACTGCCCAGGCTAAAATTCCGATATAATTAGCATTTATAAGAGCGTTAACCGGATTGTCAACAATATTGAGCAATAATGTTCTAAGAACCTCTACCACACTTCCTGGAGGCGTCATTCCTTCGGTGCCAGCTGTCAATTTTAAGCTTACCGGGAACAGGAAGCTAGCAATAACGGCGATAAGTCCCGCCAAGAACGTTCCCAAAAAATAGAGGAAAATAATCATTTTCATGTTTGTTTTCTGTCCGCGTTTATGCTGGGCAATCGCCGACATAACCAGGAACAGTACCAAAATGGGAGCAACTGCTTTCAGAGCCCCTACAAATAATGATCCAAAAATGGCAACAGGCTTTGCAACTCCAGGGATTGCAAGTGCCAGGATCACCCCGATTACCAGACCAGCAATGATCTGCTTCACCAGGCTTACTCGGTTCAATTTCTTTAGTAAATCGTTCATCGTCCTCTCCCTCACAAGTATCTTTTTGTTTGCCACAAGAGCCGTTTCATGTAATCTGTATTATAGATACTGAAATATCATAATACAATTTGTGAACTACTCCCACCACTTACCACCCTTACAGGTCGCTTGAAGTGGGGGCTTCTCGACTTATCGTTGCTTTTGCTAGCCAACGAAAACTGACC
>NZ_JAUSUN010000021.1:0-63439 GCF_030814065.1 Mesobacillus stamsii
TGTCTAAAATTGTCGGCTTAAAAACCACATAGCTTTAACCTTATTTTAGTGCGGCCTTTTTTAGGTGATATTTCAAAAAATGCAAGACTCAAGTAAGAAAGTATAAAATTCACTTTGAGAATTGTCTAGCTCCAGCGCCTAGCCCCTCGAGTCGCTTCGGTCCGCCCAATGAAGTCAAAGAACGACTTCATTGGTCGGCGTTTTGTTTTTTCATATAGAAACGGTGCAAGTGTATCAGTGATTTCGTTTTTGATTTCAGACCATTGAGTAGTTTTTCTTTCCATCACCTTATTTAAGTGTTTTTGAATTAAGCTTTGGGCATCATTGATCAGATCCCCGGATTCCCTCATATAGACAAATCCGCGAGAAATCAAATCAGGGCCAGCAGCAATTTTGAATTCCTTCATATTGATGCTCACAACCACAACGACAAGGCCTTCTTCTGACAATATCCGACGGTCGCGCAGAACGATATTGCCAATGTCGCCTACTCCGCTTCCATCAATATATACATTGCCGGATGGAATTTTGCCAGCAACACCTACCTCATTGTCGCCTAGTGCAAGAACTTCGCCATTATCCATGATGAAGCAATTTTCTTCAGGCACTCCACAGTCAACAGCAAGCTTGCTATGCATCTTCTGCATCCGGAATTCACCGTGAATTGGCATAAAATATTTCGGTTTGATCAAGCGCAGCATTAGCTTTTGCTCTTCCTGGCCGCCATGTCCCGAAGTATGAATATCATTTAATGAACCATAGATGACATCCGCACCAGCACGGGACAGCAGGTTGATAGTCCTATTGATGCTGATCGTATTCCCTGGGATAGGGGAAGACGAGAAGACAACTGTATCCCCTGGCTGAATCTGGATTTGACGATGTGTCCCATTGGCAATACGAGATAGTGCGGCCATAGGCTCCCCCTGGCTTCCCGTACAAAGAATCGTGACTTGGTTGGCGGGAAGTCGGTTGATTTGCTGTGATTCAATGAATGTATCCTTAGGAGCACTGATATAGCCCAGCTCCTGGCCAATAGTGATCGCTGATTCCATGCTTCGGCCGAACACGGCAACTTTTCTGCCATTCGCGACTGCCGCCTCGGTCACTTGCTGCAGTCTATGGATGTTCGAAGCAAAAGTAGCGAATATAACCCGACCGTCTACTTTCCGGAAAATATCGTGAATGCTTTCCCCTACACGGCGTTCCGACATTGTGAAGTTAGGCACCTCGGCATTTGTGCTATCAGACAGCAAGCAAAGGACGCCTTCCTTGCCGATTTCCGCCATTTTGGTAAGATTGGCCGGTTCTCCTACTGGGGTAAAGTCAAATTTAAAATCCCCGGTATGCACGATTTGTCCTGGTGGTGTTTTGACAACAATCCCATATGAATCCGGAATACTATGTGTTGTTCTGAAAAACGAAACGGATGTCTTGCGGAATTTGATGATCTCTTCTTCTTCAATTTCTATCAGCTTCGTCTTCCGTAGCAGACCATGTTCTTCCAGCTTGTTTTTAATTAGGCCGAGTGCTAATTTTCCACCATAAATCGGGACATTGATTTCGCGAAGCAAATAAGGAATACCGCCGATATGATCTTCATGACCGTGAGTGATAAACAGTCCTTTGATTTTGTCTTCATTTTTTACGAGATAGGAGTAGTCCGGGATCACATAATCAATTCCCAGCAATTCATCTTCCGGGAATTTGATGCCTGCATCAATTAAAATAATTTCATCCTGAAACTGTACTCCATACGTGTTCTTGCCGATTTCACCCAATCCTCCGAGCGCAAAAACGGCTGTTTGGTCATTTTTTACAAATTTCATAAATTATTCGATCTCCAATACTTCAAAGTCTTTTTTTTGTTTTTCATATTGCAAATAATTACCCTCAACTGCCTCGACGTATTCAATATTATACTGGCGGTCAATAATTTTTGTCCGTACTTCTCTTTCAGAGTCCGCTTCAATATAAATAGTTTGTGTTTTTTCGCGAACTGGTACTTGCTTGTTAGATTCCTGGAAGTAAACTTTAAAAACCATGAAAAATCTCTCTCCTTTAATAAATTTTTTCTATTTTACAGGATGCCGTCTTAAAACTGATTTCATGACAGGACGAATGCCGGCTGTATTTGCAGCATAGACATTTGTTGTGGGTTTGAAATCCGTTTTATCTTAGCCCTAAATAAAATGACAATAGTAATATTAAGCCGAACGTATTTTTTTCGCTATTAACCAATTTACAATAAGGAAGGAGCCCTTCGCAAGTTTGAAGGGCTCAAAAAGTTAGGCGATTGTTTTTTTACGAAGCAAATCTTTCCACTGTTTTAAGAGCTTCTTTCTGAGCTTCTTTAACATAGTGGATCATCTCCTTACTACTTATTTTAAACTATCCTTGTCCAATGTAAAGCAAACAAGGAAAGGTTTAACAAAGTTTATTTTCAAAAACGATCTTTTTGTTTATATTATATGATGAAACAGCAGTTATTTTCATGGGTTTTGATGGAATTGCATAAATTGTCAATTGCTTGCCAGGCTTTATGCTTCATTTTCCTGTACATACACTTTGCAGTTTGGTAAACTACCGGGATTATATGATAAAAAATTTGAAGGAGAGAATCATGAGTAAAATTGTATTTTTTGATATTGATGGCACACTTTTGGACCATGATAAAAATCTGCCTGCTTCCACTAAGGAAGCAATTAAAAAACTAAAAGAGAATGATGTATTTGTTGCTATTGCAACTGGGAGAGCTCCGTTCATGTTTGAAAATCTTCTCAAGGAGCTCGATATCGATTCTTTTGTGAGCTTTAATGGACAATACGTGGTTTTTGAAGGGGAGCCGATATATCAAAACGCTTTGAACAACCAAAAAATACAGGAGCTTTACAAAGAGGCTGCATACCAGGGACACCCGGTCGTTTTCATGGATCATCAAACGATGAAGTCAGCTGTAAAGCATCACGATTTTATTGAAACGAGTCTGGGAGGACTGAAATTTGCCCATCCGGAGTATGATGAACAATTTTACGTAGACAGGGACTTGTTCCAAACACTTCTGTTTTGTGAAGAAGGCAAGGAGAAGTTTTACGAGGAGAATTATCCGGAGTTTACTTTTATCCGCTGGCATCCGTATTCAGTGGATGTCCTTCCTGCAGGCGGGTCCAAGGCAGAAGGTATTAAGAAGATGATCGAAAGGCTGTCTTTCAGGCCTGAGGATGTGTATGCGTTCGGCGATGGCTTGAATGATCTGGAAATGCTGGAAGCTGCGGGAACAGGTGTTGCGATGGGAAATGCTGTGCCACAACTAAAGGAACTTGCCAATATGATAACCCGAGATGTCGATGACGATGGAATCTGGCATGGCTTGAAGAAGTTAAATTTGATTTAAGTTGTAAAAAAGCCGAATCGAATTCGATTCGGCTTTTATTTTTCTACCGGGACAGCATTTGGGAGGTCGGCAAATGGATCCTGCTTATTGATATGATCGTAAAACATGATTCCGTTCAAGTGGTCGATTTCATGCTGGAAGACAATAGCGGGAAGGCCTTTAAGCCGGAGCTTCACTTCTTGCCCTTCAAGGTCAATTCCTCTTACAGTCACCCTTGCATATCTCGGAACATATCCAGGGATTGCCTCATCGACAGAAAGACAACCTTCGCCAGCTGTCAGATAAGAACGTTCCACTGAATGACTGATGATTTTCGGGTTGAAAAGAGCATAACTGATCAAGTTATCTTTCTCATCCGTTAAATGGACAGCAATCATTCTTTTCGAAACATTTATCTGGGGAGCAGCAAGCCCGATACCCGGGCGCAGTCCGTATTTTTGTACGATCTCTGGGTTTTGGCTGTTTATCACGTACTCCATCAAGCTTTGCAGTATTGTTTTATCTTCCTGTGAAGGAGGCATGGAAACTTCTTCTGCGACTTTTCTGAGTGCAGGATGTCCATCACGGACGATATCATCCATCGTCAACATTTCTTTCACCTCTACTATGTAATAATGTTAAGTCTAACAAATGTATGACGAAAAGTTAACTATTCGCAAGCCTTTCCTACAAAAATTAGAGAGATAGCAAAAAGCATATATCGCTTTATCAGAGAATATAATTACGGATAGGACAAGCATATTTAGGCTTCTACGGAATTTTATCCTATTGTCAAATCTAATGGAAATCGCTATGGTAAAATTGATATAGGTGAGGAGGGTATTATTTTGTCTTTATTCCGAAAAATAAGTTTCGCAATGATAATGATCGCTAGTTTTTTGAGTCTGGCTGGGTGTTTGAACAAGCAGTCCCCTGAGGAAAAAATGTTTGTAGAGCTAGAAAAGGTCGTTTCCATTGAAAAGACCTTTGAAGATCAGCAAAATCCGCTTGTTGAATTGGAAACAAAGGAAAAAGAAATATATGAAAAGATCATTTCGCTTGGCATGAAAGAATATGATCAAATTGTAAAGCTGGCTGATGAGGCGCTGGCAAATGCCGACAAAAGGGCGGAGCATATTGATAAGGAAAAAGAAAGCATTGAGGAATCACGGAAAGAATTCAGAAACATTGACAAAATTTTGGAAGAAATAAAGGACACTGGTGTAAAACAGCAGGCAAATGAATTAAGGACAACGATGATAAAACGGTATGAAATACATGATGACCTGTATAAAAATTATAAACTTGGCCTTCAATATGACAAAGAGCTTTATGAAATGCTGAAGGATAAAGAATTAAGCTTTGAGAACCTGGAAAAGCAAGTCAATAAAGTAAATGGGATCTATGAAACCGTGCTGAAAGACAACCAGGAATTCAATGATCAAACTGACCAGTATAATAAAGAAAAACTAGCTTTTTATGAAAAAGCCGGGATAGAAGTCAGCCCGGAGAAGAAAGAATAGGAAGAACGTAAACCGCTTTTATCCGGAAAAAGGCGGTTTTTTTTACGGCTTGTAAAATGGTCGTTAACACAGTTTTATCGATATGCAAATTACTATAATACAGGAATTAACAAAGAATAGTACAGTTTCTTTTTTAGGATAATAATATAACGATGATGATTAAAATTATAAAAGATAAAACATAGTATTTGACGGAGTAATTTTCGTGATGTAAACTAAAAAACGAAAGAGCGAAATTGTATTACTCTGTTCATGGATTTTACTAATACAGACCACAGGAATCTTGGATGAAGAAAATAATGCGTTTTTTTATTGTGCTTCTGTGGAAAACTATAGAATGGTGCTTGCACATATTAAGCCTTTGTGTTCGGCAATCTATTAGAGAATCGGTTCGCTCCAAATGTGTTTTTCTACCCGAGGAAATGAATCATGAGATTGGGTACCCTATTTTTGGATAGATAATTAAATTTATAAGGTAGAAAGGAAGAGGTGGCTCTAATGGCATCTAAAACGAAAAACAACACAATTGATGCAAAAAAGCAGCTCGAGAACATCGAAAGCCAATTTGAAATGTTCCAGATTTTAAATGAAGAGGGCGAAGTCGTAAATGAAGCGGCAATGCCAGAGCTTTCGGATGAGCAGTTACAAGAATTGATGACACGCATGGTTTACACAAGGATTTTGGATCAGCGTTCTATTTCGCTGAACCGCCAAGGACGTCTTGGATTCTATGCGCCGACAGCTGGGCAGGAAGCTTCCCAGATTGCATCCCAATTCGCCCTTGAAAAAGAAGACTTTATTCTTCCGGGTTACCGCGATGTACCTCAGATTATCTGGCATGGTCTTCCGCTTACACAGGCATTTTTGTTCTCACGCGGTCACTTTAAAGGCAATCAAATACCTGAAGGGGTAAACGTGATTTCCCCTCAAATCATCATTGGTGCCCAATATGTTCAGGCTGCCGGTGTTGCGCTTGGAATGAAAAAACGCGGTGCTCAAGCAGTTGCTGTGACCTACACAGGTGATGGCGGTTCCTCTCAAGGTGACTTCTACGAAGGCATCAACTTTGCGGGGGCATATAAAGCACCAGCAATTTTCTTTGTTCAAAATAACCGCTTTGCGATCTCTACTCCAGTAGAAAAGCAGACTGCTGCTCAGACAATTGCGCAAAAAGCAGTTGCAGCAGGCATTCCTGGTATTCAGGTAGACGGAATGGATCCGCTTGCAGTCTATGCAGTAACACTTGAAGCACGACAGCGCGCTGTAAACGGAGAAGGTCCAACTTTGATTGAAACGATGACTTACCGCTATGGTCCACATACAATGGCTGGGGATGACCCAACCCGTTACCGTACTTCTGATTTGGACAATGAATGGGAAAAGAAAGATCCGTTAGTCCGTTTCCGCAAATTCCTCGAGAAGAAGAATCTGTGGACAGAAGAAATGGAAAATGAAACAATCGAAAGAGCAAAAGAAGAAATCAAAATCGCAATTAAAGAAGCGGATGACACTCCAAAGCAGAAAGTCACAGACTTGATGGAGATTATGTATGATGAAATGCCTGACAACCTAAAAGAACAATATGAAATTTACAAAGAGAAGGAGTCGAAGTAAGCCATGGCTCAAATGACAATGATTCAAGCAATTACAGACGCTCTTCGCGTAGAATTGAAAAATGATCCCAATGTCCTTGTATTCGGGGAAGACGTTGGTGTCAACGGCGGTGTGTTCCGTGCGACAGAAGGTCTGCAAAAAGAGTTTGGGGAAGACCGTGTGTTTGATACGCCGCTCGCAGAATCAGGTATTGGCGGACTGGCAATCGGTCTTGCATTGCAAGGTTATCGTCCGGTTCCGGAGATCCAGTTCTTCGGCTTCGTGTTTGAGGCAATGGATTCCATTGCAGGTCAAATGGCTCGAATGCGTTACCGTTCCGGCGGCCGTTACAGTTCACCAGTAACCATCCGTTCACCGTTTGGGGGAGGTGTACATACACCAGAAATGCACGCTGACAACCTCGAGGGCATGGTTGCCCAACAGCCAGGCTTGAAGGTTGTTATTCCTTCGACTCCATATGATGCAAAAGGCCTGTTGATTTCAGCGATTCGTGACAACGATCCCGTCATTTTCCTTGAGCATATGAAGCTCTATCGCTCATTCCGTCAGGAAGTTCCAGAAGAAGAATATACAATCCCTCTTGGCAAAGCAGATGTAAAGCGTGAAGGGAAAGACCTATCCATCATCACTTATGGAGCAATGGTCCATGAATCATTAAAGGCTGCAGAAGAACTTGAAAAAGAAGGACATTCTGTAGAAGTAGTTGATTTAAGAACGGTGATGCCTTTCGATATTGAAACAATCATTGCTTCTGTTGAAAAAACAGGAAGAGCGATCGTTGTTCAAGAAGCACAAAAACAGGCTGGCATGGCTAGCCAAATTGTTGCAGAAATCAATGACCGCGCTATCCTAAGCCTTGAAGCACCAGTTTTAAGAGTGACTGCACCTGATACAGTATTCTCATTTTCTCAAGCAGAAACTGTATGGCTGCCAAACTATAAGGATGTAGTCGAAACAGCTAAGAAAGTTCTGGAATTTTAATTCAAAAAAATTTAGGAGGGTGAATCCCATTGGCATTTCAATTTAAGCTGCCAGACATCGGCGAAGGTATTCACGAAGGTGAAATCGTCAAATGGTTTATAAAACCTGGCGATCAAGTTCAGGAAGACGATGTACTTTGCGAAGTACAAAATGATAAAGCAGTAGTAGAAATTCCTTCCCCAGTAGCAGGTACAGTCGAAGAAGTTTTAGTGGAGGAAGGAACAGTTGCAACAGTAGGACAAGTTCTCGTTACCTTTGACGCCCCGGGATATGAAGATCTTAAATTCAAAGGGGAAGAAGAACATACACCAGCTGAGAAAACAGAAGCACAGGTTCAATCTACAATGGAAGCTGGACAGAAAGTCGACAAAGAAGCAACAGAAGCCCCTGCTCCTGCAGGTGCCACTGGCGCTGGTGCTGCCGCTGCACCTCAGGCAGATATAGACCCTAACCGCCGCATCGTAGCAATGCCATCTGTTCGTAAATATGCACGTGAAAAAGGCGTTGATATTCGTCAGGTTGCCGGTTCAGGTAAAAATAGCCGCGTCCTGAAAAATGATGTGGACAGCTTCCTAAGTGGAGGAGCCACTGCAGCCGCTGCACCTCAGACTGAACAAGCACAAGCAGCAGAAACGCAAGCTGCTCCTAAAGCAGCTCAGCCTATCCCAGAAGGGCAATACCCTGAGACTCGCGAGAAAATGAGCGGAATCAGAAAAGCAATTGCCAAGGCAATGGTTAACTCTAAGCATACAGCTCCACACGTTACCTTGATGGATGAGGTGGACGTAACGAAGCTTGTTGCACACCGCAAGAAGTTCAAAGAAGTGGCCGCTGAAAAAGGAATTAAGCTTACCTTCCTTCCTTATGTGGTAAAAGCATTAACAAGTGCATTACGTGAATATCCAGCATTGAACACTTCTTTAGATGATGCAACAAGCGAAATTATTCACAAGCACTATTACAATATCGGAATTGCAGCTGATACGGAAAAAGGATTGCTTGTACCTGTCGTAAAAGATGCTGACCGCAAGTCTATATTCTTCATTTCAAATGAAATTAACGAGCTTGCTGGAAAAGCACGTGATGGCAAACTTGCTCCAGATGAAATGAAAGGTGCATCTTGCACCATTACGAACATCGGTTCTGCTGGTGGACAATGGTTTACTCCGGTCATCAACCACCCGGAAGTTGCCATCCTAGGAATTGGACGTATCGCAGAAAAGCCTGTGGTTAAGGATGGAGAGATTGTTGCAGCTCCAGTACTTGCGCTATCCTTAAGCTTCGATCACCGCATGATCGATGGTGCAACAGCACAGCATGCATTGAATCATATTAAGCGCCTGTTGAACGATCCAGAACTAATGTTAATGGAGGGATAATAAATGGTAGTAGGAGATTTTCCAATCGAAACGGATACTCTTGTCATTGGTGCCGGACCTGGCGGATATGTGGCAGCCATTCGCGCTGCCCAGTTGGGCCAGAAAGTAACGATCGTCGAAAAAGCAATTCTTGGTGGGGTATGCTTGAACGTTGGCTGTATCCCTTCGAAAGCTTTGATTTCAGCTGGACACAGATTTGAAAATGCCAAGCATTCGGAAGATATGGGAGTCATAGCGGAAAACGTCACGCTTGATTTTTCAAAAGTCCAGGAGTTTAAGGCTGGGGTAGTGAAAAAATTGACTGGCGGCGTTGAAGGTTTATTGAAAGGCAATAAGATTGACATCGTCAGAGGCGAAGCATACTTTGTTGATGCTAACACCATTCGTGTCATGGATGAAAATTCAGCACAGACATACACATTCAAAAATGCAATCATTGCGACTGGATCTCGTCCAATTGAAATTCCGGCGTTTAAATTCTCTAAGCGTGTGCTCGATTCTACTGGTGCCTTGAATCTTCAGGAGCTGCCAGAAAGCATCGTTGTCATCGGCGGAGGCTATATCGGAACAGAGCTTGGCGGTGCGTATGCAAGCTTTGGCACAAAGGTAACCATCCTTGAGGGTGCTGACGAAATCCTTAACGGCTTCGAAAAGCAAATGTCCTCCCTTGTGAAAAAGAATCTTAAGAAAAAAGGTGCAGATATCATCACGAAGGCACTTGCTAAAGGTGTGGAAGAAACGGAAACTGGCGTAACGGTTAGCTATGAAGTGAAAGGCGAAGAGCAAAAAGTCCAAGCAGATTATGTATTTGTGATGGTAGGCAGAAAGCCAAACACAGACGAGCTTGGACTTGAGCAAGTAGGAATTGAAATGACTGATTGTGGTGTGATCAAAATCGACAAGCAATGCCGCACGAATGTCAGCAATATTTACGCAATCGGCGACATTGTCGAAGGACCGCCGCTCGCTCATAAGGCATCTTACGAAGGCAAAATTGCAGCTGAAGCAATCGCTGGGCACCCTTCTGAAATCGATTATCTGGCAATTCCGGCTGTTGTATTCTCTGATCCAGAACTAGCTTCTGTTGGCTACTCGGAAAAAGAAGCGAAAGATGCTGGCATCGAAGTGAATGCATCGAAGTTTCCATTTGCAGCAAATGGCCGTGCGCTGTCACTTAACCAGACAGACGGCTTCTTGAAGCTAATTACGCGCAAAGAAGATGATATTGTTGTCGGGGCGCAAATAGCTGGTCCTAATGCTTCCGACATGATTGCGGAACTTGGTTTGGCAATCGAAGCAGGCATGACTGCTGAAGATCTAGCTATGACCATCCATGCTCACCCAACATTAGGCGAAATTACAATGGAAGCAGCAGAAGTAGCACTAGGAAATCCAATTCATATCTTAAAATAGCCTAAAATAAAAAATCCTTCCCTAATGGGAAGGATTTTTTATTTTAGAGACTAAGAAAACAAAGGCAGATATTGCTAACTAGGCTGAACAGTTTCTGACACTAATTTTTAAAAAACAAGAGTTCATCTTTCTCGAAATGATAAGTGTTTTTTTCATTCGCATAACACCCGTTAGCTTTACTAATCGTATTAGTCATCTCTTTTGGTAGGGTTAATAATCCCCAGTCACCAGCTTCTTTTTTAGAAGAAATAAAAAAAAGGACTGGGCGCAGTTTGCCCGGTCTTATTGTTTGGTATTTTCAGAATCATTTGTCAATACAGCGGAGATTGCCTCTATGATTTGTTCTTTTGTAGCACTTCCATTTACATTTGCAAGTACTTGATCACGATGGACGATCAGGATGGCTGGAAATCTTTTTTCTTTCAGCAAGTTATCGTATTGATTTGCATTTGCAGCTGGAATGACAACAATCTTATCAAAAACTATTGGATATTTCTGCTTTAATTCTATGATGGCATCATAATACGATGATTCTTGCTTGTAATTCTTTTCATCTGAAAAGAAGACAACCTGGTTTCTATCTTCGTTTAGCTTAAGCTTATCTGAATTATTGCCTGAATTGCATGAAGCGGTCAGAAAAAGGAACGCAGCGACAAAAATAAAAGATAAGCTTTTCATTTATCTTTGCCTCACTTTAATCAGATTCTGTTGCCTCTCGGGTAATCAGTTGCACTTATTCTATCATAGCCATTTCCAAAAGAATGGAATGTTATAGAAATGTTACATAAATGAAAAATATTCATTTGTCCTTTACATATACTAGTAAAAGACTGGTCGGGAAAAACAAACTAGGTGGTGGAGGGTTTGAAGGTCTATACGGTTTTCCTGCTTCAATCACTCATATGGAGTGGATATACCTTAACGGAATGGTTATCCAAACATGATCATCCGATTTACAATGGAATGATGTTTATGGTGTTTTTTTATCTGGCAATAATAATTGGAAATTATATAATCAAATCAACATGGAAGACATTTTTTCTCACTATGATGAGTCTTTCGTTTTATGTGGCTTTTCACTTTACAATGTCTCACCTTATATAATTTCAAGCAAGGCAGGAGTCGGACAAGCAAAGCATCGAGGCCGCTTCCAAGAAAAGAAAAAAAACGGCTGCACTAGCAGCCGTTTCTGAACCCTATTTTCGTGGATAGAAGTACATGACTCTTCCATTGAATAAATGCAGTTCGCCCTGCAATTTTTTTCCGATAAACTTGCTAAACTCATTTGCTTTGCCCTTATCACCAGCCGTTGCAGTGGGCGGAAGGGTGATTTGTATGTATGTTTGTTCGCGTTCCGTGCCGTCCTCATCAGCGATGATTTCCTGATCGACGCCAATTAGAATCGAATTGTAACGGTCCTGTGATGATTGCAGGTAAAACCAGGTACCTTTCCCAGTTTCTTTTTCCTTCAATTCATATGGAAAGGCTGTATTTCCGTAATTCCAATCCACCTGTTCGCCTGTCTTTGAGGTGATTTCTTTGTAATAATGAAACAAATCCTTCAATTCTTCTGTGGAAATGGCTTGCTGAGATGATGATGGAACAAGTTTTATATAAGCATTACTAGACATCGTCCAATCCCCTTTTCCTGACTATTCCACCCTATTTTATCACTCCTGAAAAAGTGTTGACAATAGAAGATAAGCTTTTTTCCTTTACACATACTTGCCTTTTTGTCAAAAATAAATTATAATAATATTCTAAATATTTATTTAAAAAGGAGGAGGCATATGGAACATTTCGAGAAGCTTTATGATGAGCACGAAAAGGTTCATGTTCGATTTGTGGGGTTTACCACCTATGACACCCGCTATGACTTTGGATTCATTTACACCAATATGTTTTTCGGAAAACCGCTTGTAGTTTGCATGCAGACAGGTCGCTCGGCACTCCTCGACCCAAAGGACATAGAAAACATCGAATATTTGCAGAAAGCATTCCATATTACAGAAGTCCGGCAGGCTGAGGAACTTGCGTTATTTTTTAATGAAGAATTGCCTACAGTCCCATTCCAGACTCAATATGAATAAGGTACAAAAGAGAACAGGCCTGGTTCAGGTCTGTTTTTTATAATTATTCAATTGAATTTATCCGTCATAATAAATTTCGAAAAAAGTAAAAGTGTTATACAATATAAGCTTGAAAATTTAATAATGTTATATTATTATGGAATTACAGAACATTAAAACGCTTTCAAAATTCAAAATGAAAAGGGGTTTAAAAAGAATGGGCACAATCGTATGTCAAACTTGCAATTCTACCATTGACCATTTCGAAGATGAGAAAGTAACGGTGTTATATTCAAAAAAATGTAACTGCTGTAATCAGGAAGACGCACAAGAAAGATAAAATCAATCAAAAGGCATGCAAGATGCATGCCTTTGTTTTTGTTTAGGAAATTGTCTAGTTGTGGATAACTACATGTAGTTTTCTTAATCTAGCTCCAGCGCCTAGCCCCTCGAGTCGCTTGTCTAGCTGCGGCTCCTAACTCCTCGAGACGCTTCGGTCCTGGTCCTGCCAATGAAGTCAAAGAACGACTTCACTGTCAGGCCCTCCAGCGCTTGTCGGAGTTGAACAGTCGCCTTCGCATTTCGAATTGTCTAGTGTCGCCTCCTAGAAACTCCTAAACTTCAACTCCGCCAGCAGAAGCAACAAGCGCTTCTGCTGGTGGAGTCTCCGGTTTCTGCGTTTCTGGGCAGTCAGCTATACTTTTCGGTTTCGGTCCGCTCAGGTGAAGTCAAAGAACGACTTCACTGGTCGGCTCTCCGAGGCACAGGATGTGCTAGTCCCGCCAACCACAAGACGTGGCGTCTTAGGCGGGCAGCGCTTGTCGGGGCTGTTCGAGGCGCTTGCGCTTTTTGTTTTTATTTTATCGCTTTGTGTTCTTTGATCACTCGGAATGAGTGAAGTTCGTCGTCCTCAGGGCCTTGTACAGGAAGGCCAGCTTCCCTGTTTGTCTTGATATACACTAGATTTTCTTTCGTGATAATTTCACCTGGGATGAAGATTGGGATACCTGGAGGATATACCATTACGAATTCGGCAATGATTCGTCCCTCTGATTCTTCTACAGGTACCACTTCTGTATCAGCGTAAAATGCATTTCTTGGTGTTAAAGCCAATAATGGAATATCAGGCAACATCACCTCTGCATGGACCTTCGCAGCGAGGTGGTGGAATTCCCTTGAAAGTTCACGCATTGCAGCTACAAGAATATCTGCTTCTTTTTGTGTATCACCAGGTGTGATGAGACAAAGGATATTATACAGATCAGAAAGTTCCACTTCAATATTATATTTTTCGCGAAGCCAATTTTCGACATCATATCCTGAGATATTTAAATCCTTGATGCTGATGAGCACTTTTGTCGGATCAAAATCATAAGTCGCATTTGTACCAAGCAGGTCCTCACCAGGACAGTAAAGATGCTCGATCTCGTTTATCTGCTCACGAATCCATTGAGCCAATTTGATCGTCTTGTCAATAAGGTCTCTTCCTTCAATTGCAAGTCTCCTCCGAGCCGTATCCAATGATGCTAGCAACAGATAAGAGGTTGATGTGGTCGTCAGCATGCTGATGATCGATTGGACACGCTTGGCAGAAACCAGGCCTTCCTTTACATTCAGTACGGAGCTTTGCGTTAATGACCCACCAAGCTTGTGCACGCTTGTAGCAGCCATATCAGCTCCTGCCTGCATGGCGGAAAGCGGAAGGTCCTCATGGAAGTGAATATGCACGCCGTGCGCCTCATCCACTAGTACCGGAACATCATATGAATGAGCGATCTCGACAATCCTTTTTAAATCGGCAGCAAAGCCAAAGTAGGTTGGATTAATGACTAGCAAACCTTTTGCATCAGGGTGCTGTTCAAGTGCTTTTTCAACAGAGTCTGTTGATATGCCGTGAGAAATGCCTAATTTTTTATCAATCTCCGGATGAATAAAGATCGGAATCGCTCCGGAAAAAACAATTGCAGACATGATCGATTTGTGTACGTTCCGCGGTACGATGATTTTATCGCCAGGGCCGCAGACAGTCATTATCATGGTCATGATGGCACCGCTTGTTCCTTGTACGGAGAAAAAAGTATGGTCAGCACCGAATGCTTCCGCCGCCAACTCCTGCGCTTGTTTGATAATCCCTTTCGGTGAGTGGAGATCGTCTAGTGGGCCGATATTAATCAAGTCGATCGATAGCGCATTTAAACCAATAAAATCACGAAACTCAGGATCGATTCCGCTGCCTTTTTTATGTCCTGGTATATGAAACTGGATCGGATTCTTTTCTGCGTGCTTTAACAAGCTAGTGAATAGTGGTGTTTCGTATTGGGACAATGGAAGATCACACCTCTTTAGTCTATTGGATTTCCTTTTTAAAGGTTATGATTATTTTTCGGCTAAAAAAATAAAACAAATGCATTATAGCACTAATCGGGATGTTTGCAAAGAATTACAATATTCTCTTAAAGCAAATAGGAAGGATGTCACTTATAATAGAAATGGAAAAAACAAGCGGAGGAGTGGAAAAATGAACTGGAGCACGAAAGTGACGAACCTGTTAGGAATACAATACCCGATTATCCAGGGAGGGCTCGCGTATCTTGCCTATTCTGAGCTTGCAGCCGCAGTTTCAAATGCAGGTGGGCTAGGGCAGATCACGGCGATGTCCCTTCCCGATCCTGAGGCGCTAAGAAAAGAAATACATAAAGTGAAAGAGCTTACTGACCAGCCATTTGGAGTAAATTTTGCGATCGGACAGCATGGAAGATCTTTTTCCCGTTTTTTGGATGTCGCCATTGATGAGGGTGTGCCGGTCATC
This sequence comes from Mesobacillus stamsii, assembly GCF_030814065.1. Taxonomy (NCBI): domain Bacteria; kingdom Bacillati; phylum Bacillota; class Bacilli; order Caryophanales; family Bacillaceae; genus Mesobacillus; species Mesobacillus stamsii. The sequence continues at coordinate 15,162 of NZ_JAUSUN010000021.1, forward strand.
TCGATGACAGGAGGCAACCCGGCACCCATTTTTGAACAATTAAAAGGAACCAATGCAAAAAAACTTGTCCTAGTCGCTGCTAAAAGGCAGGCACAGAAAGCAGAAGAGCTCGGTGCAGATGCTGTGATCGTGGTCGGGCAGGAAGGCGGGGGGCATCTTGGGAAGAGTGATATCGGCACAATGGTGTTAATCCCAGCTGTAGTAGATGCCGTCCGCATCCCAGTTATCGCTTCAGGGGGAATTGGAGATGGAAGAGGATTGATGGCAGCACTAAGTCTGGGCGCGCAAGGAATTGAAATGGGAACGCGTTTTATTGCCACAAAGGAATGCGTCCATGCGAACGAGTTATACAAGCAAAGGTTAATAGAAGGAACCGAGAATGATACGATCGTGATAAAAAGAACACTGGGCATGCCAGCAAGAGCGATTGTCAATCCATTAACAGAAAAGATCCTCGAAATAGAGAAGCAAGGTGGAGGATATGATGAATTGAAGGAACTGATCAGTGGAGCGGCAAACCGTAAATACATTTATGAAGGAGACAAGGAGAATGGTTTAGGCTGGGCTGGCCAGGTGATGGGCTTGATTAAAGATTCTCCTTCAGTCGCTGAGCTTTTCGATAGGATGATAAAAGAAGCAGAAGCAATCAGAACAGTTTTTGGAAAATGAACTTCCGCTCCGCTTGCTCTTGCTGTAAAATAACGATACAATCGATTAACAAACGAGACTGACAGGGAAGTAAACCTGGTACAGTGAAAAAGCAGGTGAGCCGATGGAATACCAATATCCAATTGATTACACATGGTCAACCGATGAAATGGTCGACGTCATCCACTTTTACGAGTGCATTGAAAAAGCTTATGAAAAAGGGATCGATCGCGACACTCTGTTGCAAGCTTACAGACGTTTTAAGGAGATCGTCCCGCAAAAAGCAGAAGAAAAGAAGCTCTTCAAGGATTTTGAAGAAGTAAGCGGGTATGTATCATACGAGGCCATTAAAGAAATGAAACAAAATGAGAGCGGTCAAAAGATAAAAGTCGCACCGAAAAGATAATCGAGTGGAAACCAAGAAAGAGCCCAAGAAAAAATGGGCTCTTTCTTGCATAAGATCGTTTTTCAGGCGTTTTTCTTGGTTTAAGCGATTTTATATAGGGGTAATGTTTCTTTAAATACAAACTCTATTTTCGAAAGCAGTTCCTTCCCACTTAACTTGATAGCTTCCTCGCGTGGAATGGTTAATCCACAAAGGATTTCTGCTTTTTTTACAGTTTGGAGACGCTTGAACATCGACAGAAGTTCTTCTTTGGAAAGTTCGCTATGCTGGATGGCTTCTGGCTTCATATGATCGCTGGACCAAAAGAAATTGTTTGGAGTACGAGTAAAAATGGATTCAAGATCCTGCTCCAGTTTTTTTCCGATGGCCGCCTTTGCAGGAGCTTCGTAAATCACCGCGAACCAGACAAATACATGTGTTTCCCAGAGGCCAATCTGGAAATGTGGCTGCATTTTATATCCTCTTGGATTGCTGGAAAAAGCGACCCAAGTATCCTTAGGAGGATTCTTTGTTCTTCTAGCATGTTTGGCGACATGAACATGCATTTCTTCCCCGGCCATAGTGGAAAGCGTTGGGCCGAAGTGCTGGCCAAGTTGATCTAGCTTTGGGCGAATCTGGGATTTTAAGGCCTCCATACGTTCATCGAGACCATCGATTTGAAAAACATCGAAATCTGCTTGTTCGAATCCTTGAAATGTCAATTTAAAAACCTCCTAGTCCTTTGTCGAATATTGTAGCAAAAGTGTATGAAAAATTGAAGCGAATGGCCTTTTCGGAGACCTGGGTAAACGCACATATTTGTACCATTGGCAAATGCTATTTCATAAAATGAATAAAAATCGAAAAGAATCGAGGAGGGAAAATAAATGAAACAACTCATAAATTCAACAAGAATAAAAAATGGTGAGCTACAGCGAACAGCTGTCCTCCGTTTGGAAATGGATTATGAATTAGCGACACTTTTTGAGGCGATGGAAGACTCCGATAAACCGAAAATGATGGAATGCAAACAGAAACTGGAAAGAATTAGACAAGAACTAGTACGTTTAGAGGCTTTATAATCAGGGAAACTCAACAATACTGCCCCCTTTTCCGAACTCCTTTTAAGCTAATGGAGTTCGTTTTTTCTGGTTCTGAGCTCATGTATTCGCTTGACAAGGGAAATCCTAATACTTGATGAAAGGGAAGCAAATCCGATAAGCTATAAAAGATTCCTCAAAAAATGAAAAAATGAATCGAGGGAAATGGAATGGAATGGAACTTAAAAGAAATCGATACATACGCAAAAAAGTGGATCAGAGAAGCTGGCGATCATATCAGGGCTTCCTTTTCAAAGACGTTGAATGTGACCTCTAAGTCGAATCCAAATGATCTTGTGACGGATCTAGACAAGGCAACAGAGCAATTTTTTATCAAAAAAATCAAAGAAACATACCCTGACCATAAAATAATCGGTGAAGAAGGCTATGGAGATAATGTTACCGACCTGACAGGAACAGTCTGGATCATAGACCCGATCGATGGAACGATGAATTTTGTCCATCAGCAGCGGAACTTTGCGATTTCAATCGGAATTTATTTTGATGGGGAAGGATTGATCGGCCTCATTTATGATGTCGTCCATGATGAGCTTTACCATTGTATAAAAGGCAATGGCGTTTATTTAAACGAAAAGCCCATTCCGAAACTGACGGAAGCAAAGATCAGCGAAGCAATCATTGCGCTTAACGCTACATGGGTAGCGCCAAATAAACGGATCGATCATCAATTGCTGCTACCCCTCGTAAAAGATGTTAGAGGAACCAGATCATATGGTTCAGCAGCGATGGAAATGGTTTATGTCGCTACTGGGAGAATTGATGCTTATATAACTCCACGGCTAGCACCATGGGATATTGCAGCAGGAATCATCATGATCAAGGAACTAGGCGGCAAGGCAACCAACCTCAGAGGGGAAGAAGTGGATATACTGAAACAGAATTCCTTGTTTGCTGCAAAACCTGGGCTTCACGGTTATATTTTGCGAAACTACTTAAAGGATGGAAAATGGTGAACCTCGTTTGTGTCGATATGGCGGAGATCGAATTCCTTCTTATTCCATCCAATCCAAATATTAACATTTTTAATCGCCAGGAAATAGGTAATGAGAACCAGTGTATTTTGCACTGGTTTCTTTATTGTAGGTGATGGGGGGGAAATCGGGTTATTTTGACAGGTTTGGGGTGGCGGAGCGAAAAGTTGTCAAGAAAGCATGGTTATTTTGACAGGTTTGGGATGGCGGAACGAAAAGTTGTCAAGAAAGCGTGGTTAATTTGACAGGTTTGGGGTAGGGGAAGGAAAAGTTGTCAAGAAACTGCCGTCGAGTTGCTTGTCTAGTGTCGCTGCCCAGAATGCAGAAACTTCAACTGCATTTCTGGGCAGCCGTTTTAATTTTTCGTTTCGGTCAGCCCTCCGAGGCACAGGACATGGGTTATAGAAGACGGCAGCGCTTGTCGGGGCTGAACAAGGACTTGCGTTTTTCTTGCTTAAAGCTCTCCTGCTTCTCTCATCTTCTTTTTTTTCTTAAAGCCGAATCCCATAACAAGCACGAGTGCGATGGCACAGCCGATCGCTCCGGCAGCGCTTCTTTCTGCGATTGCAATACCGATACCGATCATGCATGAAGCGGCCGCAAATGCGAAAAATAGTAATGGCCATTTAATCTGCTGCAAATTGATTCCTCCCATTCGACTATGATACAAATAATAATATATTTTATTGTACATTAAAATGCGTATCGGTTTCTACTTTAATTGTGATATAATATATAAGTTATGTAAAAAGCCAATAGATAAATTTATTAAAGGCAGGGTGACTTTGTTGAAATTAAGAGATGATATTAGAAATATAGCGATCATTGCCCACGTTGACCACGGGAAAACTACTTTGGTTGACCAGCTTCTAAAGCAATCAGGCACATTCCGTATTAATGAGCATGTCGAAGAGCGTGCAATGGATTCAAATGATTTGGAAAGAGAACGAGGAATTACCATCCTCGCGAAAAATACAGCTATTTCCTATAATGATACACGAATTAATATTTTAGATACACCTGGACATGCTGACTTTGGCGGCGAGGTAGAGCGTATCATGAAAATGGTGGACGGCGTCTTGCTAGTTGTTGATGCCTACGAGGGTTGCATGCCGCAAACGCGCTTTGTTTTAAAGAAAGCACTGGAACAGCATTTAACACCAATTGTTGTTGTAAATAAGATTGATCGCGATTTTGCGCGACCTTCAGAAGTTGTGGATGAAGTACTGGACTTGTTCATCGAACTTGGAGCAGATGAAGATCAGCTTGAGTTCCCAGTTGTATATGCATCTGCGATCAATGGAACAGCGAGCCTGGACCCTGAAAAACAGGATGAGGACATGAAGGCCTTGTATGAGTCAATCATTGACCATATCCCTGCTCCAATTGATAATCGAGACGAGCCTCTTCAATTCCAGGTAGCACTTCTTGATTACAACGACTATGTCGGCAGAATCGGAATCGGACGTGTTTTCCGCGGTACGATGAATGTAGGCCAGCAGGTAGCGCTAATGAAGCTTGACGGATCTGTAAAACAATTTCGAGTTACGAAGATTTTTGGTTTCTTCGGCCTAAAACGTCAGGAAATCCAGGAAGCTCATGCAGGTGAACTTATAGCATTATCCGGAATGGAAGACATTAATGTCGGAGAAACAGTATGTCCTTTCGATCATCAGGATCCACTGCCTATTTTACGGATTGATGAACCAACCCTTCAAATGACCTTCCTTGTCAATAACAGTCCCTTTGCAGGCCGTGAGGGAAAATACTTGACTTCGAGGAAAATTGAAGAAAGACTTCGTGCACAGCTTCAAACGGACGTGAGTTTAAGAGTAGACAATACCGATTCACCTGATGCCTGGATTGTTTCAGGCCGTGGAGAATTGCACCTGTCGATCTTGATTGAAAATATGCGCCGTGAAGGCTATGAACTGCAAGTATCAAAGCCAGAAGTTATAGTAAGGGTAATTGATGGAGTAAGATGTGAACCAGTAGAGCGAGTTCAAATTGATGTACCAGAAGAACACACAGGATCCATCATGGAATCGATCGGTGCACGCAAAGGCGAAATGCTTGATATGATTAATAGTGGAAGCGGCCAGGTTCGCTTGATCTTCAATGTGCCAGCGCGCGGACTTATCGGATACACAACAGAATTCTTAACGTTGACACGCGGATATGGTATCATTAATCATACATTCGACAGCTATCAGCCAATGCTTCAAGGCCAGGTAGGCGGACGTCGTCAAGGAGTGCTAGTGTCAATGGAGTCCGGCAAGTCATCTACTTACGGAATCATGCAGGTAGAGGATCGCGGAACGATTTTCGTAGATCCAGGGACTGAAATTTATGAAGGCATGATCGTTGGCGAGCACACACGTGAAAATGATATCACCGTTAATATCACGAAGGTAAAGGCAGCAACGAATATTCGTTCTGCAAATAAAGACCAAACTTCTGTCATCAAGAAACCAAGAATTATGACTCTTGAAGAATCATTAGAATACTTGAACGATGATGAGTATTGCGAAGTTACACCAGAATCAATCAGACTCCGCAAAAAAATACTTGATAAGAACGAGCGTGAAAGACATGCCAAAAAGAAGAAATTCGCTGATGCTTAAGTAAGTAGGGGGAAGAAGGATGGATGTAAGCCAGAGATTATCATTTTTTGCAGCGTTATTCAGGGTAGATGACAATCCGACAGTTGGAATGTGGATGCTATATCTCACCATTGCCGCTTTGAGCATCCTCGTTTACAAACTTGGATTCGCACAGAAGCTGCCGGTACTTAAAAGTATTATCATCTACGTATTTTTATTACTGGGCTCTACCGTTCTGACCTTCCTTGCTATTTTTCTTCCTATCACGGAAGGACTTGTCGTTGCTGCGCTCATCCTGATCATATACAAACTCAGGCTGCGCGAGCATAAAAAAACAGAAGCAAATCTTAAATAGGAGTTGAGGATATGAAGTCACTCCAGGATGCTATTTATAATTGGCTGACCATTAAAATTGTCAGCGATGCCCGTCCAGACGATACTGCAGCCGCAGATACTACCCAATTGTTCGAGCAGATTCTTGCCGATGAACATCATGTTGACTCAAAAGAGCTAAAACGGGACGCTCTGATGTATTATGTTACAGTTGTGCAAGATGGAAACACAAAAGAGTACCGTTTTCCGCGTGACCTGATCGAAGTAATGCTTGATCAAATCAGCCAGGAACCCGATAAATATATCACCTATCCAGTAGAAGACTAAAAAATCCGCCAAATGCTTGGCGGATTTTTGCTTTAAATCTGTTCCTGGGTCTCATACGAGGCTTCACTCAAAATCACCAGTCATCTTTTTCTACTCGGCTGCGATATAATTTGAAATTTCCAGTCGCAATTCGGTTGTTGGTTTTTTCGGCGATACGCTCATGGCAGATTTCACACATATATGTATGGATCGGGCGGTTACGAAGCCTTTTCGCCTGGAGGGTGTCACTGTTGATATTTTCGATTTTGTCGCATAATACACACTTGACTCTCATACTTGCACCTCTTATCAATCGTTAGCTTCCCTAGCCTATTTGAGTTTGGATTATATTATAGTATATCATTGTTTACAGCCGGTAAAAGGGGAATCGTTTGATTTGCCCCAAAATAACGGTTCGTAGTACTATTATGATAGGTTAAGGAGGATGGATATGGCAAATCAAGTAGAACCTAAGCTAATTAAACCATTGGTCGATATACTTCAAAAAGAACGTTTTGTCACCTTGGCGACAGTGGATCATGAAACCGGCGGTCCAAATGTCAGCGCAATTTCATGGGTGTTTGCAAAGGACGAAGAGACCATTTATTTCGCAATCGATAAGCGCTCTCGAATCATCGAGAACATAAAAACCAATAACAAGGTGGTCATGAACCTGATTGCGAATGAATCTACCTATTCAATCAGTGGAACAGCAAGCATCAAGCAGGAAAAACTTGAAGGAGTCCCGTTGAAGCTGGCGTTGGTTGAGATCCATATCAACGAAGTCAGGGATGTCATGTTCTATGGCTCGAAAATCGTCGCAGAACCTCAATATGACAAGACATATGATAAGGATGCAGCAGCACGTCTCGATAAGCAAGTAATGGAAGCCATGAAAAAAGCTTAGTCAATTGACTAAGCTTTTTTCATGGCTATTTATGGTAGTTCGATTGTTTCTGCTGATCCTTTTCCAGCTGTTTTTTCTCGCCCTGGTCCAGTCTCTTTTTCGGTTCTTCCGTTGGACTCTTCGTTTGTGGATCGATCATGTCTGCGGGAACCTCTGGCATGACTCTTCCGGTGATATCCGCTAATTCATTAAGGATTCCCATGATGGGCTGTCCACTTTGAATATCTTTTCCGATTTCCTTTAATCTTGCAGTGATGTCCGGGTCAGCGACAACCATTGCGGTGGCACCATCCGGATCTTTTTTTAATGCCTCGGCAACTGTATACTTAACCGTATCCACTTCTGACCGCTCCATATTATCGTTTACATCGATTCCGACTATAGCATAACGGCCAATTACTACTGCAGCAGCATCATCTACATCTGGAATAGTGGTTGTCAAATTTACTAGGTGACGCGAAATCTTCTGTCCGGATTGGCGGTCAACCCCTTCAACTGTACTATTCTGCACCTTTACCCTCTGATTATTGTCGTTATCATTTGCCCTATTTTGCCCATTGCATGCCGTCAACAGCAAAACTAACGAAATTGCTGTAATGAATTTTAACATCATGAAATCCCTCCGGATCGTTATTCTGCAAAATCCCGTTAAAAGAAGTGCTCAAAGGTTATTGTGCGAAATATCTTCTATCTTTATTCAGAAAGTCATATATTTTACCAAAGTCCCGGTCAAGGCTGTTAACTAGGCCGAAGTCGAGATCAAGAAGGCGGGAGGCATCAATTTGAGTAAAATATACGTACTGGATACAAACGTCTTACTACAGGATCCGCATGCGATTTTTTCGTTTCAAGACAATGAAGTTGTCATACCTGCTGTTGTTTTGGAGGAAGTGGATTCAAAGAAAAGATATATGGATGAGATAGGGCGTAATGCACGCCATGTTTCAAGGCTGATAGATGGGATGAGAGAAACAGGTAAGCTCCATGAAAAAATCAATCTGGAGGGAGGTGGGACGCTGAGAATCGAACTGAACCATCGATCCTTCCACCAACTGCAGGAAATATTTGTTGAAAATACCAATGACAATCGAATATTGGCAGTCGCTAAAAACCTCAGCCTTGAAGAAGATACGAAAGAGAATGGCAAGACAGTAATTCTTGTCAGCAAAGACGCGTTAGTCCGGGTAAAAGCAGATGCAATAGGATTAGTCGCAGAGGATTTCTTGAGCGACAGGGTAGTTGAAATGGACCATCTTTATTCCGGCTATGCAGAAATATACTTAGAAATTGAATTGCTAAACCGTTTTTATGAAAAAGGAGAAGTGGATATCTCTGAATTAAACGGTCAAAATTTTTTTTATCCTAATCAGTTTGTGATCATGAAAGACATACTAGGAAGTTCTGCATCCGCAATCGGGATGATCGATCCTAAGAAGAAAAAAGTAAAAAAACTTGTTTTTGAGCATGAGGGGAAACAAATTTGGGGAATCAGACCGAGAAATGTTCAGCAAATCATGGCCATGGAATTGCTGTTACGGCAAGACATGCCTTTGATTACATTGATCGGCCGTGCAGGCACAGGCAAAACGCTGCTTGCATTGGCAACCGGTTTGCTTCAGACGGAAGACTTGAACCTTTTTAATAAGCTGCTTGTCGCAAGGCCGATTGTGCCTGTCGGCAAGGATCTTGGCTTTTTACCAGGCGAAAAACAGGAAAAGCTCAGGCCATGGATGCAGCCAATTTATGACAATCTAGAGTACCTATTCAATACGAAAAAACCTGGTGAACTCGATGCAATCCTCGCAGGAATGGGGTCAATCGAGGTCGAAGCCCTTACCTATATTAGAGGAAGAAGTATACCGGATCAGTTCATTATTATTGATGAAGCACAAAATCTAACCAAACATGAGGTGAAAACGATCTTGACGAGGGTTGGGGAGCGAAGCAAAATTGTTCTGATGGGTGATCCTGATCAGATTGATCATCCGTACCTAGATGCATATAACAACGGGTTGACATATGTTGTGGAGAAGTTCAAGGACCAGCAAATTTCTGGTCATATACAGCTCGTTAAAGGAGAAAGATCGCCTCTAGCCCAGTTGGCTGCTGATCTATTGAAATAAGCGTAAGTACCAAACAAAATGTAAAAAAACGGGCATCCGATTGGATGTCCGCTTTTGTCTCTTTTCATCATTCGACAATAAAGCCGGAAACATTTTTTATTGGATGATCTTTATTGGACCCGTCCTGGTAATATACATGCACTGGTCCATCTTCTCTTAATGGTTTGCCGTCCTTTGAAAAACCAAGGATGATCCCGTAAGCCTCTTCGATAGAAAGAACTGCCTGCTCGTTTTCACCGTACTCAATTACCACATTTTTTGCCCCTGATTCGGGTTCAGCGTTTTTAAGAAATGGTTGGAAAGGGATGCCGAATGTACCTGTTAAGACTTTTTCTTTCTCGAATTTCACTTCCGTTTTAAGCGTTGGCGGATAAACAGCCCCCTCCATAATTTCTCGGTCCCATTGGTTGGATATTGCTTTTGTGTACCTTTCAATCGCATCTTCGTTTTCTTGTTTTTTGGTAAAATATGTATTTAAATCTGCTTTTCTGTCATCGAAAATCCATACGCCAGGGTCTAAAGTGATGTTAAATTTGACTTTACCTCGAATAAAAATAATGGATTCCATAATTTCCTCCTGACTAGATCGGTATTTTTACACACGCTTTTCTCAAAGAATAAGAAGGTTTAAATTTCTTTGAGAATTGTCTAGCTCCAGCGCCTAGCCCCTCGAGTCGCTGTTCTAGTGTCGCCTCCTAGAAACTCCGAAACTTCAACTCCTCCGGCAGAAGCAAAAATCGTTTCTTCCGGAGGAGTCTCCAGTTTCTGCGTTTCTGGGCAGTCGGCTATACTTTTCTTCTTCGGTCCGCCCAATGAAGTCAAAGAACGACTTCATTGGGCGGCCCTCCAGTGCTTGTCGGGGCTGATCAAGGCGCTTGCGCTTTTCTCATTATACCGATAATTGGAAGGAAAGTCATTTAAGCTTTTCTGAAAGAGATTTCCGTTCATTCTACATCCTTAATATTCTTGCATTTTTGTCCGCATAAGGGTAAACTTTATTAAAGGATTGGGTAATCGCTCGGAAACGGGGGGATGAAATTGGCGTCTGATATGATTATTAACCATCAGGAAAGAGCCCATGCCTTATTAAAGGCTGACGCTGATAAAATTTTAAGGCTGATCAAAGTGCAAATGGATAACCTGACAATGCCTCAATGCCCTCTTTATGAAGAGGTTTTAGATACGCAAATGTTCGGTTTATCAAGAGAGATAGACTTTGCAGTGAGACTCGGCTTAATCGAAGTTTCAGAAGGGAAAGTAATTCTTGCCCAGTTGGAAAGAGAACTTTCTATTTTACACGAAGCTTCGTTAAAAAAATAAATCCAAAAAACTCAAACAAACCTCGGCGGATGTTTGAGTTTTTTTGTTAATTATGAAATGATAAAATTAATAACTTTTCGTTAAAGGAAGGCAGGATTTTTTAACTTGTAGTAGAATAGATAAAACAACTTAGAAGATGGAGAAGAGACAATGTTTAAAAAAATACTGAAATCCTATGACTATTCATTGATCATTGTTGTCGTGCTCTTATGTTTGTTCGGACTGGTCATGGTTTACAGTGCCAGCATGGTCACCGCCATTCAAAGGTATGACTATCCAAGTGATTTTTTCTTTCAAAAACAAAAGTTTAATTTATTAATAGCAGCTGTTTTGTTTATCCTTGCAGCGTTATTCCCCTATAAGGCAATGAAAAGCACTCGGCTATTGCTGCCGATGGTCACCTTTATCCTCGTAGGACTGAGTGCATTGTTTTTATTCGGGAAAGTGACGAACAATGCGTTAAGCTGGTTTGAGCTTGGGGCAAGGAGCCTTCAGCCATCGGAATTTGCCAAATTGAGCGTTATTATTTATCTATCGGCGGTTTATGCTAAGAAACAGGCATATATAAACCAATTCAATAAGGGAGTAGTACCGCCACTTGTTTATTTAATCTTGGTTTGCATGCTGGTTGCGATCCAGCCGGATTTCGGTACTGCGGCGATTATTTTTGCGATTGCAGCGACAATTATCATTTCTTCTGGAATGAATCTAAAAAATATCACTAAGCTGATTTTCTTCGGATTAGCATTCTTGGCTCCATTTGTGATATTTCTGCAAGATGAAATTTTTTCCAAAACAAGAATAGGCAGATTTACGGCATACAGCAACCCGTTTATGGATGAACAAAATACTGGTTACCATCTGGCCAACTCATACTACGCAATTGGTTCTGGTGGGATAAAAGGTCTTGGCCTTGGGGAAAGTGTGCAAAAGCTAGGCTATCTTCCTGAACCGCACACTGATTTCATCATTGCCATCATTTCTGAGGAACTTGGAATTTTCGGGGTAGGCTTCGTATTGCTGAGCCTTGCTTTCATCGTCTTAAAAGGCATCCATATAAGTCTTAAATGTAAAGATCCTTTCGGGAGTTTGCTTGCCATTGGAATTTCGAGCATGATTGGGATCCAGTCATTTGTCAATCTGGGTGGTGCGTCTGGTGTCATCCCGTTAACAGGGGTGCCGCTGCCTTTTGTCAGTTATGGAGGTTCTTCGATGATTCAGCTCGCAATCGCGACCGGTATTTTAGTCAATATCTCCATGTTTGTTCATTATGAAGAAAAACACAAGAAAGACAAAGTATCCCAGCAGAAACCTTCCGCTGCAATGGGAAACCAGAATACCTTTAAGTTCAGGACATAATGAAATAAACAAAATAAAAAGCTGCAGCTTTGGCTGCAGCTTTTTATTTTACGGATGCTGGCGATAAGTCGATGACAGAATGTTTTTGAGCTCCTTGTTCATTCTTCTTGCTTCGGGAAACTAGCAGCAGGAAGTAACTGAATACACCAAACAACATTGAGATAAAGAAGGCGTGTCCAAGCGCAATATACAAATTCAATCTTGTATAGATAATTAAAGCACCGGCAATAACCTGCAAAGAAACGAGGATCATGGAAATAATCCATCCCCAGTAAAGTACTCTTTCATGCTGGTAATGTTTTACGGTAATATAGGTTACATACGCGATCCATACAAAAATGAATCCCGCGGCAGCTCTGTGGCCCATCTGTACCCATTCGTATATATTGGCAGGAAGGAAGGAACCACCATTGGTACACAATGGCCAATCCTTACAAACAAGGCTAGCGTGCGTATGTCTGACTAGGGCACCGGTGTAAACGACAAGATAACTGTAGACGGACAGTCCGATAATATGGAATCTCATTCTTTTATCAATCACTAATTTTTCTGCCGCAAACTTTTTATCAACCTCAAAGATAAGTAAGGTCAACAATAAAACAGATGCAAAAGAAATGAGCGAAATGCCAAAATGGAGGGCAAGAACAAAACCGGATTGTCCCCAGACAACAGCTGCTGCGCCGATCAAGGCCTGCAGTACTAAAAAGAAAAAGGATAAAATGGCCAGAAATTTCGTTTCGCGGATATGTCCGATCGTTTTCCATGTCCAGATCGATAAAATCAGTACCATGAAGCCGACACTTCCAGATATCACTCTGTGTGCTAGCTCAATGACCAACGCTGGTGTTATATCTGTCGGGACTAATTCCCCATTGCAAAGCGGCCAGGATCTTCCACATCCCATTCCGGATTCCGTTTTGGTTACCAGTGCTCCCCCGAGTAATACAAATAGCATCCCGATTGTGGTTAAGACAGCCAGCCACTTGAGGAAACGATTCATGATCATCACCTGCTCATTCAAAGTTTGATGAATTGTCAAAAAATACATTTGACATGTATAATGAAAGTAACTTGCCGAACTATTTAAAATTCTATTTCAATAATAACGAAGTTTCGTGAAAAAGAATAGAAAACAATACTTTAGATACTACACAATAGAAAGGTTTTTATCAATACCGATATTCTGGCAGCTTTTGCGGCTTGTATAGGAAGAGTGTAATTAGCGCCGAAAAGGGTACCTAACAACAGGTGTTTGCCTACGTTAAGAATATTATCCAAGAATAGGCAATCACAGGTATTTATAGCCTAATTGCTAACCATTCCAAGTGTAGGTAAAATTCCTTGCAATAAAAATAAACTTTATGGATAATGGCGGTAGGACACAAATTAGTCATACTTTATTCAAAAAAAGTTCACAAAAAAGGGGTGAAGTGTGATTTAATAGACAATAAAGGGTTTATTTTTCTACACAAACATTTAACAGTCTTAACACGTTGATAATAGTGAAAACTATTTGGAATAGTAAGTTAACAATACGCTTCTTTTTGAGAAAAATTCGCAGCTGGAATTTGGAAGAAAAGGGGATGGAGGAGGATATGGATGTCTAATTCGAAAGCTTTATCAGAAGCTGTTTTGAAGAGCGGACAGCCAGCTGTGGAGAAGACACTGCTGAAAGACTTTCTTGCGCTTATTAAAGTAGGCATTGTTAATTCTAATGCAATGACCACTTTTACTGGATTATGGCTTGCCATTCACTTTAGTGGCGCCCGTTTCCTGGATAATATTGATTTAATTTTTGCGACTCTGATCGGTTCATCCTTAATCGTTGCCGGTTCATGCAGCCTGAATAACTATATTGATCGAGATATCGACCATTTGATGGAGCGGACAAAAGACCGTCCAACGGTTACCGGAAAATTCCAGCCAGGTAAAGTGGCGCTGATGAGTTTCCTGCTGATCGGAATCGGTACTGCATTTTTGTTTACGACTACGATAACTGCTGCTGTTATCGGCTTGTTTGGAGTTTTTAGTTATGTAGTGCTTTATACTTTGTGGTCAAAGCGACAATATGTTTCCAACACAATAGTCGGGAGTATTTCAGGTGCGATACCACCGTTAATTGGCTGGGCGGCAATCGATGCCAACCTTGATTTAATGGCTTGGATGCTTTTTGCCATCGTTTTTGTTTGGCAGCCTCCTCATTTCTATGCTCTAGCCATGAGAAGAGCAGAAGAATATCGCGCCGCTGGTATCCCGATGCTTCCTGTCGTAAAGGGATTCAAAGCGACAAAGAAATCCATTTACCTTTGGATCGCAGCTTTATTGCCATTGCCGTTTTTCCTCCAGGAGCTTGGAATCTCATTTTTGATTCTGGCAACTACCCTGAATGTAGGATGGATTGTGTTGGGGATCTATCTGGAAAAGCTTAAAGATGATATCAAATGGGCAAAACTGATGTTTGTATATTCTTTACAATACTTAACGGTGCTATTTGTCGCTATGGTAATTGTCACACTCATCTAACCTTCGTTAGGAGATTCTCTCTTTTAAGCGAGGATTTTTCCATATATTTATAAACCAAATTAAATAAAATTTTTATGAAAGTGGGGTTTAAATTAGCTATGAAGATGCTTGCTAAATGGCGTCTGCTATCCTTGTTTGCATTGATAGCATTAGTCTTGTCAGGCTGTGGTGAGCCATACTTGTCTGCGTTAAGACCTGCAGGTGAGGTTGCTCAATCTCAGTATGAACTCATGTTGTTGAGCACGGCAATTATGGTGGGAGTAATTGCAGTCGTCACAATTATCTTTATTTATGTTGTCATAAAATTCCGCAGGAAAAATGACAACGAAATTCCAAAGCAGGTTGAAGGCAGCCACAAACTGGAGATCCTTTGGACTGTTATTCCGATCTTATTGCTTTTAATTTTAGCTGTTCCAACTGTGGCTCAAACTTTCAAGTTAGCGGATGTATCTCCAATGGACAAGAAAAACGCAGATGGTAAAACGGATGCGCTAGTAGTCAATGTCCGTGCAAGTCTGTATTGGTGGGAATTTGAATATCCAAATGAAGGAATTATCACTAGTCAAGAAATGGTCGTGCCAACAGATGAAAAGGTTTACTTTAACCTGAAGGCTTCCGATGTAAAGCACTCTTTCTGGATTCCTGCAATCGGAGGAAAGATGGATACAAACACCGAGAATGTTAATAAATTCTGGCTTGAATTCGACAGTAAGGCAGCGGATGAAGCTGGCGGCCTTTTCTACGGAAAATGCGCTGAGTTATGTGGCCCTTCACACGCATTGATGGACTTCAAAGTAAAGACACTGCCACGTGATGAATTCGATCAATGGGTTGCAAGCATGAAAGCAGTGAAAGAACCTGCTAAAGCTGAAACAGCAAGTGCTCAGCAAGGACAGGAAATCTTCAATAACAGCTGTATTGGATGTCACGCTGTAACTCCTGCAAACACGGCTCCCGAAGCAGCGCGTGTTGGTCCTAACCTGACTAACTTCGGTGACCGTTCCCGTGTTGCTGGTATTCTTGATCATTCTGCAGAAAATGTGAAGAAATGGATTGAAGACCCAGAGGCATATAAGCCAGGGAATAAGATGACTGAAAAGTATCCACAACTTTCTTCAGAAGAACTAGACGCAGTGGCTGAGTATCTGATGGGCTTGAAGGTTCAGAAATAAAAGGGAATTTGTTTGAAAGGGAGGTAAAACTGTGAGTACCTATGCTCAGAAAAAAGGATTTGGCGCAACATTGTGGGATTACCTGACAACAGTTGACCACAAGAAAATTGCTATCCTTTATCTTATCGCTGGTGGATTCTTCTTCCTTCTTGGAGGGCTAGAAGCGCTATTTATCCGAATCCAGCTAGCTGTGCCGAATAACGACTTTGTTAGCGCAGGATTCTATAATGAAATTCTGACAATGCACGGAACGACGATGATCTTCCTTGCAGCTATGCCGCTAGTATTTGCATTCATGAATGCTGTTATGCCGCTTCAAATTGGTGCGCGTGACGTTGCGTTCCCATTCTTGAACTCTTTAGGATTTTGGTTGTTTTTCTTCGGCGGAGTATTCCTGAACCTTTCATGGTTCTTGGGAGGAGCTCCTGATGCTGGCTGGACTTCTTATGCATCCTTATCCTTAACATCTACAACGCATGGGATCGACTTCTATGCGCTTGGTTTGCAGATTTCCGGTATGGGAACACTTATAGGAGGGATCAATTTCCTCGTTACGATCATTAACATGCGCGCTCCGGGGATGACTTATATGAGAATGCCGATGTTCACTTGGGCTACATTTGTGACATCTGCACTGATTTTGTTTGCATTTCCTCCTTTGACAGTAGGCCTGTTTTTATTGATTTTTGACCGCATGTTCGGTTCTAGTTTCTTTAATGTAGCAAACGGTGGGAACACGATTATTTGGGAACACCTTTTCTGGATCTTTGGTCATCCGGAAGTTTATATCTTAATTTTGCCGGCTTTCGGTATTTTCTCTGAGATATTCGCAATCTTCTCTAGAAAACGGCTTTTTGGTTACTCTTCCATGGTATTTGCAACCATTTTGATTGGTTTTCTAGGTTTCATGGTATGGGCTCACCATATGTTTACAACAGGTCTTGGACCGATCGCAAACGCCATTTTTGCGGTAGCAACCATGGCGATTGCTGTGCCAACTGGTATCAAGATTTTTAACTGGTTATTTACAATGTGGGGGGGAAGCATCAAGTTCTCGACGCCAATGCTCTGGGCTGTAGCATTTATCCCATCATTCGTAGCAGGTGGTGTAACTGGTGTCATGCTTGCAACAGCTGCGGCTGATTATCAGTACCATGATACCTATTTCGTTGTCGCTCACTTCCATTATGTTATTGTAGGCGGGGTAGTATTCGCACTGTTTGCAGGTGCACACCTTTACTGGCCGAAAATGTTCGGTACTATGCTAAACGAAACGCTTGGGAAAATCACTTTCTGGTTATTCCTGATTGGTTTCCATTTAACATTCTTCATCCAGCACTTCCTGGGATTGATGGGTATGCCACGGCGTATCTTCACATACCTTCCTGGACAGGGACTGGAAACAGGAAACCTCGTCAGTTCCATTGGAGCGGCATTGATGGGAGTTGCTGTATTGGTCCTGCTGGTCAACGTTGTCACAACAACTGTTAAAAACGAAAAGGTTGGCAATGATCCATGGGGTGATGGCCGTACCCTTGAGTGGGCAATTGCATCCCCACCGCCATTCTATAATTTTAAACAGCTGCCATTAGTTCGTGGTTTGGATGCTTATTGGCTGGAAAAAATGGAAGGCAAAAAAGGGATGACGCCAGCAGAACCAATTGGCGATATTCATATGCCAAACAACTCCTTTATTCCATTCGTGCTTGTGCTTGGACTCTTCATTGCAGCATTTGGAACAATGTACCATGCAGAAACGAGCTGGGGCTTGCCAGTACTGATTCTTGGCATGGCCGTGACATTGGGAGCAATGTTTGTCCGTTCGATTAAAGATGATCATGGCTTCCATATTCATAAAGAAGACTTAATAGATGATGATAAAGATAAGGGGGTAAAGGCATAATGCAAGCTGAAGAAAGATTCACGTATGAAACATGGCCTGCCGAGCCTGAAAAAGCAACCCTCGAAGCAAAAAACAAATTTTTGGGCTTTTGGTTCTTCCTTGGTGGGGAAACAGTTTTGTTCGCAACTTTATTTGCGACCTATCTGGCGTTGAAAGATAAGGTGCCTAGTGCAGACCATGCATTAGCTAAAGATCTCTTTGAAATACCACTTGCTTTTGCTGCAACGATGCTGCTTTTAACGAGTTCTTTGACAAGTGTATATGCGATGTACCACATGAAGAATTTTCAATTTAAAAAAATGCAGCTTTGGTTAGGTTTAACAGTAGCTCTTGGTGCTGCCTTCCTCGGCCTTGAAATTTATGAATTCAACCACTATGTACATCAATTTGGCCACACCTTCACTAGCAGTGCGTTCGGGTCGGCCTTCTATACGCTGGTCGGTTTTCATGGAGGTCACGTAGCATTTGGACTGCTGTGGATCACAACATTGATGATCCGTAATTCCAAACGTGGGTTGAATCTATACAACGCGCCTAAGTTTTATGTTGCTAGTCTCTACTGGCACTTCATCGACGTTGTATGGGTATTCATCTTTACGGTTGTATATCTGATGGGAATGGTGGGATAAACTGATGGCTAATCAACAATCAAGTTCAGGGAACCCAAGTGTAGACACTGAATATCGGCGCAAAAAAAATGCCGAAGAAATGAGATATCAAATTGTTTCTTTTACATTGATGATTTTTCTGACAATTGTTTCCTTTGTGGCAGTTGGATATGAAGGATTTTCTGGCTGGTTCACCGTTCCATTCATCATTTTGCTTGCTGTCATTCAGGTGGTTTTCCAGCTCTACTATTTTATGCACATGAGTCACAAAGGACATGAAGCACCTTCATTATTCCTGTATTCTGGTGTCCTAGTAGGTGCCGTTACAATCTTAGCATTCAGTACCATAATCTGGTGGTAAGCCATAAGAATCATTTGAAGAAAAATCGGCTGTTTTAGTCGATTTTTTCTTTAAGTGTCGCTTGTAAGGGAATTATGAAAGTACTGAATGATTGATGTTGCATACCTGATGGAAGTATAATGTAAGAAAAGTTAGAAAACAGGACGAGGTGAAACCAGAATGCTTACTCTAGAAATATTTGGGTTCAGGGCCATGTGGAGTCCGGATTTGTTTATGGTGCTTTCCGCTCTATTAGTTGCTTATTACTTGTTGGTATTCAAATATTATCGCCGATTTAAAGAAGGAACGAAGGCTACATGGCAACAGGCGGCTTATTTTACATCTGCCATTATTGTGCTGTATACCATTAAGGGATCACCTGTCGATTTAATGGCCCATATTACGTTTTACATGCACATGATCCAGATGGCTGTCCTTTTTCTTGTGGTACCGCCCTTGTTGATTTTCGGTCTGCCTGATTGGCTATGGCGTTCCCTGCTTTCCCTGCCGGCAGTCGAGCCTTTGGTGCGCTTTTTCACCAAGCCGTTGATTGCCTTGATTATGTTTAATGGAGTATTCTCTATTTACCATATTCCACTGATTTTTGATTTTGTCAAAACGAATGTTTGGCTGCATGCCGGCTATACATCCGTGCTTTTTGTACTGGCCATGTTCATGTGGTGGCCTCTGGTCAATAAACTGGAGGAGTATCAAACATTATCGGGCGTGAAAAAAATGGGCTATATCTTTGCGGACGGTGTATTGATTACCCCGGCTTGTGCATTAATTATTTTTGCAGACACACCAATGTATGCTACTTTTTCAGATCCGAATGCATGGGGAGAAGCATTGAAATTATGTGTACCGCCGTCCACTCTATCGAGTTTAAATCTCAGCGGACCAGAAACTTTCAGTTCTATTTCGCTTTTGCATGACCAACAGCTTGGCGGGGTCATCATGAAGGTAATCCAGGAAATCGTGTATGGTATTTTCCTCGGATATGCATTCTTCCAGTGGTTCCGGAATGAAGAGGCACGACAAGCTGAACAGGATGCCATCAATTTTGCCAGCGCTCCACAGCCATTAAAATAAATGAATTGGAAAAGCTTCCTTTAGGAGAGGAAGCTTTTCTTTTAGTGCTTTTCCTGTGATTTAGGTAATCAAAGATTGAAAAATAGGGGAATGTCCCATAAAATTAACTGTATGGAGAAATACGAATGGAGAGGGAAATGAAATGTTGAATTTACCAATTTTACCTACGATCAGCACGACCTTTATTGTCCTCAGCGCCATTACAGTGGCAATAGGCTGGGTACAGATAAAACAAAAAAAAATTGATAAACATCGTGTGACAATGACCCTTGCAGGAATATTTGCGACGATCTTTTTTGTCATTTACGCTACAAGAACGATTTTCATTGGTAACACATCTTTTGGTGGACCAGCTGATATCAAGATCTATTATACCTTATTTTTGATTTTCCATATTTCACTTGCAACAACTGGAGCAGTGCTTGGAATCATCTCTCTTTACTCAGGATACAAGAATAAACTAGAGCGCCATCGGAAATTTGGTCCGATAACAAGTGTTACCTGGTTTTTTACCGGTATCACAGGTGTAGCTGTATATCTGCTTCTTTATGTATTTTATAAGGGCGGAGAAACTACTTCAGTCATCAAAGCGATTCTCGGAACTTAGGGAATTCTCGACAAAGCTGTCCGAAGCAACCTATCAAGTGACTGAAAGGGGATCCAATTGCATGGAGATCAAAGTTTTAACATTAGATGATTATCTGCAATCAATCAAATTATCCGAGTATGCTTTTCAGTACAGTGTGCCGGAAAGTGATATTCCAAAAAGGCTGGAAAAGTTGAAAAAACATCGGTTGTTAGGGATTTTCGAAGGAGAAGAGCTAGCATCCAAACTGCATATTCTTTCTCTGAAGGTATTGCTGGGAAAAACAGAGTGGAAAATGGGCGGAATCGCCGGTGTGGCTACCTATCCTGAATACCGGCGCAAAGGGCATGTAAATGCCCTATTGAAAAGGGCGCTGGCAGATATGAACCAAGATGGGAGTCTTGTTTCTTTCCTTCATCCTTTCCAAATCGATTTTTACAGAAGGTTTGGCTGGGAAATTATTTCTGATAACAAGAAAGTGACAGTGGAAAAGGTCCATTTAAAGCCGTTGGATATCCAGCCTGGAAAAATTGGTCGCCATACCGAGAAGGATCATACTCTTGATATCGAAACAGTATATCGTCAGTATGCCGCTATGCATAGCGGTATGTTAGCACGTGATATTGATTGGTGGAAATCGAGTGTATATGGCTCTAATTTCGCCGCTGTCTATTACGATTCAACCAATGTCCCAGCCGGTTACCTCATCTACGAGGTTAAGGATAAGATCATGAAGGTGGAGGAATATGTTTCCTTAACCAATGAAGCGAGAAAAGGCCTTTGGAACTTTGTCTGCCAGCATGATTCTATGGTGGACAAAGTGGAATTGAAGGTATCCGTTCATGATCCGTTTCCGTATTTTTTAAAAGAGCCTATGCTTAAAACAGAGATTACGCCCTATTTTATGGGGAGGATCGTTAATGCCGAAGAGGCACTGTCCAGCTATCCCTTTTTGTTTAGTGATATCGACAAAAAAGTTTTCATTCACCTCGATGACAGCGCTGCTCCCTGGAATAATGGCACTTATTTGATAAGCAATCAAGGCATCAAGTTTTATCCGGTGAAAGAAGGGGCTTCCTGTCTCACGGCTCCAAAACGCGGATTGCAAATGAACATCAATTCTTTAACGGCAATATTATTCGGTTATAAGCGGCCTTACGAATTGAACGAATTGGAACTTATAAAAGGAGATTGGGAAGAAGTGGATGAGCTTGAGAAGCTCATCCCGGCCTTCAAACCACTCTTTTATGATTTCTTTTAACGATTTACAATAGAAAACAGGAAAACCCGGTGTGTTGACTTCCAGGTTTTTACGTGTTTAAATTTTAAATTTCCATTTAATGATCCCTGCTTCTTTCGCCGAATTAAAACCGATCACAAGAAGCGGACCGATGATTAAGCCTATGAAACCAAAAAGCTTTAATCCAAGGTACAGGGCAATTAATATAGCCAAGGGAGACAGTCCGATTTGACCGCCCACCTTTGGTTCAACTAACCGTCTGATGATCAGTAAGGTTGCGGCTAAAACAGCAAGTTGGACCCCAAGTGCGATATTTCCAGTCGCAAGGTGGAAAATAGACCAAGGTGCAAGGATGACGATTGAGCCAATTAGCGGGAAGAAATCGATAATCCAGATGATCGCTGACATGATAATAGCATATTTTGGTGTGAGAAAAAGCAATCCAATCAAGGCAACGGTGAAAATAATCACACTGACTAAGAATTGGGCTTTAATATATCCGAATACAACATAGGAAAGCCGCGACGTCATGAAATGAACTTTATCCGCTGTTTTTTCTGTTAAGTGATTATAGACATTTTTTCGTAAGGAAGGCAGTTCCAGCAAGAACAGGTACAAGGCAATTAAATAAACAAGAAAACTGATCAGAAAATTCGGAATATAAGTCAACAATACTTTTAAATTATTTATATTAATAAAAGCGATCATGTCATTTTTGAGATTATTAACAAAGTCCTCGGCTCTGTTGCTAATTTCCATGATCACCTCTGCGGGAAGGTCGTTCGCAGCTTCCACGAATTTGTTTTCGACCATATACCAGGCATTGGTAATATCATTAATATAGACTGGTGTATTATTTATAAGATCAATTGCCTTTGTTATTGCCGTCGTTGTAAGGAAATAGCCCATAACTAAAATAAGAAAGAAAAATAGAAGGAAAATGATCAGTACAGCCAGCCGTCTGCTGCTCGCAAACTTTTTCTGAAAATACACCACTGCCGGCTCAAGAAAGAGGGCGGTGATCAATGCAGCGATTAACGGAATCGACACAGGAATGATAATAAAAAGAATGGCTGCTACAAAGATAGTGATAAAAGTGATAATTACCGTACGTTTTGTGAGAATACCGGACAATTGGAGCTCCTTTCTATACTCGTGTGGAGTCATTCAGATTTGGTCAAATCAACAAAATTCCTTAACATTTAAATTATAGTATGCATTTACTATAAGAAACAACAGTTTGCTCATGCATTTTTAACTATTATAAGGACATAAACGGACTGCTGTTGAAAAAATGGTCGATACGGCTAAACACTTTGTTCGATAACCTAACTATCTAGGGGTGAGGCAATGAAAACTTCAGAGAACATCCTTCCAGCTCCATTTGACGATGTAAGCCGGGCAATTTGTACCATCGTCCATGCAAACATTCATGAAACGGGTTGGCTGCAACATTCTGCCATTCAAATACCTGTATTTCGCAAAGGTTCTTTTAGTGCCAAAGGAGTCAGCTGTGAGCTAGAACAAGGAAAAGTGACTATAAAAGTGTTTGTCCACGCTATTGTTAGGGGAACACTCCGTCTATCATAGTGCAATGGAGCTTCAGCGCTGCATTGCCGAGGAAATCATTCTCTACACCTCTTTATTGCCGCGGAAAATCGATGTGATCGTTACTGGCGTAAAAGCAAAAAAGACGCAATAAATGCACCTTCTTTGTGAGATAACAAATATAAAATTCTTAGAGAATTGTCGAGCTTCGGGGCTGACCAAGGCGCTTGCGCTTTTCTTTCTAGATTAAGAAGGTTTAATATTCACTTCGAGAATTGTCTAGCTCCATCGCCTAGCCCCTCGAGTCGCTTCGGTCCGCCCAATGAAGTCAAAGAACGACTTCACTGTGCGCCCCTCCAGCGCTTGTCGGGGCTGACCAAGGCGCTTGCGCTTTTCTTTCTAGATAGCAAATTTTTCGATTTCTGCTTTTACTTCCTTCAGAAGTTTTTCACACTGGTTAACCAATGATTTTGGAAAGTGTTCCCCTTCCCCATATTCCACACCGTGCGGATAATAATGTTTGCCGAGCAAAGGAGTCATCAGCTGAATGATTGCTTTGTGTGCTCCAACATCACCCTCGTGGGCATAACCCTGGACACGTAGATAATATGTACCTTCCTTGATGACGAGCTTTTTGTCATAAGTTACTCGCTCGTAATCCCATTGTCCCTCACGAACAAGACCATAGTCGAGCATAAGCTCATCGAGTCGGTTCAAGTCCGCCTTAAGATTTTCAATACCTGTATTTTCAAATTTCATCCTGTTCCCTCCTAATAACCAATGGAAAGCGAATCGCGCTATAATTTGGTATATCTCCATTTTAATAATAGTAAAAATATGTTTAAGTTGCAATGAATATAAAGCATTTTTCCATCTTTCCTGCGTTTTTTCAATACAGGATATTTTAAGATCTAATTTTTTTTGGCATAAATAGCTAAATCACGGCAACCATAATAACGATCAGGTTAATCTGGACGAAAAAGGAGGAAAATAACCGTGCGTAAAATCCGTGATATTATGACGAGCGATGTGGAAACTTGTACCTTGCTGGATAATGTATTCGAAGTAGCAGTGAAGATGAAGGAACTCGATGTAGGAGCGATTCCAATTGTTGATCATGATAAACTGGCAGGGATGATTACCGACCGTGATATCGTCATTAGAGGGATAGCAGAAAAACATCCACCTTCCTCAAAGGTGGAAAGGGTTATGAGTGACCATCTTGTTACAGCTACACCCGATATGTCCACGACAGAAGCTGCCAGCCTAATGGCGAAACACCAGATCAGAAGGCTCCCTGTGGTCGAAGGAGATAAATTGGTAGGAATAGTGGCACTTGGTGATTTTGCTGTCGATGAGATGACAGACGATCAAGCTCGTTATGCATTAACCGAAATCTCAGAATCCGAAAATCACATCCAATAGTAAGGAAAAAGCACCCACTGTCACGGGTGCTTTTTCTTATGATATCAGAATTTATATATTTACCCTTTTTTGTAATTGCGGGAAAATCGAGGCATGGAGCCAAATATTCTTAAACGAATCTTTTTTGTTGATAGGCACGAAGGCAAAAAACGTCTCGAGGAGTTAGTGGCAAACGGCTTGCCTAAGCGTTGGGCTATGCGCTAATGCTGGACAAATTTATTTTGACAGGTTTGAGGATGTAGAGCGAAAAGTTGTCAAGAAAGCCCTGTTATTTTGACAGGTTTGGAGGTGTAGAGCGAAAAGTTGTCAAGAAAGCCCTGTTATTTTGACAGGTTTGGGGGTGTAGAGCGGAAAGTTGTCAAGAAAGCCCCGTTATTTTGACAGGTTTGGGGGTGTAGAGCGGAAAGTTGTCAAGAAAGCCCCGTTATTTTGACAGGTTTGGGGGTGGAGAGCGAAAAGTTGTCAAGAAAGCCCGTTTATTTTGACAGGTTTGTGGGTGTAGAGCGGGAAGTTGTCAAGAAAGCCCCAAAAAAACCGATCCTGTGATGGTTTGGGGTGAAATTATTTATTTGGATGGTGATAGGCGCGGTTGCTATCGGAAAGTTTTGAGAGAAGCGAGGGGAGGCTCACCTGTCGCCCCGCGGAAAGCGAGTTTCTGGAGTGGAAATCGATTATCAGCCAAACCCAAAAAAGGACCGGGCGCAGTTTGCCCGGTTTTTCTTATGAAAAAAATTTTTGTTCAGATGAGGCAAAGTGTCTAACGACCAATGCGCAGTCCTATTATAAAGATCAAAATAAATGATATAATAAAAGTTAAAATCGCTCATATAGTGATAGAGAGAATAGCAATACTTGTTGACACGAATAAGGGGGGATTCATCTGCGAACGTTAGGAAGGATATTGGTGTTTGTTGCAATCTTTCTTTTAATAGGTTTATACATCGGTTATAACGAAGAAAAAAATAATGATTTAGTAGTCGAACAGAAACCAGCTTCTAAAGTGGATGAAACTCTTGAAAAGGAGATCAAAGAACAAAAAATCAGCAATGGCGTCGAACAGCCGCAGCAAGGTTTAGCCTCTTTATTGGGAAAAGACATAGATGGACTAAAAGGAGTTCTTGGCAATCCAGATAGAGTGGACCTATCTGCATTTGGTTTTCATTGGTGGATCTTCAACCAAGCCTCCGATCACTATATTCAAGCCGGTATCTTAAATGATAAGGTAGTCACAGCCTATGGGACAGGCCAGAAGGTGGACGTAATGCCATTTGAAATTGGCCAGCCGATCGAAGATATTTTTTCAATGAATGTGATTGAACCAGAAGTGACGTTCGAATATAATGGGAGCACTTTCAAATTCGAGCTATCGGAACAGGATATGAACACAAGGCCACTCGTTAAGATGGGTGACTACTTCGTACAGCTTTATATCGATAAATTCACGAGTTCCGTATCAAGCATTCGGTATATGGATAAGGAGACAATCATTAAACAGCGGCCGTATGAGATGATTTACAGAGGAACGCTGGTCGATCCCCCTGCGTTAACCGAAAGCGACTGGGTTAGGGTGGAAGCTGGCCAGCAGAAACAAATTTTTGACATAACCAATGTGATCAGGGCGAGGCATAAACTCCCATTACTTGAGTGGGACGAAAAAACAGCAGAGGTGGCTTATGCCCACAGCAAAGATATGGCAATCGAAGATTATTTTTCTCATGAATCGGAAAAGTACGGCAATCTGTCAGAAAGACTAAGCGCGGCTGATATATTATATGAAGTGGCCGGGGAAAACATTGCGGCCAACTATATGGATGCGCCAGCGGTGGTAGAAGGCTGGCTGAATAGTGAACCTCACCGTGAGGCGCTATTAAATGAAGAATTTTCCCATCTAGGGGTAGGAGTATATCAAAACCATTATACCCAGAATTTTTTAAAAAAATGGAATCAACCGTAATGGCATCTCATATAGGTATTCTCCCGCCAAGCTGGGGTCTAGAATAGAAAGTATAAAATTCCCTTCGAGAATTGTCTACTCCTAGCCCCACGAGTCGCTTGTCTAGCTGCGGCACCTAACTCCTCGAGACATTGGAGGGAAGCCAATCATATTTTAAAGATGAGGATTAATAATAATGTGTTATCTGATGAAATGCCTGCATAAGGGTATCTTTCTGCTTGAAAGGTGCCCTTATAGAGGTGGAAATGCTGGCATAAGGGTTCTTTCCGCTTGAAAGATGCCCTTATAGAGGTAGAAATGCCTGCATAAGGGTATCTTTCCGCTTGAAAGGTGCCCTTATGGTAGTTTTTACAGTAAAAAACCACGAACCATATAAAACTTGAGGAGTTGTGATTTCCAATTTTCTATATGTACATTCCTCTACTACATCTATCAATATTCTAAATAATTAAATTCATTTATTATTCTTTTCTTGATTTTTTAGAATTTTTTCTAATATTTCTTTTGTCTCAGATGCGTCTATCCCACGCTTTACTGCTAACTCTATGATTGCATATTGTACAAGGATACCTATTAAAATAAAAATTATAACCATGAAAATATCCATATAGTCCCCCCTTGTAAATTTTTTTATTCCTTCCAGTAAATATATATATTACTACTATAATAATTGAGGGTTCCAGAGAATAAAAGGATTACAAAAAAATTCGGGTTTTATTTGTGCTTTATTTATTAACATCAAACCACCTACTACATTTAAAGAACAATTGGAGTTGTATAAGAGTTGAAAGATGCACCTTTAAATTAGCAAATTTCGAAAGATTTTAGATACTGATTTTGCCACTTAGAAGTTTGAGAAGGCATAGTTTTCAAGAAAAGGACGTTATTTTGACAGGTTTGGAGGGAGAAGAGGCAAACCTGTCAAGAAATCCTCGTTATTTTGATTCTCTTTGTGGTTTCCTCTTCCAGATGGAATCATTTATGCTGTTTTTCGATAACGAAAAAGCTTCCGGAAGAGGAGGCAATTTTTTTCCCGTCCGACCGGAATACATCGGCTTCAAGGACTAGGGTGCTTCTTCCTTTATGAATCAGCGAGGCTTTGCAATGGAGTTTATCGCCGATCCCCGGGGCAAGAAAATGGATGTTAAGCTGCGATGTCACTGCTGCGTAGCCGTCTGGAACCAATTTGTTCGCCAATGTTCCCATTGTTGTATCCAGTAAAGTGGCGGTAAATCCCCCATGAACTATCCCTAGTGTATTGTCAAGTACGCTTGTAATTGGAATATCAATTTCGCATGTTTGATCATCGAGTCTCCGATCCATATGCATCAGGCCATCGATATACGTACTATTTTTGCCATCCAATTTATTCTTGATTCCGGTGAGCACAGTTTGAAGTGCTGCTAATTCCTGTTCACCCGAATGCGAGATGCATTCGTCCAAAAGTTGATGTAAATCTTTTTTCACTATGATTAACCTCTTTCTAAATGGCTCTGCTTCTGTGATTCTAATCCTTATTTTATCAAAGCCTAATTGTTGTTTCTACTTTACCAAAATTGATGGCGATTGGGAACTATCCGATCTTCACCATTCATTGCATGTGTCATATGATATTATAGGCATTTGTGACACTGTGAGGTGAAAAGCATGGCGAAAAAGAAACTTCATCCCTCTGTTGAAAAGTTCAAGGAATTTGTCAAAGAACACCCGGACCTGGCACAGCAAGTACGGAAGGGGGAAACGACCTGGCAGGAAATGTTCGAGGAATGGTACTTGCTTGGGGAAGACGACCCAAGATGGAATACTATTTCAGATAACATAAAGGACAAGAAAAACGAAGACAAGGAACAGAAAACGGATTGGCTCGGTACCATTATGGGGGCAGTGAAAAATATGGACCCCGCTCAGGTGCAAGGGCAGATGAACAATATCAGTCAGGCACTCGGAGCGATCCAGGGCGTGCTTTCCCAGTTCCAGGGGAAAGCAGGCGGGTCTCAAGGGTCAAACAATTCAGGTCCCTCCAATCCCTTTTCATTTAGGAAGGATTAGAATGGAGGCCGAAAAAGATGCGAAGAGATGTGATGGATCAGTTGCGATCAAATAAGGAATTGATTGAGTTTGTCCGGGCACAGCCCCATTGGTACAGGAAGCTGAGCCGGGATCCTAGGAGTTTGCATGCAGCGCAAATTGCGGCACTGCATCATTTTGAAAAAACCATCCCCCATCGAGTTCAGAAGTTCTCCAATAATGTACAAATGGCATCGATGATGATGCAGATGTTCTCGACGATGAATTCACAGTCATGATAAAGCTTTCTGCTCGAATAGGCAGTGGTTTCTTTTACGTGTACCGGCCTGCGGACCAGAAAGCTTAGCTTTTCTGGCAGTTTCATGGTAAAATGGGTTCGGAGGTGAGATAGCATTGCTTGCTGTTACATCAGAAAGAGTCTTATTAATGGAAGAAGCTGAACAGTTAGTCAGCATGATTTTACAATCAGATATTGCCGAATATTATCGGGAATGCTTATATAAGGTTAAAACCAATGCCGAAACACAAAGGAAGGTCCGTGAATTTGTCGATATGAAGGATCGCTATGAAGAGGTCCAGCGTTTCGGGAAATACCATCCTGATTACAAGGATATCATGGGCAAGATCCGTCTTGTTAAAAGAGAGCTCGATATTGATTTGGTAATTGCTGAATTCAAGAAAGCGGAAAATGATTTACAAAGCCTTCTTGATGAAGTAAGCGTCATAATCGGCAGATCTGTTTCCGACAGTGTGAAAGTACCAACTGGAAACCCGTTTTTTGAAAGCTCCTGCAGTGGGGGATGCGGCAGCGGAGGAAGCTGTGGATGTTCCGCCTAACAGAAAAAGACGAACATGATTGAAAAAACAGGTTTTTGTATGCTAGACTAGTACAAAGGAAACGGTTACCGAAGGGGAAAAGAATATGATAGGACAGAGGCAAGGAATCATTGTATGGCTGTATTCGTTGAAACAGGCCAAGATGCTCAGACGATTTGGCAATGTCCATTTTGTCTCTAAAAAGTTAAAATATGCTGTTATTTATTGCAATCTCGACGAGACAGAAGGACTTATGGAAAAGATTCAATCCTATTCTTTCGTAAAAAAGGTGGAACCTTCTTACAAACCATTTTTAAAAATGGAGTTTGAAAATACTTCCCCAGACAAGGCAAAAGAATATGACTATAAGATGGGAATATAACCATATCAAAAAAGGCAGGGGAATCCTTGCCTTTTTTTGAAGAATAAGCAAGAAAAACCAGAAATCCACCGCCTCTTAAAAACCACGAAACTTTCCGCTAAAAAAACAAAACCTTGAGCCACTTAGGCTCAAGGCTTCCTTCCATGCACCGCAATGGCGCTGAAGGCAAAGGGAGAGGAGAAACCGGAGGAAGAACTTATGGGGAAACGTAAGTCTTCTCCGCGGTTGGCAACAACATCCTCAAATTGATGTTGTTACTCGTTATTCTTCCCATAATAGGAAGGGATATACATTGTTTGGTTAATTTTTTCGATGTGTGATAGGATAAGGGAGTAATTTTTCGGAATTCAATGTGAAAAAGCTTACATAATTAAGGAGCAAAAAAATGAGAGTTGTATCAGGTGATTTTAAGGGCAGAATGTTGAAAGCTGTGCCCGGGACTGCTACTAGGCCGACTACTGATAAAGTAAAGGAAGCTTTGTTCAATATGATAGGTCCTTATTTTACAGGGGGCCTTGGGCTTGATTTATTTGCCGGCAGTGGAGGCTTGGGAATCGAGGCACTTAGCAGAGGACTGGATCAGGTCATTTTTGTTGACCGTGATGGAAAGGCGATTCATGTTATAAATGAAAACTTAAAATCTTGTGGTCTGGAACAGAAAGCAGAGGTTTATCGAAACGATGCAATCAGAGCCTTGAAGGCGATTCAAAAAAGAAAACTGGTGTTTGATTTCGTTTTCCTGGACCCTCCTTACCAAAAACAACAGCTGGTGCTGCTAATGGAAATGATCGACAAAGATGGACTTATTCAACAGGAAGGAATGGTTATTTGTGAACATTCCTCCTCTATCAGCCTGCCTGAAAAAATAGGGAAATTAGTGCAAACTAGAAATGAATCTTATGGTATTATCGGAATAACACTATATAAAATGCAAGCAGAAGATGAGGGGGAAGTATAGTGGCAAGAGTTGCTGTTTGTCCAGGCAGTTTCGACCCTATTACATACGGGCACTTGGATATCATCACAAGGGCCGCGAAGGTTTTCGATGAACTTTATATCGTCGTGTTGAATAATTCTTCAAAGCAACCGCTATTTTCAGTAGAAGAAAGAATGGACTTGATAAACCAGGTCACCAAACGGATTCCAAATGTAAAAGTAGATTCCTTCCAGGGACTGCTGGTTGATTATGCCGATGGTGTCCATGCCCAGGCGATCATCAGGGGGTTGCGTGCCGTTTCGGATTTCGAGTATGAAATGCAAATCACTTCAATGAACAGAGTTTTGGATGACAAAATTGAAACGTTTTTCATCATGACGAATAACCAATACTCATTCTTAAGTTCCAGCATAGTGAAAGAAGTTGCCAGGTACGGTGGAAAAATCTCCGAATTGGTTCCTGATGAAGTCGAAGAAGCCTTACTGAAAAAATTCGATGATGATAAGAAAAACGGAAACGACTTAAGGTGTTAGGGGTCTTTAAGATGATTTTAGCGTATAAATATACGGTAAATCACCCGTTTCAAATAGAATTTGGTGCTGGATAAAAAATAACGGACAGAGATGTCCGTTATTTTTTATCCAGGAGTCGGATCCCGAGAATCCAAATATAAACAAGCAAACTGCCAATCGTGATCAATGGTCCTGCTGTAACAATGCGGCTGTATGTGTCGGCAAGGCGGCTTCCTTCTGAAGTGAAGTATTCCATTACCGGCAATACGTTTGACGGTTGTTCATCCTGAAAAAAGCGTTCATAAACAGGCTTCCAAAGGAGAAAAGCATAAAACGCAGCAAAGAATCCTTGAGCGATTCGCGCGAAAAAGAATGGCTGAAAGCGGATATCTGTCTGTGCGAGAATGCTAGCTACCTGTGCCTGAACACTAAAACCGCTGAATGCAAGGATGAAGCTTGTGATGATAGCCTGATGCATTAAGGTTGCGTCCTGAACCTGGCTGGTCATCTGACTGCCAAGTGTTATCTCGAATAATCCGGATATGAATGGCAGGCTGAGCATACCTGTCATTCCGAGCATTACGAGGATGTCTTCCAGAAATTTAGCAAGGAATACAGTAATATGCAGGTGAAATAATAGTTTGTTAATAACGGAGAACAAGATGATGAATCCCCCGATCATCAACAGTGTTTGGATGGAAGACGTTACGGCATCTCCGAGAAGCTTTCCGATTGGCCGGTTGTCCTGGACCCTAGCTCTATGCAATGCAGCAAAGGCATCCCTTAGCGATATTTTTGGCTTTTTATCTGTTGTAGTACGTTCTTCGCTCCTCCCATAAAATCTCATCATCAATCCGACGCTGATGTTGCCCAGATAATGTGCCAGCGCAAGGATGACCCCAAGATGGACATTGTAAAAGAAGCCGACTGAAACTGCTCCGAAAATAAACAACGGATTGGAGGAATTTGTGAAAGAAACTAGACGTTCTGCTTCAATTTTTGA
Source organism: Mesobacillus stamsii (assembly GCF_030814065.1). Classification (NCBI taxonomy): domain Bacteria; kingdom Bacillati; phylum Bacillota; class Bacilli; order Caryophanales; family Bacillaceae; genus Mesobacillus; species Mesobacillus stamsii. The sequence goes on from NZ_JAUSUN010000021.1 coordinate 47,307, forward strand.
TAGCTGCCCTTCCTGACGCATCCTAGCCGTCAGCTTCGCTCCTGCTGGAAATCCCGAAGCGATCCCCATCGCCCAGACAAAACCGCCTACCCCCGGTACTTTGAAAAGTGGTCTCATCAAAGGCTCGAGAAGTATCCCGATAAAACGGACGACTCCAAGTCCAATCAGCATTTCGGATAAGATGAAAAACGGAAGGAGGGAGGGGAAGACAATTTCCCACCACATATTCAATCCCCTAATGGAAGCATCAAAGGATTCCTGGGGAAAGATGATGAGTGAAACAGCCAAAAAGGTGACGGAGGCTGCAAGGAAAAGGGTTTTTAATCTCGATTTTAGCACGTACAAATCTCCTTCCTACGGTCTTGCTGTGAAACTTTTTTAATCAATGGTAAAATAAAGTGATCTTAGCGGCCGATCATTTTTCAAGCCAGCTGGATCTATGTACATGGAAGGCTGTTATATTTAGTAAAAATTCCTTTTTTTAAAAAGGCCGGTTCTCACCACCAGTTATCCTAAAAAAATGATCAGTTTTCAGCCTTGTCCTCATATAAATCAATATACTCGCTAAACTTCAATTTAGACCAAGTTTGCGATGTATCAAAAAAACATGAGTATAAGGGAGGGAAGAGCTTTGACAAGACCACAAATCGGTTTAGCCCTTGGTTCTGGTGGTGCACGAGGATTTGCCCATTTAGGTGTCATAAAGGTCCTTCGGGACGAGGGTATCCCCATTGATTTAATAGCTGGAAGCAGCATGGGGGCTCTTGTTGCTGCATTCTACGGTGCAGGGCTGGACGTGGAACGGCTTTATAAATTATCAAAGGTATTCAAACGGAAATATTATCTTGATTTTACAGTTCCAAAGATGGGATTTATTGCAGGGAAAAGAGTCAAAGAGCTCATCAGAATTTTTACACACGGCAAAATGATTGAGGAACTGGATATCCCCATTGGAATTGTAGCAACAGATCTTATGTCGGGTGAGAAGGTAGTATTCAAACAGGGCCCAGTTGCGGAAGCGGTAAGGGCTAGTATTGCAATACCGGGTATTTTTGTGCCGGAGAAACTTGGTGGCCGCTTATTTGTTGATGGCGGAGTCGTGGACCGGATCCCCGTTTCAGTTGCCAAGGAAATGGGAGCAGATATCGTCATCGCCGTTGATGTTTCGAATGTGAAAATCAACGAGGAAGTGACTTCCATATTTGACGTAATCATGCAAAGTATCGATATTATGCAGATGGAGCTAGTTGCCAATCGCGAGGTTGCCTCAGATGTGATGATCCGACCGCCCGTTGAGATGTTTAACTCAAAAGCATTTACGAATATCGAAGAAATCATTACAATTGGTGAAGAAGAAGCAAGAAAGCATATCGATAAAATTAAACAAACCATTGGACAATGGAGGGGGCCCCAAACAGAATGAGCAGAAAGACATCGATAGGCATTTCTATATTGACAGCTATTTTCATTATTGTTAGTTCATTTTATTATTTACCATACTATGTAACAAAGCCCGGAATGGCAAAAGAGCTGGAACCGATCGTTGAGGTGGAAGGCGGTAATGACGAGGAAGGCAATTTCATGCTGACAACCGTCCGGATGGGCAGGGCTAATATTTATGCTTACGTCATCGCTAAGGTAAGTAAATACCAGGAAATTTATCCTGTTGAAGAGATCAGGGCAGCGGATGAATCAGATGAAGAATACAATATTCGCCAACTTCACATGATGGATAATTCTAAGACAGCAGCAATCGAGGTTGCCTATAAAAAAGCTGGAAAGCCTGTTGACTATATGTATAAAGGCGTTTATGTGCTTAGAACGATGGAAGGAATGCCAGCGGATGGGAAATTGAAGCCAGGAGACCTCGTCTACAAAGTGGATGATACTGCATTTTCTTCATCAGATGAATTCATTAAATACATTAGTACAAAAAAGCCAGGCGATACTGTAAATCTTGCATACAAGCGCAACGGGAAAACAAATCAGGTAAAAATCCCGTTAAAGGCTCTTGATGATGGAAGCAATCGTCCAGTAGTAGGTATTCAGCTTGTCGATGATAAAGAAATAAATGTTGAACCAGCTGTAACAGTTCAATCTGATGAAATCGGCGGACCATCAGCTGGGTTAATGTTTTCATTGGAAATCTACAATCAATTGGTCGCGGAGGATTTAACAAAAGGATATGAGATAGCTGGCACCGGAACGATGAGCCCCGATGGTACGGTTGGAAGAATCGGCGGAATCCAGCAAAAAGTAGTAGCAGCGGATAAGGCAGGTGTGGAATTCTTTTTTGCACCATTTGAAAAAGGAATGAAGGGCTCAAACTACGAAGAAGCACTGATTGCGGCAAAAGATATCAAAACGAATATGAAAATCATTCCAGTCGATACTTTCGATGAAGCTGTATCCTATCTGGAGAATCTAAAAGAAAAATCACGCTGAACAGCGTGATTTTTCTAGCTTCGCATAATAGGCGGCTGTGCGAACTCTTCAGCAAGCAGCTTTTCCTGGCTATTGCCATTTTGGGCAAGTGCATAAATTTTGGCAGCTTTGATATCGAGCTCGAGATCAGGACCTGAAAATGCGGATAACCTGGAGATAACTGGCAGGCTGAAATCCTTTTTCCTATAGTTCAAGTAGGCACGTCCTTTTTCAGTTGCTCCTAATAATCTCAAATAATCTGCCGTCCTTTTGGAGGTTTCCATTTGCTTCTTACGCGTATTGGTTAAAATATGTAGGCAAACTCTTTGCAGCCTGGTCCATGTATATCGTTTCGTTTTAATGGCTTCCATGAACTGTTGGAAGGTGTTAGCGGTTGACGCAGCGGCAATCAATCGATTTTCCAGTCCCTCTTCGACTTCATAGAACTCTTTAATCTCATCAGGACCGCATTGCATTAGCTTGTATTTTAATAACGGCCAGTAATTTTCCCATGAATGGAAGCCACCGTACTCCCTCTTGTACTGGATCAAATAGCTGTAGGTTGACTCGGGAACGTATTGCCTGATGGATTCCATTTCACCGGCAGCACCGAACAATGCCTTGCGGATGCTGGTCGCGCTGGCGATGGTGGCAGAAGCGAAGTACTCATCATGATAGCCGGAGCTTTTTCTCGTAATCGTCTGTGCCTCCATTGGACTCTCCTGTCTTAGGATCGCCTGCATGTAATGCATTCCCAAAATGTTATTTGGCTGAGAAAGATCAACGAAGTTTTCTGAGGGAAAAAGGGATTGAAATGCAAGCGCGATTGATTTAGGGTAGCTATTTCCTTCCGCTGAATATAGCCTGATTTTTTCCTGGAATCGATCATCGTTTTCTGCAAGGAAGGCAATCGTCCGTTTGAAAGCTTCCAGGTCACCTGATTCACTTCCGAAACAGAGTATGTCAGCCCCGGCTGCAGACAGGATAGAAACAGCTCCTTCAGCGAAAATTTCAGCATGCTGAGTCGCATACCGGTATGGTAGTTCAAACACAATATCTACACCGGCAGCAAGTGCCATCTTTGTCCTGGCCCATTTGGAGACTAGCGCAGGTTCCCCACGCTGAAGGAAATTCCCGCTCATTGCGGCGATAGCTATATCAGCATCGAATTGTTTTTTTGCCTGGTGGACATGGAACAGATGGCCATTATGGAAAGGATTATATTCAACGACAACGCCAACAGCTTTCATTCTTGTACCCCTTCGTGTTATGATGTATCTTGCATTGTTTGGAAGTTTAATTTATTGTATTTATGTAAATTATAGTGTAAAGAAAAAATATTGACAAATGATTACGCAAAGGGCTATAATTACTTTTGTTGCCTTGGGGTGATTTTATGAAATGGACAATAAGTCAGATACAAAAACATCGAAATAAGGACTTTCTAATTGACGAGTTTGTTCGAATGGACTCCATTATGGAAACAGAACCTACCATCCGAAAGGTATCTCCCATCCATCTAACCGGTAGGGCGGATATCAGTGCTACTAGAGTGACATTCCATATTCGGATTGATGGTCATCTGATCCTGCCTTGTTCACGGACACTGGTTGATGTAAAATATCCAATAGATGTGGAAACTACTGAAACTTTCATGCTAAACAGCTACGATTATGAGGCTGACGAGGAAGTTCATCAAGCAACAGGCGATGTCATTGATCTTGAACCAATCATTAGGGAGATATTACTGGTGGAAGTGCCCATCCAAGTATTCTGCGATGATAACACTGGTCAAGAAGGCGCACCCCAGTCAGGTAAGGGTTGGGAAGTAATCGAGGAACAGGAGAAATCCGAAAAACTTGATCCCCGGCTTGCCGGACTTGCAAAATTCTTTGAGGATTCCAAGGATTCCTCTGACTAACGAATGAAAAAAGAGCGTGGAGGTCCAGAAAAGGACTGGCCTTCATAAACTTTCTTATTCCTTTTAAGGAGGTGGGAAGAATGGCTGTACCATTTAGAAGAACATCTAAAACTGCGAAAAGAAAACGCCGTACTCATTTTAAATTACAAGTTCCGGGTATGGTAGCATGCCCTAACTGCGGTGAAATGAAACTTGCTCACCGTGTGTGCAAAGCTTGCGGAACATACAAAGGAAAAGAAGTTGTCAATGACTAATCTTCTTTCGAAAAAAGCACAGGATGCAGATGCATCCTGTGCTTTTTTGCATTATCGGAAATGTTACAATAGAGGGGCTAGTATGATACGAGGAGGGGAAAGATGGACTCTTACATAATTTCACAAGAAAGTATCGGAATACTGTGTTTTACGATCAACAGACCTGCCAAGAGAAATGCGATTAATTTTGAAATAATGGCAGGTCTGGAAAAAGCGATAGAAATGGCTTCTGACCCTGAAGTTAAAGTATTTGCCATTATAGGAGCAGGCGACGCTGCTTTTTGTTCGGGAGGGGACCTGGTTGCCTTTCACCAATTGAAGACGGAGGAACAGGCGTATGGAATGCTATCGCGGATGGCGGAGATTTTATATAAGCTGCTGACACTGCCTAAACCAACCATTGCAATTCTCAATGGTACAGCTGTTGGAGGAGGTTGTGAAATAGCTGCAGCCTGCGATTTCAGGATCGGTAAGGCGGGAATAAAAGCCGGTTTTGTCCAGGGAAACCTGGCGATCACCACTGGCTGGGGAGGAGGCTCTATCCTTTTGGAAAAGCTTCCTCATGCTGCAATGAAAATGCTTATGGATGCAAAAATTCATACTGCAGAAGAACTCTTTGAACTTGGATTTTTGCATGATATTTATATGGAAGACCCTATTGATGCTTGTCGCATGTTCATGAAAGAAAGCTTAAAAAAAGAGACAACTGTACTAGCAGCTTATAAATCATTAATGAATAAAAAATGGGAGCTATTAGCAATGAGAGAGAGGATGGCAGCAGAAGCGAAAAGATGCGCTGTGTTATGGGAAGATGAAGCCCATAACAAAAAAGTGGATGAATTCATCAGCAAAAAAAAATAATATTGGCTGATATATCATTCTATCTTTCCTATTAGAGGCATAAGAATGAATAAAAACAATAGGAGGGATTTTCTGATGCCACTAACCCGTCAGGATGCCTGGTCACAGGACGAAGACTTATTGCTTGCTGAAGTAGTATTGCGCAATATCCGCGAAGGCGGCACGCAATTGAAAGCTTTTGAGGAAGTTGGAAAACAGCTGTCAAGAACGGCCGCCGCCTGTGGTTTTCGCTGGAATTCTTATGTGAGGAAGCAATATAAATCGGGAATTGAACTAGCTAAAAAGCAGCGAAAGGAAGCAAACAAGCAAGGAAAAGAACAGGGAATAACGGGAGCTGCTCAAACACAGGCTAAGGCAAACGATGCACCTGACATGGTTCAAGAAAAACAGAAAAAGGATGTAAATTTAAGTATGGAAGCAGTAAAACAGTATCTTGATGAGCTCTACCAAAAAGCGGGAACCCTTAACAGTCAAGATGATCAGCAAGAAAAAATTCATAGCCTAGAAAAGCAAATCTATTACTTGTCTGCAGAAAATGAAAAATTAGAGACAAAGCTGAAATCGATGGAAGAGGACTATCGTGCTCTGATTGATATTATGGAGCGAGCCAAAAAAAGAGTCGGTTCAAAGGACGAAGAAAAACAGCAGAAAATGAATTTTCAAGTGGAGGGAAAGGGAAACCTGGAAAAGGTTGAAAAATAAATAATAAGTCGCCTGCCAGAACTGGCAGGCGCTATTAATTTAGAATGGCTAGACTTGTTCTGTTACACCGGCAGGATACCAGACAAGCGGATTTTCACCGCGGTCTCTTTCCACATCGTAATGAACAGGGGTAAAGCCCATCTTTTCCCAGAATTCTTGAGATTTTATCCGAGGATTTGTCTTAATTGGCAGGCCAAGGCTTTTTGCAAATTCAACGAGTGCTGTGCCATAACCATTTCCCTGGTAATCCGGCAATACCTCCAGCTTCCAGAGCTCCAAATAATCCTGAGAAGGCTCAAAGTAGCGGTCAAACTGTTTCTTTACCTGATATAAGCTCATGCGCGCGACAAGTTTGTCGCCGAAATAAATACCGTAGAACGGCGAATCGCTATCATTTTCTACGATATTCGCTTCCAGATCCTCCAGCATGGACAGCTCCTGGTGCCCATACTCCTTGAATTTCTTAAATTCTTCTAATGTCTTATAATTAATTTTAAGTTTCTCTACTTTCACCATGAACACTCCCCTGCCTAGCCGCCGATCATCCATAATTTCTAATCTGAATTTGGCAGCTGGATTTTTACATTTGTTATTATTATATTATAAAAACATGAAAAATTCTGCATTTAAATATTAGAAAGTGATTCTATTTTTTGCGGGATCGATTGCTTCAAATTATCTCCGTTTTATTAAGATAAGTATAAATTCACTTCAAAGAATGGTCCAGCTTCAGCGCCTAGGAGTCTGTCCGATAAAAATTATTTAGCGTATAATTATGCCAGAATGCTTCCTATTCATCCGTTTTATTGTATAAAAACATTCATTTTGAATAAAAATACGTGGATTTCACTCCGTCGAACAGACTCCTAGCCCCTCGAGTCGCTTTTCTAGCTGCGGCTCCTAACTCCTCGAGACGATTCGGTCCTGCCAATGAAGTCAAAGAACGACTTCACTGTCAGGCCCTCCGAGGCACAGGATGTGCTAGACCCGCCAGCCACAGGACGAGGCGTTCTAGGCGGGCAGCGCTTGTTGGAGTTGACCAAGGTGCTTGCGCTTTTCTTATAATATCAGAATTTATATGCTTACCCTTTTTTGTAATTGCGGGAAAATCGAGACATGGAGCCAAATGTTTTTTAAACGAATCTTTTTTGTTGATAGACACGAAGGCGAAAAACGTTTCGAGGAGTTAGCGGCAAACGGCTTGCCTAAGCGTTGGGCTATATGCTGGTGCTGGACAAATTTATTTTGACAGGTTTGGGGGTGTAGAGCGAAAAGTTGTCAAGAAAGCCCCGTTATTTTGACAGGTTTGAGGGTGTAGAGCGGAAAGTTGTCAAGAAAGCCCCGTTATTTTGACAGGTTTGAGGGTGTAGAGCGGAAAGTTGTCAAGAAAGTCCTGTTATTTCGACAGGTTTGAGGGTGTAGAGCGAAAAGTTGTCAAGAAAGCCCCGTTATTTTGACAGGTTTGAGGGTGTAGAGCGGAAAGTTGTCAAGAAAACCCCGTTATTTTGACAGGTTTGAGGGTAGCGAGCGAAAAGTTGTCAAGAAAACCCCGTTATTTTGACAGGTTTGAGGGTAGCGAGCGAAAAGTTGTCAAGAAAGCCCCGCTATTTTGACAGGTTCTATGTTCTTATCAAAAAAACCGATCCTGTGAAGGTTTGGGGTGAAATTATTTATTTGGATGGTGATAGGCTCGGTTGCTATCGGAATAGGTTTGAGCGAAGCGAGGAGGAGACTCCCCTGTTGCTCCGCGGAAAGCGAGTTTCTGGAGTGAAAATCGATTATCAGCCTAAACCAAAAAAGGACCGGACGGTTTTTGCCCGGTTTTTCGTATGAAAAATCGGTATTCCTTTCTTCCATTGACGTCTTTGTTTCTGCTAAAATAGGACTAAAGATGTAACGGTTGCTTCCTATGTGATTGATTTTTAAGTGGTACACAATATAGAGGAGTGCAAGCACGTTCAATGAGGGGATTTTTATGAAGATAGCGATAATTGGCGGCGGTTCATTAGGTTTACTATTTTCCTACTACCTTGGATTTCAAAACGAAGTTTGCATTTACACGCGGACAAAGGAGCAGGCAGACGAGATCACGAAAAACGGACTGCATCTTATAAAAGACGGCATAGCTCTGCAGCCGCTGAAAATTGCCGCTGCTGGCATCCAAGATTGGAGAGGAAAAGAACAGGTAACGATAGTGGCTGTGAAACAATACCAGCTTTCTGGACTAATGGAGGAACTGAAGGCAAATGTGGAAGATAGTATTCTATTCCTGCAAAACGGCTACAGTCATATTGAGATGATCTCGGAGATCCAGGCGCAGAATATTTTTGTGGGATCGGTCGAACATGGAGTTGTTAGGGTAAACGACTACACTGTTCAGCACAATGGCAGCGGAGTCACCAGAACAGCAGTTTTCCGAGGAGAATCCCATCTTCTCAGAGAACTAGCAAAGAATGCTCCTGCCGACTTTCCAGTTCTATTGGAACCAGATTATAATGAGATGCTTATCAAAAAATTGGTGGTTAACGCAGTCATCAATCCGTTGACTTCCGTTCTGCAAGTCAGGAATGGTGAACTGGTCGATAATCCTTTTTACTTTGAAATCTTCAAGCAACTTTTTTTAGAATGTGCCCTTGTCCTTGGCCTCGACCAGGAGGAAGTTTACCTTCAAAATCTGATAACAGTATGTAAAAAAACGGAATACAACCATTCCTCAATGTATAAGGATATGGAAAATGGCAGACCGACTGAGATTGACGCTATCCTCGGCTACTTGCTCGAATTATCAAAAAATAAAAAGATGAAAGCTCCATTAATACATAACTATTATCATTGCATCAAGGGGAAGGAACAAGAAAGGGAGGGAGGATGATGTCTGAATTCTTCTCTGTAATTGTCGCCATATTGATTACAGTGCCAATCGTTGGCTATCTCGCTGTTTTCATCATCACTAAGCAAATCACTGGAAACCATCGTCTGTCTGTCAATCTAGCTATTGATTTCAGCACGTTATTGCTTGTACTGTCTGTTCATTTTTTGATTGTTACGATTTGGGGAAAATCGTATTTTTGGCTTTTATTGATTATTTTGTTTGGTTTGGCGGCCATTTTTGTCTGGCTTCATTGGCAATATAAACAGGAGATTGTTCTGTCAAAAGTTTTTAAAGGGTTTTGGCGATTGAATTTTCTGCTTTTTAGTTCAGCCTATATCATTCTTGTGTTAGTTGGATTATATAAGCGACTGATATTCTTGTTTGCTTGACTTGATGTTGGACCGAATGTTTAGTGGTCCAACATTTGTTGTTTCTTCGGAAAATAGCTTAAGTTAGTTGCGGAGGAATGTTAGAAATTTCGGAAGGCAAAGTTTTTTCATTTCATTTCAAACAATGCTATACTCATTACAGTGAAAATTGTTAACGAGAAAGGAAGTACAGATTAATGGAGATGTTGAATCTCTCACTTCCGGCCGCGAACCGGTTTGCGACAGATTACCTTGCTGGGAACCCTGAACTTCAACGGTTCTTTCATTATCCTTATACGGATGCGAATTCATACGTTCATCGGCTGGATGAATTGAAAAATAGAAGCTTTATGAGGCAGGAAATTGCTGATCATATTCAAAATCTGATGTCACGTTACCCAGAGTCTGATCGAATTGCTGAGAATATCGAGAAGCTCAGGAAAGAAAACAGCGTTGCCGTCATTGGCGGCCAGCAGGCTGGTATCCTGACAGGACCGCTCTATACGATTCATAAAGTGATTTCTATTATTAAGCTTGCTGAACAAAAAGAGCAGGAACTTGGCGTCCCAGTCGTCCCGGTATTTTGGATTGCCGGAGAAGATCATGACTACCATGAAGTCAATCATGTATACATCATGAAGGACAACAGGCAGGAGAAGTGGATCTACCCGGAAAAAAGTCTTGAGAAACAGATGATTTCCGAAGTGTGTATCAACCGTGATTTGTGTTATTCCTGGGTGGAGGAAATCATCGAAACTTACGGCGAAACAAAATACACGAAAGAAATATTAGCCTTTGCGATGGAATCATTGAAGAAAGCCGAATCGTTCGTGGACTTTTTTGCTACCATCATAATGGAGCTTTTCAAGGACTCAGGTCTGTTGATTGTTGACTCCGGAAATAAAGACTTGCGGAAGCTTGAAAAAGAGTACTTTATCAAACAAATTAAAAATCATCGTGAAATTACTTCTGCGGTCCTTGATCAACAGGAAAATACGAAGGCAGCTGGCTTTGCTAAAATGATAGAAATCAATGAAAATACTGCTAACCTGTTCTTTTATGATGAACGGGAAAATCAGCGGATTTTGCTTCAATTCGACCCTGAAAGTAGAAAATTTGCAGGAAAAAACGGCGAAGTCAGCTTTACATATGATGAATTGATGGAGATTGCGAGTGAGTTTCCGGAAAAACTCAGCAATAATGTCGTTACCCGTCCGATAATGCAAGAATTGCTTTTCCCAACAATTGCTTTCATTGGAGGTCCTGGAGAAATCGCCTACTGGGCAGAGCTAAAGCTTGTTTTCGAGCATTTTGGTCTCAAAATGCCTCCGCTTGTCCCAAGATTGAATATCACCTTATTGGAAAGGGCGATCGAATCGGATCTTGATGAATTGAATCTGGACTTGAAAGAAGTGTTGATTTCAGGCACAAGCGGACATGAACTGGAGTTCATCGATGCACTGAAGGATCGGGAAATAGAGGAGTTATTTGCTCAGGTGAAGAGCATGCTGGCAGGTCAATATCAACTTATCCGTGAAAAATCAAACGAAATCGATCCGGTATTAATGCCGATGCTGCAAAAGAATGAATCGATTTTGCTGAATCAAATCACCTTAATGGAAGATAAAATCAAAGAGGCAATTTTCCGCAAGCACGATCATATTCTAAAAAAGTTTTCAAGAGTAGAGAACGCGCTGAGACCTGGCGGGGCGCCTCAGGAAAGAGTCTGGAATCCATTCTACTATCTAAACAAATATGGATTGGATCTTGTACCTGAATTAGCAAAGCTGGATTATCAGTTCGATGGTACCCATAAAATCATAAAATTGTAAAATTAGCGCTCCATCCTTTCCGGATGGAGCTTATTTTTTTATAGAAAGAAAAGGATTTCGTGTTTGCATAGAGAATATTTAAAATACGGTGGTGAAAAGTGGGGGAATGTGGTACATTATATTTAGAAAGTGGGGGTAGTGGCATGTTCATGGGTGAATACCATCACAATGTTGATAGCAAAGGCCGATTGATCATCCCTGCCAAGGTCCGTGAACACCTGGGTGAAATGTTCATTCTTACCCGTGGGCTTGACCAGTGTTTATTTGGCTATCCCGTTTCTGAATGGTCAGTGATTGAGGAAAAGTTAAAAGGGCTTCCGCTGACGAAAAAAGATGCACGTGCATTTACCCGATTTTTCTTTTCGGGTGCTACCGAGAGTGAAATTGACAAACAGGGGAGAGTCAATATTCCTTCCCCGTTGATGCATTACGCCAAGCTTGAGAAAGAATGTGTGATTTTAGGTGTTTCCAGTCGAATTGAAATTTGGAGCAAAGCCATCTGGGAAGAATATTTCGCAGAATCTGAGGAATCTTTTGCTGAAATTGCGGAAAATATGATTGGATTTGATATTTAAGGGTAACATTATTCTGATATAATATTACCTGCTCCTCGATTGGAAAGGTGGATTTTAATGTTCAAACATACAACAGTGTTATTGGAAGAAACAGTAGACGGGCTCGATATCAAGCCTGACGGTACATACGTGGATTGCACTCTCGGTGGCGCAGGCCACAGTGAATTGATTTTGTCCAAGCTATCAGAAAATGGTAAGCTATACGCGTTTGACCAGGACGATGTCGCCATTGCAAATGCGAAAGAGAAGCTTGCTCCGTATGGGGACAGACTGACAATCATTAAAAGCAACTTTCTTCACCTAAAGGACGAGCTTGAAAACCAAGGGATAATGGAAGTGGATGGGATCCTTTACGATCTCGGAGTCTCTTCTCCCCAGCTTGACACGCCAGAGCGTGGCTTTAGTTATCATCATGATGCCCCGCTTGATATGCGGATGGACCAGGATGCGCCATTATCTGCTTATCATGTAATAAATGAGTGGCCCTATGAGAAATTGGTCAAAATCTTTTTTCAGTACGGGGAAGAAAAATTTTCAAAACAAATTGCAAGAAAGATTGAAGCTGCGCGCGAAAATGCTCCTATTAAAACTACTAGTGAGCTTGTTGAGTTGATCAAGGATGCGATACCAGCACCTGCCAGAAGAAAAGGCGGTCACCCGGCGAAAAGAGTTTTCCAAGCTGTGAGAATCGCTGTTAACGATGAACTTCGTGTCTTTGAAAAATCACTGGAACAGGCAATCGAACTTCTTTCCGTAGGAGGAAGAATCAGTGTTATCACCTTCCATTCACTTGAAGACAGGATTTGTAAGGTTACCTTAAAAAAAGCTAGTGAAACACCATCGCTTCCACATGGACTGCCGATCATTCCGGATGAGTTTCAACCTAAATTGAAGCTGATTACCAGAAAACCAATTCTTCCGTCCGAGGAAGAGCTGGAATTCAACAACCGGGCAAGATCTGCGAAACTGCGGATCGCTGAAAAAGTAAAAATGTAAATTATGCCTAAAAAATTTCAGGAGGGGAAAAAATGAGCAATCTGGCTAGAAAATTGCAGCAAGAACAACAGCAGCAAACGGTTCAGGTACCGGCAAAAGCGCCGGAAAAACGTCATTCGATACTTACGCCCGGCGAAAAATTTCTGATGTTTGTGTTCGGGGTAACTGTTTGCTTCGGCGCAACATTCATGGTTTCAAAACAGGCAGCTATTTACGAAGTCAACAAAGAAATCCAACTAGTTGAAGGCAATATTCAGAAACAGCAAAAGATTAATAGTGATCTTGAAAACCAGATTAGCGAATTAAGTACCTATGAAAGAATCAAACAGGTGACAGAAAAGCTCGGTCTAACATTGAATGAAAACAATGTTAAAGGTGTGGAAAACTGATGGGCAAGAAACAGCCAAATATGAATGCAGGAGCAGCGGTATTATTCGTAATATTTAGCCTGCTCTTTTTTATCTTGTTATTCAGGTTTGTCTCCATCCAGGTCACAGGTGAAGTTCATGGACAAGCACTGGCAGCAAGAGCACAGCAAAAATATTCCAATGAAAAAGTGATTGAGGCTGTCAGGGGGACGATTTTTGACCGCAAAGGCGAAGTAGTTGCAGAAGACACCACTTCCTATACGCTGGTCGCCATCCTTGATGAATCGGTTACAACAAATAAAAATAAGCCACAACACGTAAAGGATCCGGAGAAAACAGCCGCTGTACTGGCGAAGTATCTTGATATGAGCGAATCTGATATCTACAAGCGGTTAACAAAAGAAGGGGCATGGCAGGTTGAATTTGGAAATGCCGGCCGGGATATTTCTTATAAAACGAAACAGGAGATGGAAGCAGAAAAGCTTCCAGGAATAACTTTTTTACAAGATTCAAAACGGTTTTACCCGAACGGTATATTTTCATCTCACTTGGTAGGCTTTGTCGAAAAGAAAGAAATAGATGATCAGAAGTCAATTTCCGTTGGAAAACTTGGCATTGAGGAAGCGATGAACGAGGAATTGACTGGTGAGAACGGTTCGATTAACTTCAAAAGTGACTTATGGGGATTGCTGCTTCCTGATGCGGAAGAAAAAATTACTCCGGCAAAAGATGGCGATGATATTTATTTAACGATTGATAAGAAAATCCAAACATTTGCTGAAGATGCTGTCGAGCGGGTGGATAAAGAATATCAGCCGAAAAAAATTCTCGTGGTGGTTGCTGACCCGAAAACAGGTGATATCCTTGCGATGGCACAACGGCCAAGCTTCCACCCGTCCACTAGAGAAGGTTTGGATCAGAGCTGGCATAATGAGATTGTAGAAACACCGATTGAGCCAGGCTCGACGATGAAAATATTCACGCTTGCAGCGGCAATTGAGGAAAACAAATGGAATCCAAATGAGAAGTATAAGTCTGGGTCCTATAACGTAACGGAAAACTCGGTGCCCATCGGAGATCACAACAACCGCCAGGGGTGGGGGATGATTTCTTATCTAGAAGGGATACAGCGGTCTTCCAATGTTGCAGCTGCTAAGCTTGTCAATGAGAAAATTGGTACTGATAAGTTTCGTGAATACTTGACTGATTTTGGCTTTGACGAGCCAACTGGCATTGACCTCCCAAACGAAGCTGTAGGAAAAATCCAGTATCAATATCCAGTTGAAAAAGTGACGGTTGCTTATGGCCAGGGATCGACGTTTACCCCGATCCAGTTAATTCAGGCTGCCACCGCGGTAGCAAACGATGGGAAAATGATGAAACCGCGGGTAATTGATAAGATCGTTGATCCAAATACTGGAAAAGTCATTAATCAGCAAAAGCCTGAGACTGTGGGCCAGCCGATCTCAGCTGCGACAGCAAAGGAAGTAAGAGACGTATTAGGCACGGTGATAACAGGGGAACATGGAACTGGGAAATCTTATGCCATCGATGGATATGAAGTTGCTGGAAAAACGGGAACAGCCAATATTACGGAAAACGGAAAATATTTAAGCGGCGAAAGTAATTACTTGTTTTCGTTTCTTGGCATGGCTCCAAAGGACGATCCTAAGCTGATTGTCTATGTCGCTGTCCAGCAGCCAAATATTGACCAATACTATAAAGGTTCCATTCCTACATCCATGATCTTTAAGTCTGTTATGCAAAGTAGCCTTCAATATTTAAATATCAAACCTGCCACTAGGGAGAAAGCTGATTCCAGTCCAATTCCGGATGTAACAGGAATGGAACCAGGAGAAGCGAAGACGTTGCTAGAGTCGAAAGGATTTCAGACTGTAGTCATTGGAGATGGGAATAAGGTGCAGAATCAATTGCCAGGTGGCGATATTGTAGCTCTTGAAGGCGAAAAAATCATCGTGAAAACTTCGGGTGCTATGACCTATCCTGACATGACAGACTGGTCGCTAAGGGATGTCATGAAGCTTGCCCAGCTAACCGGGGTTAAGTTGAATAAAGCCGGGAGCGGATATGTAACAAGTCAGAGCCTAAAACCTGGTTTGCCGATCAAGGAAGGCGAAAACCTTATTGTTCAGCTCGAAACGCCGCTGCAGCAATTCGAAAAATCTTTAAAAAAACCAGAAAAAACAGAGGAAGTTGGCGGCTAAGCCAGTCCTCTGTTTTTTCATGATAAAAAAGAAAGGCTAACGACTAACATTTTAACGGATTTCCGAAAGAAGTCTCCCATCCTCAAGGAATGGGAAGGGCTAAAGCCCAATGAGTAGGTGGGAGATGAATTTTGGTTGGCTTTAGCCAAAGGTTTGGGTATAATCAGTCTTAGATAGAATAAAATTGATTTATCATTGAAATTAGACAGTAATAATCATTCAGTATTCTTGATGTATTATCATCTTGTACTGGTTGTAAAATATCGCAAACAAGTGTTTGACACTGAGGATATTTTCCGCTTATCAGAAAAAAGCTACGGAAAGAAATGTTCTGGTCAAGGAGTTTCTTCCTGCTTACAACAGGCGGTGCTCCAATTGATGCCATCAAAAAATAGATTGAAAACCAAGGTCAAAAGTGAGGTGAATGGATATGACCAAACAAAACAAAGCTTTCAAATTTCGATTGTTGCCAAACAAAGAACAAGCCTTATTTTTAGCCAAAACTTTCGGTTGTGTTCGTTTTGTCTATAACAAGATGTTAGCTGAACGCAAGGACACTTATGAAAAATTCAAAGACGATAAAGAAGCACTTAAAAAGCAAAAGTTTCCGACTCCTGCCAAATACAAAGATGAATTTCCGTTTCTAAAAGAAGTGGATTCGCTAGCTTTAGCGAACGCACAAATCAATTTGCAGACGGCTTATAAGAATTTCTTTGAAGGAAATGCAGAATTTCC
>NZ_JAUSUN010000022.1:0-62892 GCF_030814065.1 Mesobacillus stamsii
TGAGCCAGGATCAAACTCTCCAAAAAAGAGTATGAGTTTAGCTCATAAGTTAAAACGTTGGCTCATGAGCTTCTATAATAGAAGCCATGATAATTAATTGTTTGTTGACGCTTGTTTGTTTAGTTTTCAAAGAACAATTTTTCATTATTGCTCCGTCAGAAGCAACTCTTATATATTATCAGGATCAATACCTGATGTCAATATTTTTTTAAGAAATTCTTTGTTGCTAACCAAGTAGCTCTCAGCAACAGATATAAATATAGCACCTTTAATCTACAATAGCAACATCTTTTTTCGGTTTTATTGCTATCTAGTAAAAGAAAGATAATTCGTATTTATGTCTCAAATTCATTGCTGATAGTAAGAAAAGCACAAGCGCCTTTATGATTTTCTGGATAACACCAAAATAACTAATGTTCATCACACAATTACAATGACTGCTTTAAACAACGGAACCTACGATTATTTTGTCGACTGGACTCGAAGTGGAGAAAGCTATTTAACACTTGATTTAGATATTGAAACTAATTGATCGAAAATAGAATCAAAAAGAAACCTCCAAGAGGTTTCTTTTTGATTAGGTTGATTTAATTCTAATAACAATAAACACTAAAAAAAAGAAGGGGATTAATGGGGAAAACGTAAATATAGCTTTAGGAAGTTTTCAGCACCGTAAAAATAATAAGCAATGGGAATTGACAATAAAGTGCTAAGTATAAAAAGTAAAAAAACAAAACGACGTTTGCCGTTTTGTTTTTTTACTTTTAGCAGTATTAACGATGACGCATTAATGGGAATAGCAGCACATCTCTGATCGATGGTGAATTTGTCAGAAGCATTACAAGTCTGTCAATTCCAATTCCGAGGCCTCCTGTTGGCGGCATTCCATATTCCAATGCTTCGATAAAATCCTCATCCATTTCGTGCGCTTCATCATTTCCCTGTTCTTTTTCTTTAAGCTGAGCTTCAAACCGCTCTCTTTGATCGATCGGATCATTCAGCTCAGTAAACGCGTTTGCATGCTCCCTAGCAACAATGAACAATTCAAAACGGTCAGTGAAACGTGAATCTTCGGCATTCTTTTTTGCCAAAGGAGAAATATCAACTGGATGACCATATATGAAGGTAGGCTGAATTAGGTGTTCCTCCACTTTTTGCTCAAAGAATTCATTGACGATATGTCCATACTGCATATGTTCAGTGATTTCCACTCCGTGTTCTTTTGCAAGCGCACGCGCTTCCTCTGTGGTCATTTTCGGCCAGAAGTCTACTCCAGTATGTTCTTTAATCGCATCAACCATGTGAACCCTTCTCCACTCTGGCTTCAAATTGATTTCGTATTCCCCGTACTGAATTGTCGTGGTTCCTAGAACATCCTGAGCAATGTAGGCAACCATGTTCTCGGTTAAGGACATAATGTCTCTCCAGTCCGCATATGCTTCATAAAGTTCAAGCATTGTGAACTCTGGATTATGTCTTGTCGAAACGCCTTCATTACGAAATACGCGGCCGATTTCATATACCTTTTCCAGGCCGCCGACAATTAGACGCTTCAGATGAAGTTCGATTGCAATTCGCATGTAAAGCTGCATGTCCAGCGCGTTATGATGGGTAATGAAAGGACGTGCAGAAGCCCCGCCGGCAATAGAATGCATTAATGGTGTTTCTACTTCAAGGTATCCTTGGCCATCAAGATAACGACGCATAGATTGGATGATGCGGCTGCGGTTGACAAACGTTGTCCTGCTTTCGTTGCTAGTAATCAAGTCAAGGTAGCGCTGGCGATAACGCTGCTCGACATCCTTAAGACCATGAAACTTTTCCGGAAGCGGCCGCAATGCTTTTGTCAAGAACACAAAGTTGTCAGCTTTGATGGAAAGTTCGCCAACTTTTGTTTTGAAAAGCGTACCCTCAACACCGACAATATCACCAAGGTCTGCTGAATTAAAAACTTCGTACTGCTCTTCCCCTACTGCATCTTGACGAACATAAATCTGGATTTGTCCAGCTAAGTCCTGGAGATGCGCAAAACCTGCTTTTCCTTTTCCGCGCTTCGTCATGATCCGGCCAGCAATCTTCACCGCGACTTTTTTTTCCTCGATTTGTTCTTTTTCCCATTCACCATATTCGCTGATCAGCTCTTCGGTAAGATGAGTGCGCTCGAATCTTTTTCCGAACGGGTCCATGCCCTTTTCACGCAATGCACTCATTTTCTCCCTTCTGACTCTAAACTGGTCGTTTACTTCTTCATGACTCATGTCGCCTTCACTCCAATATATAAGTAAATTTAAAAGGTAATCCTTATGTTTAGTGGATACTTTTATTATTTTACACAAACTAACGTATTCAGACATTAAAATCTTTTTTTAAATAAAAACTGCCGGTTTAACACCCTGGCAGTTGCTAAAGGTATTAATAGGAAACGCGATGGTTTCTGTCAATTTTTATCCAACGTGGTTTGCATATTGATCTTCCGCTTCTATTTCTGCTGCGAAGTTTGTTACTAAGCGGACATATTGATTTCTTGTTGTGCATTCATTGATTTGATTGCGAATCCTCGCGTTGCCGCGGATTCCTTTCATATACCAAGCAGCATGTTTGCGCATTTCGCGAACAGCGATGTGTTCATTTTTCAGCGCAATCAGCCGGTCGAGGTGAAGGATGCTAACATCGATTTTCTCGCGGGCGGTTGGTTCCCCGATCAATTCGCCTGTTTCAAGATACTTAACCGTGCGGTAAATCATCCACGGATTCCCGAGAGCAGCACGTCCGATCATCACTCCGTCCGCGCCTGTTTCCTCCAGCATTCTCTTTGCATCCTGAGGGGTTTGGATATCTCCATTGCCGATTACAGGAATCGTGACTGCCTGCTTGACGTCACGGATGATATCCCAGTCTGCTTGTCCCTCATACAGCTGGACACGTGTTCGCCCATGAAGTGCGATTGCCTGACCGCCTGCTCTTTCTACAGCACGAGCATTCTCTATAGCAAAAACATGTTCGTCATCCCAGCCCATGCGCATTTTAACTGTTACCGGCTTTTTAACGGCAGCTACAACGGCAGCTACCATTTCATAAATTTTGTTTGGGTCTAGCAGCCATTTCGCACCTGCATCACATTTAGTGATCTTCGGTACTGGGCAGCCCATATTGATATCTATTATATCGGCATTCGTATGTTTGTCCACGTATTCGGCAGCCTGGACAAGCGTATCTTTTTCGCCGCCAAAAATCTGCAGGCTGAGGGGCTTTTCACGTTCATCTATATATAACATCTCGAGGGTCCGGTCGTTTTGCAAAACAATTCCTTTGTCGCTGACCATTTCCGCACATACAAGTCCTGCACCGAATTCTTTTACCGTCAGACGGAACGCAGAGTTGCAGACGCCAGCCATTGGCGCAAGCACGACCTGGTTCTTCATTTCAATATCGCCAATCTTTAGCATATCCTTGCTATTCCCCCTTCTTTTCGTGCTGTTGAATTATCCCTATTGGGGGGTTAACTCTTCCAATTCGACGTTTAAAAAATCCGCGATTTTGGCAATCAATTTTGCATCCGGCATTCTGTTGCCCCGTTCGATTTCTCCGAGAATCGAAACGGACATACCAAGCTTTTTTGCAAGACCTTCTTGTGTATACCCCTTCAGCTTTCGATAAGCGCGAATACGTCTTCCCCATTTTTCTGCTTCCATATTCGTACTCCTTCTCTGTCCGGCATTCTTAGTAAATCGTTTGCCAGCGGTTCCCTGGCGTTTGGGAGCTTGATATATGGATCCATTTCAAGCAATGGAAGTATTACAAATGCACGTTCGCTCATCCGGGGATGAGGCAATGTAAGCTTCTCTGTTTCCACAATTTCATGATTATACAGCAAGATATCAAGGTCTAACGTTCTCGGACCCCATTTTATTTCCCTTTTTCTACCAAGTTTCAATTCGATGTCAAGACATGTATCGAGCAGTTCAACAGGAGACAAACTTGTCGCTACCTTGATGACCATGTTTAAAAATTGATCTTGCTCTGTATACCCCACTGGGTCGGTCTCATAGATGGAAGAAGTATTTATCACGGAAATCTTCTCTTGTCCCTCAAGGAGAATGATCGCCTGTGTCAAATAACCAAATCGGTCACCGAGATTCGATCCAAGTGCAATATATGCTTTGTTTTCCACTTTTATCTTCTCCTTGTGATTTCAACTGCAACCGATTTATAATGTCCCGGTATTGGCGGGTCCGGCTTAATTACTTTTACATGAACAGTATCGACAAGCAAAAACTTTTCTAAAATTACAGAGGCAATTTGTTCGGCAATCGCCTCTACAAGCTTATATGGTTTGCCTTCCAATATGTTCTTGCAGACTTGATATAGGTCAGCATAATTGATCGAATCTTGAAGTTGATCGCTTTTGCCAGCTTTCAAAAGGTCCAGTTCTACCGTCAAGTCTACTGCAAATCGCTGGCCAAGCGTTGTTTCTTCAGGAAATACTCCGTGGTAGCCGTAAAATTCCATCTGATTGACATGTATCTTATCCATTGAACACACCCTTTCCCATCAAGGCGTCCATCATTTTTGCCATGCGTGATATTTCTTTTACATCATGGATTCTGACAATCTGGCAGCCCTTCTCCATTCCAAAACAAACTGTTGCCCCTGTTCCTTCCGTCCGTTCTGTAACAGGGAGATCGAGCACGTTGCCAATCATCGATTTTTTCGAGGTGCCCAGCAGCACTGGGTAACCTAGTGACACGAGAGCATCTAAATGGCGCATCATCTCCAAGTTCTCTGCCGTGTCTTTTGCGAAGCCGATCCCCGGGTCGAGGATGATTTGCTCATCACGTACACCTGCCTTCTTAGCAATGGTGATGCTTTCAAACAGATCATTCAGTACGTCGCGAATGAAATGAGTGTAATTTCGATCTTTCCGATTATGCATCAAGATGATCGGCACACCCGATTCAGCTGCGACGTCTGCAATCTCAGGGTCATCCTTTGCACCCCAAATATCATTGATCATCACGGCTCCGGCGTCGATCGCACTTTTGGCAACCTTGGATTTATAGGTATCGATTGAAATTGGCACCTGAATTTCCTTTAAGATCTCCTCGATGGCTGGCACCACCCGGCCAATCTCCGCTTCATCCGAAATCCGTTCGTAACCAGGTCTGGTTGATTCACCACCAATATCGAGAATATGTGCACCGTCCCCTATCATTTGCTTCGCGCGTTGCACGGAAGCTTCAAGCTGGTTGTACTTGCCGCCGTCTGAAAACGAATCGGGCGTTACATTCAAAATTCCCATGATCAGCGTTTGCAAGCCATAATCCAAAGTGAATGGTCCCGCTTTTATCACCGTGTTCGGATTCATTTTGCTTGCCTCCCGTCCAATTGTGTTCTGCTCCATAGCGTTTCCCGCTGTGCTTTATATCGCCCGAATAAAGATTGGACTACCTCACCAAATTTCCCAGGAAAACTTTTCCTAGAAAAGGAAGTGACCGGGACGATTTCCTGGATGGAGTTCGTCAGAAAAATTTCGTCAGCTCCTTGAACAGCTTCTTTTTTATAAAAGCCTTCACGCACCTCGATGCCTGCTGTACGAGCGATCTCGATGACAAACCTGCGCGTTATGCCATTCAAGATTCCGGTATCGACGGCCGGAGTGAACAAGACCCCTTCCTTGAACCAAAATAGATTGGATACTATTCCTTCGGCCATGAATCCATCCTCATTCAAAAAAATGCCTTCTGTATCCATTGCGGGGCCTGCCTCACGCTTGGCCAGCACATTATTGAGATAGTGATGCGATTTCAAGCGGGCAATACCTTCTGGCGTGTTGCGTCGTAACTCAAGCAGCACGGCCTGTTTCTCATACATCTCACCTGCAGGAGGCAAAGGTTTCGCAAACACAATCACATTTGGCGCTTTATAGCTTTCCGTCTGCAAGCCGATTTCGGCATTTCCAGCTGAGACATTAAAACGAATGTAAGCGTCCCTTAGGGCGTTTTCGGCCAAGAGGCCTTTGAGAATCTTGAGCGCGTTCTCTCTCGTGAATTCTGCTTCAAAATCAAGGATCGCTAGACTCGCATTCAGCCGCTCCAGATGGTCATCCAGCAAAAACGGGTGACCATTGTAGATTCTGAAAGTTTCAAATACACCTAGACCATATAAAAATCCATGGTCAAAAGGAGAAATCGCAGCGTCCCTGTGATCAACAAATCGGCCATTTAAGTAGAGTTTCATTAAAAGCATACTTCCTTCGTTGCATGGTAATGTGAAAGGAAGTTCCGCAGCAGCTGCTTTCCGGGAGCCGTCAAAATAGACTCCGGATGGAACTGAACGCCCTCCACAGCCAAGGTTTTATGGCGGATGGCCATGATTTCTCCCTCTGCCGTCCAGGCTGATACCTCCAGGCAGTCTGGAAGGGTTTCATTTTTGACTAGCAGAGAATGATAACGTGCTGCTGGAAATGGATTTTCCACCCCTTCAAAAATCGTCTTTCCGTCATGGTAAACCATCGACGTTTTCCCGTGCATGAGTCGATCCGCACGCACAATGTCGCCACCAAATACTTGGGCAATGGACTGATGACCAAGACAGACACCAAAAACCGGCGTTTTGCCAGCGAAATTTTTAATGGCTTCTAAACTGATGCCCGCTTCATTCGGACTGCACGGTCCCGGAGAAATCATCAAAAACTCTGGGTCCATCTCGGCAATTTCCTGAATGGATGCCTGGTCATTGCGGATAACCTTCAGTTTTTCACCCATTTCGCCCAGGTATTGTACCAGGTTATAGGTAAAAGAATCATAATTATCGATCATTAAAATCATGAGTTTCCCTCCGCCAGCTCTTTTGCCTTCCAAAGCGCGATAGCTTTCTTTAGTGATTCCTTGTATTCATTTGCCGGGATGGAGTCGATGACGACGCCCGCTCCTGCCTGGACATGTGCCAGCCCATCCTTGACAAGCATGGTGCGGATGATAATGTTCAATTCCATATTGCCGTTAAATCCAAACCAGCCTAACGAACCTGTATATGCCCCCCGCCTCACCGGTTCGAGTTCTTCAATAATTTCCATCGTTCTAACCTTCGGGGCACCCGTAATGGTTCCGCCGGGAAAGGCCGCATTAACAACGTCAAACCACGTCTTCCCTTCTGCAAGCTCGCCTCTGACATTTGAGACAATATGCATGACATGCGAGTACTTTTCAATGATCATGAACTCATTGACTTCGACAGTACCGTACTTGCAGACCCTTCCGAGATCGTTCCTTTCCAGGTCAACAAGCATGACATGCTCGGCGCGTTCTTTCTCATTGTTGATGAGTTCACTAGCAAGCCGCAAATCTTCCTCATCCGTCCTGCCTCTCGATCTCGTGCCAGCAATCGGCCTTGTAGAAACCTCCGACCCTTTTACTTTTGCTAAAAGTTCGGGCGAGCCGCTAACGAGCTGGAATTCTGCTGTATGCAGATAGCCCATATATGGAGAGGGATTCAGCTTGCGCAACTGGCGGTATACTTCAAGTGCTTCTGTCTTGATTGGCTTTGACTGCCTGACAGATAGATTGACTTGAAAGACATCGCCCTGCGAAATATATTGCTGAATCCTCTCCACTGCCTGGTTGAACTCACTCTCCTCCATAGATACTTGCAGTTCATTTGCGCTGGACTTGTTCGCCTTTTCCTTGTGAAAAATCGGGATGTTGGCCTCCCAGCGTTTTTGCCAATCCGACATTCTTTCCTTTGTTTGCTCTTCTCTACCTAATTCACTAAGGGCCATGATCCATAATGTTTCTGTTTGGTGATCAAACACAAACCACTCCAGGAAAACCTGAAAATAAATCTCCGGGATGTCGGAATCATCCTTTGCCATTTGCGGCAGCTTTTCAATGTAGCGGGCATAATCATAGCTGATATAGCCAATTGCCCCACCCTGGAAATCTGGCAGACCTTCCACTTCCGGGACCCTGAAGGCTTCCATTTCCTGCTTCATTAATGCAAGCGGATTTCCGTTAAGCGTTGTTAATATACCGCTTTTTTTAATCGTTAATGTATGGTTTTTTCCTGAAAAAACGACATCGGGTTGGAATGCAGCGATGCTGTACCGCCCGCCCCGTCCGCTTTCGAGGATGATGTGCTCATTATATTGTTGGGCAATATAGTCGTATTGATGAAAAAAACGTGAAGCTGAATAAGGAATCGTTCGAGTAAGAACATGGTATTGCAGCAAGCTCGTCACCCCTAATTTTCTCTCTTTTTCCATCATACATGATGAACGGCCCACTTTCATTTCTAAAATCATGATTATGCTAAAAAAAGGGGTGGTTTTTTACAAAAAAACAAAGAAAAAAGGCAAGCGAGAAAGCCTGCCTGCCATCCTATTCAATATCAAATTGATAGAGCGGGGTGCTTAGATAACGTTCCCCGTTGCTCGGAATGATCGCAAGGACTTTCTTGCCTTTTCCCAGTTTTTTTGCCGTTTCAAGTGCTGCATAGATCGCTGCACCAGAAGAAATTCCGCCAAGGATGCCTTCTTCCTTTGCCGCACGGCGGGCATATTCAAATGCCTGTTCGTTTTCCACCTTGATAATTTCATCATACACATCGGTGTCAAGTACTCCAGGCACGAAACCAGCACCAATCCCCTGGATTTTATGGGGTCCTGGCTTGCCACCTGATAAAACCGGAGAGTCTGCCGGTTCAACGGCAACAATTTTGATATTCTTGTACTTTTCACGAAGAACCTTGCCTGCACCAGTGATGGTGCCCCCTGTACCGATACCCGCAATGAACGCATCAAGCTGGTCACCCATTTGCTCCACAATTTCTGGACCGGTTGTGCTTTCATGGATGCTAGGATTGGCTGCATTCTCGAATTGCTGTGGCATATAATAGCCCTTTTCCTTGGCAAGTTCCTCTGCCTTTTTGATCGCTCCGCCCATTCCTTCTGAGCCTGGAGTTAGCACAAGGTCTGCCCCATACGCCCGCAGCAGGTTGCGGCGCTCCATGCTCATCGTTTCGGGCATGACGAGAATGGCTTTGTATCCCTTAGCAGCGGCCACCATGGCAAGACCGATTCCGGTATTGCCGCTAGTAGGTTCAATGATTGTCGTTCCTTGCTTTAGGAAGCCCTTTGCTTCGGCATCCTCAATCATCGCAAGCGCAATGCGATCCTTGACGCTGCTTCCAGGGTTCATGTATTCCAGCTTCAGATACACATCCGCACTTTTGTCATCAACTAGCCTGTTCAATTTCACAATTGGTGTTTGACCGATTAGCTCATTAATGGAGTTCGCTATACGTACCATATTATCCACCTCTTAATCCGAGTATTTTAATTGGTTTTATTAAAATCTACCAGTGCTTTTCAACTATGTCAATCAGAATGCTTCGACAAAACCCGCGATCCAACAAAAGAAAGCACCGGTTACGGAACCTTGGTGCTATCTCCCTTATTTTTTGCTCGTCTCTCCGTAGAACCAGCTTACTTCAGCATCGTTCCAGAATGCACGGGCAGAGACAGGGATGTCCATTTGTTCGAGGGCAATCTGTCTGCGAATCTGGTTCTCTACCTCGCTAAAGCTATAGCTCTTGCCTGCAAGCTTTTCATGAAGGTATACGATCGCGTAGCCATCTTCTGTTTTTACAGGTTCGGTCCATTCTTTCGGCTTCAGGGACTTTGCCGCTGTAATGACTTCTGGAGAAATGAGCTCATCCTCTTCGGTCACAAAGCCGATGTCGCCGCCGTCATTCGCAGAAAATTCATCGATGGAACGCTCCATAGCCAATGCGGCAAAGCTGGATCCGTCTTTTAGCTCCTGTGCCGCTGATTCTGCTTCTTGTTTTGTTTCGACAATGATTTGTGATAGATGGTAAGAGGAAGGGACATCAAAAAGATGCTTGTTTTGTTCATAGAAGGCTTTTTTATCATCTTCCGATACTTTAACATCCTTTGTCAGCAGCTCTTCAAGCAGCAAACTATATTCGATCTGCTGCTTCCATCTTTCTTCGCTTTTCGGCTCTTCTCCTGGCGACGAATACATTGCCTTATAAATAGTCAGTTCCCGTTCGACTGCATCGTCGGATAATTTAATGCCATATTTCTCCGCCATTTGCACGACTACTCGCTGGTCGACCATGTCCCTGAGAGTCTCTTGTCCGTATCGTTGTTCCAGCTCGGTGAGCCATTGCTGGCGGGTGATCGACTCCTTGCCAACTTCCGCTACTGTCTCTTTCTTTCCTTCAAGAATAGCAGGCTTGCCCAGAAGCATTAACAGCGTGATCACGTTCAATATAGTTAATCCAGCAATAATATACCAAAGCTGTTTTTTTTTCACTTTTCTTCCCCCAGCATCAGCTTATTTTGCGTCTTTCTCTATCTCTTCCAAGTCTTCTTTTGTAAACAAATATTTTTCGTTACAGAAATGACAATGCGCTTCAGCTTGGCCTTCTGTCTCCATCATATCACGGATTTCTTCCGCTCCGAGGCTGATCAATGCCTGACTGAACCGCTCTTTGGAACAGTTGCACACGAATGACACCGGCATCGACTCAAGGAATTTGACATTATTCTTGCCCATTAGCTCTTCGAGGACTTCCTCAGGAGAAAGCCCGTTTTCAATCAATTTTGAGACCGGCGGCATCGATTCTAGTCGTTGCTCGATGGCTGAAATGGTATCTTCTGTCGCTCCAGGCATCAATTGAATAAGGAAACCGCCTGCTGCCTTAATGGTGTTATCCGGATTGACAAGGACTCCGACACCAACGGAAGAATGCACCTGTTCGCTTGTTGCGAAGTAAAAGGTGAAATCTTCCCCGATTTCTCCTGAAACAATCGGCACTTGACCAGTAAAATAGTCACGCAAGCCAAGATCTTTTACAACGGTAAGCGTTCCGTCTGTTCCGACCCCCTGTCTTACATCCAACTTGCCTTGTTCATTCAGGTCAAAGTGGACATGAGGATTCGAAACATAGCCTCTGACCTCCCCTTTTGCATTGCTATCAACGAGAATCAATCCAAGCGGACCGCCGCCTTCGATTTTAACCGTTAATTTATCTTCGCCTTTCATCATCGCACCCATCATTACACTAGCAGTCATCGTGCGGCCCAGCGCAGCCGATGCCACCGGCCATGTATAATGGCGGCGCTGTGCCTCTCCAACAGTTTCAGTCGTTTTGGCAGCATACGCCCTAACCTGTCCATCAAACGCAAGTCCTTTTACTAAATAATCGCTCATTATTCTACTCCCTTTCATGCTGTAACAAGTAAAGCCTCCTTCAGGCTTAACTATTTTTATTCATGTTGCGCTTATAGATAAGCTGCAATCCTTTTAATGTCAAAAACGGGTCGACGACATCAATGATATTTGTTTCCTCGGCGATTAACTGCGCCAGTCCCCCTGTCGCAATCACTTTCGTCGTAACCGGATTCTTCGCCTTCATCCGCTTAACTATTCCCTCTACTTGGCCAACATATCCAAACAAAATGCCTGCTTGCATCGCAGATACAGTGTTTTTGCCAATCACGTCATCCGGGCGTGTGATTTCAATCCTCGGAAGCTTGGCAGCGCGCGAATAAAGGGCTTCGGTAGAAATACCAATTCCCGGGGCAATCGCTCCGCCCATATACTGATTATGATCATTGATATAACAATAGGTAGTCGCAGTGCCGAAGTCAACAATGATCAGCGGACTGCCATATTCATGGATAGCCGCAACCGCGTTGACGATTCGGTCAGCTCCCACTTCCCGCGGATTTTCGTATTTAATGTCCAGACCCGTTTTGATGCCAGGCCCAACGACTAATGGTTTCAGCTGGAAGTACTTCTGGCACATTCTCTCAAGCGAGAACATGATTGGCGGTACCACGGACGATATGATGATTCCATCTATATCAGAGAAACGGAGATTGACATGGTCGAAAAGATTTTTGACGATCATTCCAAACTCATCTTCTGTTCTATGGCGGTTTGTTTCCATTCTCCAGTGGTGTTTCAACTCATCTTTTTCATAAACACCCAATACGATATTTGTATTCCCGACGTCAAAAACAAAAATCAAGCTATTCACCAACTTATCAATAGTTTTCTAAATCAATACTGCAAATATCATATCATAATCGCCAGAAATTCACTAAATATAGTCAACCGAATCCTATCTGTTAGTACAATTAAAAAAATAAGCAGATGCCCTGTAACAGGACACCTGCTATTGATTTATTCTTTTGGATTTTCGTCAATTGCCTTTGGGTTGTCGATGACTGAGTCGATTTTCGTATCGGTCTCTTCAATTGCAGGCAGTTCATCCTTTTTTGTATTGATATTCACTTTCAGATCGTCACTATCCAGGCTGACTTTTCGCTCTGGAAGCCGTCCGTGATCGATCAAATGCTTGATTTGTACTGCATCGAGTGTTTCCACTTCAAGAAGCGTATTTGCGATAATATCAAGCTTTTCACGATGCTCTGTAAGAAGCTCCTTCGCCTTTGCATAACATTCCTTAATAATCGTTTGGATCTCTACGTCTATCTCATAGGCTATCCGATCGGAATAGTTCTGCTCACTGTTGAAGTCACGTCCAAGGAAAACCTGACCTTGTGCCTGGCCGAACTGCAATGGTCCAAGCTTATCACTCATACCAAATTCAGTAACCATTTTCCTGGCAATGCCTGTTGCTCGTTGGAAGTCATTGTGAGCACCTGTACTCACTTCGCCAAAGACGATTTCTTCCGCCACACGGCCGCCAAGGAGGCCGGTGATTTTATCAAGCAGCTCTGGCTTTGTCATGAAGTAACGATCTTCCTTAGGAAGCATAACTGCATATCCTCCGGCCTGGCCACGCGGTACAATCGTTACCTTGTGGACCATTTCTGCCTCATCAAGGACAACTCCGATGACGGTATGACCGGCTTCATGGAAGGCCACTATATTTCTTTCCTTTTTGGAAATGACACGGTTTTTCTTGGCAGGACCGGCAATGACGCGGTCGGTTGCTTCATCCAAATCCAACATGTCAATCTTCTTCTTATTTCTTCGAGCAGCAACAAGCGCTGCTTCATTGAGCAAGTTTTCAAGATCCGCTCCAGAGAAGCCTGGAGTACGAGACGCAATGCTCTTTAAGTTTACCGAGTCATCAAGTGGCTTATTTCTCGAATGCACCTTCAATACAGCTTCACGGCCAATGACATCCGGGCGGTCGACTGTGATCTGGCGGTCGAAACGTCCTGGACGGAGCAATGCCGGGTCAAGGATATCAGGGCGGTTAGTAGCCGCTACAATGATAATGCCCTCGTTAGCACCAAATCCATCCATTTCAACAAGCAGCTGATTGAGCGTCTGTTCCCGCTCATCATGCCCTCCGCCAAGTCCAGCACCACGCTGGCGGCCAACAGCATCAATTTCATCGATAAAGATAATACATGGCGCATTCTTTTTAGCTGTTTCAAATAAATCACGCACACGTGATGCACCGACACCGACAAACATTTCTACGAAGTCGGAACCACTGATGGAGAAGAACGGTACTCCTGCTTCTCCAGCAACTGCACGCGCAAGCAAAGTTTTACCAGTTCCCGGAGGTCCCACTAGCAGGATCCCTTTTGGAATGCGCGCTCCTAGCTCGGTGAACTTGCGAGGGTCTTTAAGGAATTCAACCACTTCAACAAGCTCTTGTTTTTCTTCATCTGCGCCCGCAACATCCTTAAAGCGCACTTTTTTCTTTTCCTCATTATACAGCCTTGCTTTGCTCTTGCCGAAGTTCATGACACGGCTGCCACCGCCCTGAGCCTGGTTAAGCAAAAAGAAGAACAAGATGAAAATGATGATAAACGGAATGATCGATGTAAAGAACGTTACCCATCCGCTTGTTTCCTTCGCTGGCTTGATATCAACATTGACATCAGCTGCAGTCTGTTCAATGCGGTTTAAGGTATCAGGGTTGCTCCATACATAAGTAATAAAGCCTTTCCCTTGTTCCTGACCCTTCATCTGGCCCGTTACTTCATACACCCCTCGTTCAGGCCGCAACGTCAGTGTTCCTGAAACATTGCCGGCCTCAAGCTCCTGCATGAATGTATCGTAAGAGATTGGTTCTGTTGGCTGGTTATTCCCATTAAAGAAGCTTACTACTCCGATAATGACTAAAAATATTAATAAATAAAAGATGGTATTACGGAAAATCCGATTCATCCCTTACCTCCTCCCACGGTAGACAAACTATACTAAATAGTATCATAGTGAATTATGCTAATACAAGAAATTAACATTCAGAAATTTGATTGAAAAGCGGATTGTGATTGAATTTCTTTATTTCGAATAAACTTCCGGCTTTAAAATTCCAATATAAGGAAGATTACGGTATTTTTCCGCATAATCGAGGCCATACCCGACCACGAACTCATCCGGAACAATAAACCCAACATAGTCCGCCGCGATGTCAGCCTTTCTCCCTGTTGGTTTATCAAGCAGCGTAACAATTTTGATCGACTTTGCCTTGCGGTATCGGAACAGCTCAGCCAAATAGCTGAGAGTTAAGCCACTGTCGATGATGTCCTCAATGATCAGAATATCTCGTCCTTCAACGGAAGTATCCAAATCCTTGAGAATTTTAACTTCACCGGATGATACCATAGCATTTCCATAACTTGAAACATCCATGAAATCCATTTCAAGGTAAGCATCCACACGCTTAAGCAAATCACCCATAAAAGGCATTGCGCCTTTCAGAACCCCAACCGCAAGCGGGAAACGGTCCTTGTATTCTTCCGTTAACTGAGCGGCCAGCTGCTGCGTTTTTTTCTGAATCTCTTCTTCTGTAAACAAAACTTTTTCAATATCATTTTTCATCATGATCATTGTGCCCCCTGGATGATATCAATGCTTTATATAAGTTAAGAGTAATAACCTATTGCCTTGTTGATTTGCTTCATGATTTGATTTTTTCAGGCCTGGAAGCCAAAGGATCCTGTCATTCTTGTCTGTGACGACTGGCCATTGATCTCTCTGCCCTAACGGAATTTTCCTATCGATGAAAATATCTTTCAGCTTTTTTGACCCCTTCATCCCCTTCAAGGACATCCTGTCCCCATCTTTCCTCGTGCGGATATACAAGGGAGTATCCGTTTCCTCCAGGTTCACGATGAAATGATAATTAGAAAGATCGATGTCATGAACAGCAGCGAGCCATTGGGCATCAATGATGTCACCATTCGGCAAAATCAGCTGTTTTGGACCTGTCATTTCAAGGCAATAACTTTGCCTTTCTGGCAGATTCAATGTGGTGAAATGACAATTTTCATACGATCGTATGATTCTTAAACCGCTGGGGAAATCAAGAGTTCCTGACGGATGGGGATTGCGAATTATTGAAAAAATCTTTTCAATATGTATAGCGGAAAGAGAAGCAGGTCGATCATTGTAAAGATAATTTAATATTAATTTAATCGCTCTCCTTTGTAAAGGCATTGGCATTTCCCGAAATAAACGAATAGGGACCGTGACCATTTGGTCCTCTTTCTTCATTACTTTATTCAATTCTATCCTTGTTAATTCAAGAAGATACTTTTCGTCCATCTGCAGTTCCTCGCTGAAGCGCTGGAAATGTTCATGAACACCAGGGTTTTCTTCTTTTAAAAAAGGCAAGATGGTTTTCCTGAATCGGTTCCTCGTGTAGTATGCTTTGTCATTGCTGGGATCGATCCTTGGTTCCAGGGAATTCTCCATGCAATAGTCCCCTAGTTCCTTCTTAGTCAGACATAAAAACGGCCGGAAAATCGTGAAGGTTCCCAGTTTACGAGAAAAAGGAATGCCTGCTCTTGCAGCTCCTGAACTGCCCCTTGTAAGTCTCATCAATACCGTCTCTATCTGATCATCGCCGTGATGCCCCAGTGCAAGGTATTCAAATTGATGTTTGTTCATCACTTCCTCAAAAAAGGCATATCGGCATTCGCGAGCCGCTTGTTGCGAGCTTAGCCCTGTCTCTTTGATATAAGCTGGCACATCAACTCTTCTTCCCTCAAAGGGGATGCCCCTGTTTTCACAAAACTCTTTTACAAACAATGCATCCTGATAAGATTCATCGCCACGGAACATATGGTCAACATGGATAGCAATAAGCCTCAGGGATTTCCGATTCCGCTGCTCAGATAAAAAGTGAAGCAAAGCTAGCGAATCTGGTCCTCCGGAAACACCAACCGCGATTGACTTGTTATTCAGCTGAAAACCATGCCTTTCAAGAAAGACATCCACTTTCATCTCAATCATCATGCTCTTCCTTACTGCATTGTCGGTTAAACCCTATACCCAAGCCGGCAAGCTAATAATCTTCTAAATGGGTTTGTTTTTTTAGCTTAACACTTTCTGTTGTTCATATCAAAAATGAGGGCACTTTTTCCTTATATACGGACGGATCCTTAAAAAGTTTCACAAATATCAGGTAATCTGGCTATATATATAGAAAAAATACATTAGCGAGATAACCAAGATGATCGTGATGGTTTCAAGTGCCGCGAATTTCTTCTTGCCCTTGTTAAATTGTTTTCGTGTTTGCACGGATGTTGAAGATTTAGCCTTTTTCACCGGGCTTCTTGCTGGTTGCCTCGGAAATGGGGGCTGTTTGGCTGTTTTTTGCTGGCGATTGCTTCTTGATGGCGCATCTGGAAGATGTACTTGAATTATTTCCATGCGCATTTCGTTTGCCGACAGAAATTTCCCAGACAGTGCGTAGGAAATAATTTTTTCATATCTCGTCAGCTCAGGGCTTTGCTTTACCTTTTCCATGATTTCCTCGAGCCCACCTGATTTTTTCGTAAATCGTTGCGGAAAGGCCGTGTTAATCATGATCATCGCGACTGCAAATAAATCGTACCGAGGCTCTGCCTTTCTGCTTCCAAGTCCCCAGTAGCCACGGTCAAAGTATTCTGTGAACTCTTTGATAGAACGCCCCTGCATCGTTGTTCCGCCAACGTCGATGCAGCGGATTCTCGCGGGCGGTCCGGTAACGATCAAATTTTCCGGTTTTAAGTCCCCAAAAACCCAGCCATTGTCATGCAGCAGCTGCAAATCCGCCAGCAGCTGGAGGACCATCACTCCTGTCCAATCAGGTCCTTTTTGCTTCAAAAAAGAGAGGAAATCCGGTCCTTTTATAAATTCCATCACATAAAAACTTACTTTTCCCTCAGATGTTTCCCAATCATCCACGTCCAGTAAAGAAGGCCCGAGGGCAGATCCCTGGACCTTCGCAAAAGCTTTTAATACATTGACTTCAGAAGTGACCGACATTCCATTGTCGCTCATTTTCAACGCAACTTGTTTACTGTCATGCCTGGCTAAATAAACTATCCCATTCGCTCCAAATCCAAGCTGCTTAATAATAGTATAACGATTGTGATGCCATTTCCCTTCAATAATTGTCCCGGAACTGATCTTAGACAGATTCTTCAAAGAAGGATTCATCATCACGGTTCAAAAAGCTCCTTAAAGATCTTTTTTTATCGAAATAGGGAAGAGCTTCACGAAGAGCTGGGCCAGTAGGGGTAATCCCACCGGTCGTCAGCTTGGCAAAAATGCTAGTCAACGACTCCAGCTTAGGTGTCCAATCCAGCAATTTTTCGACATCCTTTCGTTTCCCGGGAAATACAAATACAGAAAAGTGATTATCTCCGGATCGAGCATTCAGACTCAAACTCAGGTCCAGCAAGGCTTCCTTCACAGTCGGGAGCTTCTGCTTCATGCTCGCACTCGTGTCAACAAGAATCAATACGTCCAATTCAACCGTCTCCCCAAGCTCGTCTATCACTTCCATGACTTCCCCTCGCTGTTCCGGAGGGAGATCTTCTACTGTTCTGCCGCCGCCAAGAATTTGCTGAATCTCCTTATTAACCACACCTTGAAGCGTCTGGGTCATCGCTTTTCTGGTAACCATCTGCACAGTCTGAGAAAGCTGCTGCGCATAGACTATTTGGCTAACGCCGCCACCAGCCATTGCAAGTCCCTCAATTTCTTTCATTCCCTGTTCATCTATCACGTCATGTTCCATCACGCCAATGACATTTACCGTTATTCCCTGCTCCTTTGCTAACGCAGCCATTGCGATTGGATCTTCCCCCTGATTTGAGCAGCCATCGGTAATGAGCAATATTTGCCTGATCGTACCTGTTTTCATACGGTTCCCCTCACTTTTAGCTCTACTATTACAATCTAGTAAAGCCAATAATAAATTTGTTACCATTTTAGACGAAGCAGAGGAGAAATATACATTAGAAAAGCGCAAGCGCGATTAAGCTCTTTTTTGATAATTAGTCATCGGGATCGATGCCCATTTCGGGATATTGTGATCGATCTTTGCGACAACGACGGTCATGTCATCCTCAATTGATCCCCCGCGGGAACGGATGACTTCCTCCATAATTAAATCGGCGATCGCCTGTGGATCATCTGTCTGAAGCTCATTGATTTTCCGCTTCATCCATAAATCGTAATTCTCGACATGTTTTGGCCCTTCGAAAACACCATCGCTCATCATGATTAACAAGTCTCCAGCCTTCAGCTGCTCGCCGACGACGTCCACTTCGAATTCATGAAGTATGCCCATCGGCAAATTGCTCGCCTGAACCTTCAATACATTGGAACCGCGTTTGATGAAGCTCGGGGTGGAACTAATTTTCAGAAACCTTGTCGATGCATTTTGCAGGTCAATCATAGCGAGGTCGAGAGTCGAGAAGATTTCATCTGTTGTTCTTAGCGACAATATGGAGTTCACTGACTTGATTGCCACTTTCTCTTCAATTCCCGATTGCAGGATTTGTTGCAGCAATAACAATGTATCTCTACTCTCCGAATGCGCTCTTTCTCCATTGCCCATACCGTCGCTTATCGCAATCGCAAACTTTCCGCCGCTTAGTTCGATGATTGAAAAGCTGTCTCCGGAAACAAGGTCCCCATCTTTAGCAGCATGCGCGACTCCTGTCGATACGACAAACGCTTTGGCAGATCGGAATGTCACATGGCAAAAACCGTTCGGGAATGTCGAACATTCTTCCGAGTTGACGATGATATTTTCCTTTAGGATATCCGATAGCATCGGTGCAATCAGTTTTTCGCATTCCCCGAGTCCTTGGCAATATGGGATCGTCATATCGATGTCGACATTGCCCTGTTCCAGACTGTAGATTTCCACTTGCTCGATATGAATGCCAAAATCCTGAAGAGACTCAAGGATCAGCTCTTCCTGCTTAGAGTGGTTCTCGCGCTCCCGCTGGATTTCTTTCGCAAAATCGCCCATTACTTCCGATACACCGAGCAATTGATCAGCAACAAGCCTCCTGCTTTCCTGAACCTGCTTTTTCAGCTTCCGGTTAGCCTGAAAATAGGTCAGCTGCTGCTGCATAATTTCAAGAACTTTCTTCGATCTCGTGCAATGCTTGTCCCACTCCCGGGACAGTTTTTGCGGCACCGTCCCGGAATTTTGATCCATCTCCTGCATAATTTCACTCATATAGTCATAGGTTGTATTAAAGTTCCTTGTCCAGCAATGGTCTTTCTTAAAGCAAGTCTGACAAGTCTTTTCGGTGACATTGCTTAAGAAGTAATCCATTTCACGATCCGTTTCAACCGTTTCATCCTTGACTTGCAAAGCGGAGAAACTTTTCGACAATGCCTCAAATACATTGGAGAACTGGACGACACGCTGTGCTGTCACATCTCTCATCTTTCTCATATACTGCTGCTGTTCTGCTGAGTACTCCGCTGTCCCGGGAATATGTTTGGCGATCCGTGACGTAAGGGAAAGAGGCGTAAGGAAGAAGAGCAAGACAGCTCCGGCTGACTCAGTCAATGTCTGACTAATAGCTCCTCCGCCCTCGCCATACATGCCTATCAAAAGTGTGGCAATGAACAGTCCAAAGGCTACCCCTGGCTTCTTTCCCTCTTTCAGCAAGCCGCCGAGCAGCCCTGAAAAGGCAAGCAGGCTCATATGGTAAAAACTAGACACGTTTGCAAGACTGAATATTAATCCTGTTACGACACCGACTGTCGATCCCACCGTCGCTCCGGCAACAAATGAAAAAATGAGGATCAAATAACGCGACATGACATGTTCAACGGATAAGCCATAAATCGTCCAGCCAATGGTCCCCGTCATCACGGAAGCCAGCATGATGATCAAACAGACAATTTCCTCTGTTTTCAAAGTTTGCTTGCGAAGGCCCGAAGTCATCAATGGAATGCTTTGCAGGAAAATAAACGTTAACACCAGGCCCAAACCTGCTTCAACTGCTGTCATCATCCCTTCATACATGGTTATCGTTCCTGATAAAACAAGAGTTTTTACCGTTTTGGCTATTAAGATAGTAAAAAATATATAGAAAGGCATCACTTTCAGATTATTCTTGATCCACTTTTTTGACAGCTTGTATAACAGCAAGAATAAGAATACGGACCCAAAAGTAAAAATGGCAGCTGTAAATGATAGGGTTGCAGCTCCAGCAACCAAACCAAACAATGCGATTGGAGCAATGTCTTTACGGATGAGGTATACAGCGGCAAAAAACGGCAGGCTAAAAGGAGTCAATTGCTCCAGTATCAAGGCACGGCCAAGCAAGAATCCAATAATCAAAAATAAGTAACCTTTTTTCAAGAGAACGGTTTCGATCTTGGATTGCAGCTTCGACATGCCTTTTGCCAGCCTGAATCGGGATTCCTCGAAGCGAATTTCACCGATCGGTTCTATCAAGTTCCTTTCTACCTTTTGCATTTACTACACTCCCCACTTTTTTTATTGTTGCTGATTATTATAAAAGCGAGTCATCCAGAAGTTTGTCAAAAATAAGGACAAGCATACAAGTTTCGTTCGACGCATTTCCCCGTGGATAAAGCAATCACTCGAAATATCCCGGATTCGTTTCGCATCTTGTTGAAATTTCGCGCAGTCCTTAAACTGTTTTATTTTTTTCTTTTGAAAATATTGATTGACACTATTTTAATATCTATGTATTATATTTCTTGTGCCTTAAAAACAATATCGATATGGCGGTGTAGCTCAGCTGGCTAGAGCGTACGGTTCATACCCGTAAGGTCGGGGGTTCGATCCCCTCCGCCGCTACTGACGAAAAAGTATAGCCGACTGCCTAGAAACGCAGAAACGGGAGACTCCAAAAGAAGATATGCTTTTTGCATCTGCTGGTGGAGTGGAAGTTTCGGAGTTTCTAGGGTCATACAGCAAAGCTAAAAAACCTCGTTCCTTTAATAGGAACGAGGTTTTTTATGGTGAAGTCCGCCCGAACAAAAAAGAACCTGCAAGAATACAGGCTTTCTTAAGATGCTATCGATAATTGAAAACTGAATATAAACTAAAAATGCAAGACTTTTTAATCTCTAACGGGAATTAAAATTCTTTGACCGATATATAAATAAGCGTTTGTATCAATGTTGTTCCATCGGGATATCACATCGATAGTCCTGCCGTACCTTTGAGCGATTGACCACAATGTATCACCCTTTCTGACAATGTGAACGAACTGCCCTATGGCCTTTAATTGTGACCAATTAAACAACCTTCCTGGATCCGTTCTCCTGCCAGGGGCGTACTCATCATGCCCAACAACATGCTGTCTTTCTCTCACTATTAATGGATGGCGCTTTAAGATTTCATCCAGAAGCAAGTTTAATGAGCGATACTGTGCATCTGTGTAGCCAATATCTGAGGGAGAGATCAAATCGTATGTCTCGGATGGAAAAAAAGGCAACATTTCTCTACGGGTTCCAATTGCCATTAATTCTATCCCAATTGAAGATTCATTTAACCGGTTATCGAGTTGTGGAAATCCCGGAAGGCTCCCCCTCCCGGCATGAAATGCAGCACGATTTTCATCGACAAATCGATAAATCTCCCCATTCCTCCCAATCAGGTAATGGGAAGAAACCCCACTGTTTAAAAAAATGCGGTAAATATCTTGGAGATTGTAAGGATTTTGCGGATTATTGGCTGCATTGGATATGAAGTGAATTACAATATGCGTTATATTTTCTGTTCTTGGCTTTGAATTTTCTAACGGAAGGTAATAATTGTGAACACCTACTGTCCTTTCAGGAATAATCAGTGCGGTCCCTGGATAAATTATATTCGGATTTTGAATAGTATTCACCCTGATGATTTCTTGGATGGATGTATGGTATATTTGTGCAATTTGCCATAAACTTTCCCCTGGCTGCACGACATGAGTTGGCATAACACAACCCCTTCCCTTAATAGCATCCCTTATATTTATTCGACGGTAAGTGATCATATGAGGTTTTTTTTTAGAATCTCTGTGAAGATATTTATTTGACTCCCCAGTTAGAAAGAATAACGGTTTTAACAGGAAAAGAAAGTCCGTTTTTACTGTTCGGGTTTGATTTATACCATCAACCGGAGTACAAAGATTTAGAATATTTCTCTCTGGTTATCACACACTAATAAAAAGCTAATGAATCCCAGAAAGGACAGAGAGTATGAAAAAATATCTTGTGCTCCTCATTTTCACTATCTCATTTATGCTCATAGATTTATCTCCTGTCTACGCTCAAAATATTGGAACGGCCGATAGAAGCGATTGCCACGCCTTTAACGGTTACGTAAAGTTTTTATGGTAAACGGGGAGTCAACAGATGGTAAATTATTTGTCAATGAGTGGTACAAAAGATGGCAGAGGTGGTAAAAACCCTTGGCCGTAATCAATGGTTCTCTTAATAAGCAGAAAAGACTTGAAAAAACATCATTAATCAGGAGGATCCAACAATCATGAATACGTTCAACCTAAAAGAAACAACGGCTCTGTTACACTCGTATGGTTTCAAATGTGACACAGAAATGGTAAGCCATTGGATAAGTGAGGGGAATATTAAAAGCATTGAAAACGGTGGAGCATACGAAGTTTTGGAGGAAGAAGTTTATAGATTTATAGAAACATACAGATTGGAAGGTAGAGCCTTTAAGGAAGGCATTGATGATCAAACTATGATTGGGAGATTACTAGAAGAAATTACCGATCTTAAAAAGCAAAAATATACATCACCTCTACATTGAATACATGTAAACGATGTGAGGACCATTGGAATTCCAATAGTTCTCACATCGAAATTAAGATAAATGCGGTTTGTCGGCAGGACCCCCTTTAGCTTTAGCAACAGCTATCCCTTCCTTCTGGCGTTGTTTAATGTTCAACCTTTCCTGTTCTGCAATCGATGTATAAACCTCAATAATGATTTTGTTGAACATATCTATAACCCATTCTTGACCTTTTTGGAACGTCCTGCATTGTAGTAGGAAGATCTATAATTTTCACTCTAATTCCTGTTTAAAAACCTTTTATTTTACTTAAAGATAAGGTGTTCGGTTGCTATTCCATTTAATTTATCTATATCCACTAAGGTGTCCCTTAATGTTTCAACTCCAAAATCTCTCTCTAATAGTAAATATTTGGGCTTACATTTATCTAATACTAATTTCGTAGCTTCAATAATTTCAGTATCAAGGGTCTGAGAGTGCGAGTCTCTCAACTTGCCGTTTGGTAATTTTTCATATCCGGATACATGAACACATACGATATCTTCAAAAGGAAAATCCGAAATGTATGTTAGAAAGTCTATATTGTTATTAATTGCCGTCACATAAGCATTAGTAATATCAAACATTACCTTTACATTGCCTGGCGTTTTTTTCATTACCTCACTGAAAAACCTTCCCTCTGAAAACTGATTTTCTTTATTCAATTCATTTTGAGTAATATTCTCAATTAAAATAAGATTTTCAAAATAACCTTGTAATGATTCGAGATTATTAACAAGAATATCTACATATTCATTCGAATAAGGTATGGCATTTACTGTAGATAAATAACGTCCCTGTATATGTGAAAATGCAACATGATCAGAAAAATAATCAGCATTACAGTATTTATACTGATAATAATAGTTTTCCAGGGAAGGAATATGTATACCTTCTTTAGACCCTAATGAAGATTTTAAACAATGAAATCCGATTTCTACTTCGTGGCTCTTACTTAATTCAACCAATTTATTCATTGTTTTCACATTAGTTATGTCCGGCATTATTTCAATAAAATCTATGTTCGGAAAAATCTCTTCAATCCATTCCCCATGGATAAAATCTCTATAACACAAGCCAACCTTCATTATATAAACTCCTTTCGATGAGTTAAAATAATAAGTGAGGCTACCACATTTAACCCTAATAAGTAAAATGGAAACTCATTGAAGTAAATCGACAGCAAAGTGAATATTAACAAGGATACTGCACTTATTAAATTGTAAGTTTGCAGAGTTACCTTTGTATCAATATGGTTATTAACATTCATAAACCTTGACCTAACTTCAACACTAATTGAGATTCCTAACGCTACTATAAAACTAAATAGTATGATTCTTATTATCAAGTAAGCCTCTATAAAATTTAAAATACCGAAGGAAATAAGAAATAAGATATGTAGCTTATTTTTAGCCATTAAACTTATATCAAATTTCTCTCTACTTATTAAATTCAAATATGCAACTGAAACGATACCAGGCAGTGTAAACACTATACTTGAAAGATTAAGTAGTTTCTTTTCCGTGAGTTCGGCTACAAATAGAGGAATCCAAAATACAGCTGTAGTACCCAGTAACGATAAAACAAATATGTATACCTTCCCCTTAAGTGCTTTAATGCTTATTTTTTTTTGACTTTGTTCTACTTCGGGCTGAATGTTTATAAATAAAAAGAACAAAAACGAAATAAGCAATATAAAAATATATTCTTGTAGCTGCATTTTATATATCCAGGCACCAATTGCAAAACCGATAATCTTAGAGAAATTACGCAGTAAAGTTATATTTATTAATCCAGATCTTATATTATTTTTTGTACGTAATAACTCTTGCTCAAAAGAAAGCAAATGGAAAGAGAAGGAGAGAGTACAAAATACATATAAAATGACTAAAAATAAAAGAGAGTTACTATTAGAAAATATGAGAGTAGCAATTAAAAAAACAATGCTAATAAGAGTTAAGTTCCGAGAGGAAACTTTAGATACCTTCTTGAAGAAAGTCACATCAAAAAATACAAACATATCAATTATAGAACTTAAAAATAAGATTAGAAAAACCGTTGCCAGATCTTCTACTATTAACCATGTCGTAGCGTACGAATAGAATAGTCCCGACGATAGTATAGCTAATAGATAAAGAAAAGTTATCTTTTGAGAATTGTTTTTACGCAACGTACACTGCAAAAATCTCCCTTTGCGACTTTGCAAATTTTTTGCATTCATCAACTGACTTAAATTCATATAATTCACCATAACCTTTTAAAGATATATAAAGATAATGTGTGTTATTCCCTGATATTATGATTCCATAATTAGACTCCTCAAAGGACATAAGTAAATGTTCTGCAGCATCTCTTGACACCCTCGTATAATTGTTCTCTTTCAAAAGTTTAATAACTTCTAACCAAAAGTAAAAACTAAATTCGCAATCAAAATTATAATATTCTTTATAAATTCTCTTTATGGTTTCCTCAGGTAAAGAAGATAAAGAGGGAACATTTGCATATAATGCCAATGAAAACTTATCTAATTGATCGGAAACATAAATATTAAATATTTCTTCAGAACTAAGAATCGTCATTGTTTTTAGGGCAATATGAAAGGCATGAACACAGCTAACTGTATTTACGCCTTTATGTAGTAGTCTATCTTATTTGTAGCAAGTTTCAGCTGCTTGCTTCTTAGAAGACTTTTTGAAAGTTTGAACTTTCATGCCCTTTATCTCCTCTCAAAGCTGCATTTATAGCCATATTTTATAATTTTTGGCTATATTTAATATATTAACAAA
Organism: Mesobacillus stamsii; assembly: GCF_030814065.1. NCBI lineage: Bacteria > Bacillati > Bacillota > Bacilli > Caryophanales > Bacillaceae > Mesobacillus > Mesobacillus stamsii. The sequence continues at coordinate 25,863 of NZ_JAUSUN010000022.1, forward strand.
GAGTATATTATTAATCAAGCATTTTTTATAAAATATAAAAAATTATTAATAAATAGAATAGTAAGATTAATTGGACGAGTTATTTCAAATATCTATATTTCATAGTTGAATTGAATTAGCATTTATTATTTTATAATCTGATTATCCATTTAGCTCAGTTTCCTTTTTTCATACGAACGAATGTTTGGTATACTGAAATCAAATATTGGTTAAGGAGTGATTTAGATGGCTAAAAAGGAATCTATGAATTTGATACAGTTTCAAAAAGCATTTCAAACGGAAGATGCGTGCCATCAGCATTTATACAAGATGAAGTGGTCTGATGGATTCCGTTGCCCAAAGTGGTCAGCACGATCGGGCTTATGAAATCAAAACCCGTAAACTTCCTTTGTATGAGTGTACGAATTGCCACCATCAAACAACGGTCACTGTAGGTACTGTGTTGGAGAAAACTCGCACAGACCTTGTAAAATGGTTTTGGGCGATTTACCTCATCGCTCATGACAAGCGTGGGGTTTCTGCAACGTTCCTTACTGATGAACTTGGCGTTGCCTATCAAACCGCTTGGACGATCCAACATAAGGTCCGTAAAGCAATGGGAGAGCGTGATAGCATGTATACCCTAGCTGGCATTGTAGAGCTAGATGATGCTTTTTTCGGAGCGCCCACAGAAGGCGGCAAGCGCGGGCGCGGTACGGATCAAACCCCCGTCCTTGTTGCTCTCTCGCTTGATAAGAAAGGTCATCCTAAATATCTTAAGATGCAAGTGATTCCTGACGTTAAAGGTGTTACACTTGTTACCTTTGCACAAAAGTTCATCGAGTCTGGATCAACCATTACAAGTGATAAGTACCGATCTTATAAAGCTTTGGCGAAAGAAGGGTTTAATCATGAAGCCAAACTCTTTAATCCAGTGGATAACCCAGATCATCTAAAGTGGCTTCATACGGTCATCTCCAATGCTAAAGCCTTTATTGGCGGGACCTATCATGGGTTGGATTCCAAACATTTGCAAGCATACCTGGATGAATTCTGTTATCGATTCAACCGTCGAGCAATAAAAAACGAACTGTTTAACCGATTGGCTCAATGTTGTGTTTCATCAACCACTGTAACCTATACTGAGCTAGTTGGATAATCAGATTTTATAATTCAGTACAAGCCCAGTGGTAATTACAGTGAAAATTAGAAAAATTAGGCAGTCAGATGCAGAAAGGTTTCTTCAATTAACTCAACAAGTATGAAGATTTTAAAAAATACCGATTTTCGATTCAGGAGTACTGCGATGTATGTGGTATTGACCGCGAAAATGGAGGGAACTACATAAAGATAAAAAAATCTCTGAGAGCGCTCGAGATAAGAGTTTTTGGATAGCACTAGAGGATGAAAGTGAAGTGCTAATGAGCTGGTTATCGAAAAGTCCGTGTATATCCAAGTAAGGGGATAATAGACGTTGAACTTGATAGTGATTTGAAGCCATACTTGTTGCAGCTAAAAGCTTTCTTCACTAAATACAATTATTTGTATATTATGACTAGGAAAAGGCAGTACAGTACGGTGGTATGAATTATTAAAGTCGTACGAAAATAATTCAGGAATCATATATGAAATAGATGAATTAAGAAAGCTCCTATGCATTTCAAAAGACACCTTGCCACGATGGGTTGATTTTAAACGTTTTGTAATTGAACAAGCTATGAAGAAAACTAACGAATTAACAGACATTAGTGTCAGATACAGTCCAATTAAGAAAGGATGTAGCGTGTTTGAAGTGAAATTCAACATTTTCCCAAAAAGTGAAACAGAAAAAATTTTCGCTCAAAATGTTATTGAACGACGTCTAGATCCAGCAAAGGCCAAAGAATATACTGAAATACCTTATTAAAAAAACATGAGCTCCTCTATGGGGGAGTATCAGGAAAATTCGGATTTACAACGGTAAGAGTTTTGAGACAAGTCGTATGGAACTTTATGAATCCTTATTTTGCACGATTTTATGTCGGTTTCAATAGATCTCGGTGTATACTGGCATCATCATTTTTTTCAATCTACTTGTCTAAACACTTATCAAGCCCTGTTTTTAGTGGTCTTCTTTTAGGGATTATAATTGGATTCATAGGACATGGCATAGAAAAATATGTGATTTACAGAACTAAAAAAGAAAAGAAATAAACTATATAAGTTCATATTGAATTTCAAGGATTGCTCCAGTTAAATTAGAGTTTGTTGAACAATATATATAGATTGACGAAATGTTTTCCATTGGTGACTATGTGAAAGCCTACCGTACATCCGGTCTTGCTGGCCTTGATATGGGTTGTTCCACTGGAAGACGTCCGATGCTAACTCCTGAACAGGAACAGAAAGTGTATGAAACAGTCAGGGATAAGACGCCTGCGGAGGTAGGGCAACTGCCGCAATGAACTGGACCGCGTCCCTTCTTGCAGCCTGGATTGAAAAAGAGTTTCAGGTCACTTATTCAGGAAGGGGAACGAACTGGCTGCTCCACCGCCTTGGCTTTAGCAATACCCGCCCGACTTATTCTCTTGCGATGGCAGACCCAAAAAAACAGGAAGAATTCAAACAGGAATTCGACCAGTTAAAAAAATTGCTTCATGGCGAAATTGATCGAATCGTGTTCGAGGACGAATGCATGATCAGGGATTACCAGGCAATCGGAAGAACCTGGTTTCCGAAGGGAGAGCAAAAGATCATTCCCACGTATGGGAAGCACGAAGGGGCAAAACTGCTCGCAACCCTGGACTATGAGACAGGCGATGTCTACTTCGAGGAACATGGCAAGTACGATGCCGAAGTCTTCCTTGGCTTCCTGAAGAATTTCCTTGCCACCTATCCGACGGGAAAGACCGTCATGATTCTAGATAATGCCCGCATCCATTATGCAAAGATGATCCAGCCGTTCCTTGATGAAAATAAGGACAAACTGAAATTTGTTTTCCTCCATATAGTCCGCAGCTAAATCTGGTTGAAAGCCTGTGGGGCTGGCTAAAAAAGTCTGTGACCCATAACGTCTTCTTTTCTTCGGTAAAAAAATTAGGGTTGCCGTCAAATCATTCCTTGAAGAGATAAGCAAAGATTTGTCAAACGTTGTAGAACGTCTTTGCATTCATTTATAGGGATTCTTTTTGGCATTCTATATAGAAATTTCATTTTAATCCACAACTAAATAATTTTCTAAACAAGACAAAAGACAAGCCAGCAATCGACTTGTCTTGGTATAGCATATTACCTGCTATTATATATCGTCACTTAGCAGCAAGTTACCCTCTTCTGGCTCCTCTACCACCGCGCTTGGATTCGGTAGCACGTTTCAGAGTTGACAAACGGTCTTCACTATCCTTCAGAAATTTCGCCATTTTGGACTCGAAATTTTCAGGACGGACATTTCGGGTGTCATTTCCTCTTCCGCCACCGCGAGGACGCTGAGAGTAAGGTCGGTCTGGTCGGTCTGGTCTTGCAGGCCGCTCTGGTCGGTCTGGACGGTCCACCGCTTTTTTGATTGATAAACCTATTTTCCCGTCTTTTTCAACATTGATTACCTTTACTTCAACCTGGTCGCCCACTTTGAGGTGGTCATTGATATCCTTGACATAATTGTCTGCAACCTCACTGATATGGACCAGTCCAGTTGAGCCTCCCGGCAGTTCCACAAACGCCCCGAAATTTGTAATACCTGTTACCTTTCCCTGTAGCTTGCTGCCTACTTCGATTGACATAAAAAAGTTTTGCCTCCTTAAAGATATAAAAAATCAAACTTACTTTATATTATACAGAATATCAAAAAAGAGTGTCAATAAGCCGAATCCTGGGAGTTCTTTTTCTCTTTTGGAAGGTTGAAGATGATTTCGTTCTTTTCGGATAGGAAGTATTCCTTGCGGGCAAGCTTCGCTATGTATTCGTCATCATTCAATTTGACAATTTCCTCATCGAGAATTTTCTGCTTTTTCTTTAGGCTTATTAATTTTTGCTCTAGCTGCGCTTTGTCCGTCTGCTTCTTTTCCAGCGCAGCCGTCTGGGATACGAAGGTGGAGATCATCAAATAGGAGATGATCGATACGAATAGAGCAAAGACTGCGAGGCGCCTAAACAGCAGTTTTCGCTTCCTTGTTTGTGCTATACCCGCTTTTTTGTGCTGCTGTACGTATTGGTTCTCCATCCTGGCTATATTCCTTTTCCTGATAACACTCATTCCCCGCAGTCCCCCTAACATGTATTTTTCACTTTTATGGTATCTATTTCTTAAAGTTCTTTATCCATTTTATCGGCTTAGTAACATAATTCTTTACGACATTTAGAAATCCTGCCCATTTATTATATAACTTCTCGACGCTTTTTTTAACTGTTTTCGGCAAAAGTTTCCAAAAAAACAGCAATATCATCTTAACTGGCTTCAAAATGAGGTTTTTCAGCAGCGATAACGTAACGAAAAGAATCCATTTCAGCAGAGAAAAAAGCCCTCTCCCCATAAGGAGTACGAGTGATAGAGCAGTAGTGACAAGCACTCGCAGCGGCTTAACTAGGAGGATCATTACAGCTTTGACGAAGAAAAGATACATATTGATCGTAACGGTGATTGTCTGCTCGAGCAGTTTCAGGTACATTGTCTTAAACAAGCTTTGATAAGCCGCAAAGCCGCATAATAATGCCAGGAAGATATAAAAACGCAATTCCCCTAAATTAACGGAAAATAACACATAAAAAATCGACAAACTTTGGAATACCCAAAACAGGATGTCATTGATGAAAACGATCCAGGATTTCCGCTTTGATCTTTTCAGGAAGCGATTATGAGTATCTAGTGAAGCTCCGAATAGGCTGCCCATCCCAATCATGGCGAGCATCGTCAAAAATTGGGTCGACAGTGTCATCGGAATAGTTTGCTAAAGAATCCTTTAGCTTTCTCCCCATTCTGCTCATCTAGGTAGACCAGATCAAAGATTTTCCCCTTGATCGAGACGATTCCCTTGTCGACATCCAAATTCTTCATTTGTAAATTTTGACCTTTAATTGCCAGAAATCCCATGACTGTCTCCAACAGGAATTCTTCGTTATCAAAGCTTTCTACCTGCTTTACTCCGGTGATTTCTAATGTCCGTCTGCCCCTCATCACTAAGTCATGATCTGGCAAATTGCTTTTCGCTTGGTTGGATTCATAATATTGGTTCATCTTAACCCCTCGCAATCATAATGCACATTTGTACATGCTTATGATGGGAGCAGTCAAAATAGAACAAGTCTTACGATGTAGCAAAATTACTCTTGGTCATCTCCGGGAATTCGGTCTTCTCCAAGGATTGTATACATTTCTGCCGCTTCCTCCTTACGAGAATTCTCCTGAATCCGCTCAATTTTGACAGAAACAGTCTTCTGCCCGAAGCGGATCGCCAACTCATCGCCGGCTTTTACATTCGTGCTCGCTTTTGCAGGAACACCGTTGACGGAAATTCTTCCTTGATCCGATACTTCCTTTGCCAATGTTCTTCTTTTGATCAATCTTGATACTTTTAAAAATTTATCCAGTCTCAATGCAATTAAACCTCTTTTCAATAATTGGTATTTATTACCTTATAATCCGCGTTTCTTCGCTTCATTCCAATAGTCATCAAGCTCTTCCAGGGAATGGGCTTCAAGCTTCCGCCCCTTTTCAGCGGCTTTCTGTTCGAGAAAAGCAAAACGGCGAATAAATTTCTGGTTTGTCTTGTGTAATGCCTGTTCAGGATTAATGTTATAATGCCTTGCAAAGTTTACGAGCGCAAAGAGCAGGTCGCCGTACTCTAATTCCATGTCATCAAACTGGCTATTCTCGCCCATTTCAGCTGAGAGCTCCTCGATTTCTTCCTTAATCTTATCGAGGATGGGGGCTACTGTCTTCCAATCAAAACCAACTTTCGCTGCTTCTTTTTGCAATTCACATGCCCTCAATAAGTTTGGCAGTCCTTTGCCGGCACCCTCAAGCACTGATTTTACTGCGCCGCCTTTTTCCTGCTTTTTGATTTCCTGCCAATTGCGCAGGACATCTGCTTCATTTTCTACTGTCTTGCCGCCAAAAACATGAGGGTGCCTGCGGATCATTTTTGACGTTAACCCTTCGATGACATCGTCAATCGAGAAATATCCATCATCTTCGCCAATCTGAGCATGAAGCATGACCTGCAGAAGTACATCTCCCAACTCCTCTATCATATGGTCTATATCCTCATTGTCAATGGCTTCAAGCAATTCGTAGGACTCTTCGATCAAGTATTTCTTTAAGGATTGATGGGTTTGCTTTTTATCCCACGGACAGCCGTTTGGTCCTCGCAGTTCTGATATAATTCCCCGCAGCTTCGAAAAGTTCTTGTAGAGGATTTGCTCATCTTTCACTGGAGGAACATATACCGATGTCAGATTGCTGATTTCCATCTCCCGGTCGAGTTCATACAATGGTATTTTTTTTACCACTTCCTCCTTGCTACCTGCTGCCGTGACGATATATACCTCATAGTCATCCGGCAATTTTTCCATCAGCGTTAGCTTGACGTCAGAGGCAACAAACGAATCATACACCTGGCCGATGATAATATGGCTACGAAGCAGCAGATCTTCTTTTACAAGAGCCGTGCCATCGAGCAGTTGGAATCCATCGATCGGATCCATTTTCAGCGATTGGAACATCGCATCAAGGAAGCTTTGACCGCCACCGATCGCGATCTCTATTTCACGTTTCGGACCTCGTTCAAGCAATAGCTGCACGGTTCGCTCCGCAATCAAAGGATGTCCGGGAACGACATACGTTACGGGTGCCCTGTTTGCTTCTGCCATCAAGAATTCCGTGATTTCCTCATAAACAGCCGCAAACTGATCGTGCTTCTCATAAACCGCATCAAACGAATGAAACTGGATGCCCTCCTTCTCGAGCTCCGCAACGACCGGGTGCTCCTTTGTCCGTAAAAACAGGTTCTTCTCCTGTTGCAGCGTTCTATATACGCCAAGCGGCAGCTGATCAAGGTCGCCAGCGCCAAGCCCGATAATGACAATCTGTTTCTTCATGTCTCGCTTCCTCCTATTTTTCATTAGGCATTACCTGGTAAAAAGCTGTACAATCCGGCTTCCGAATGGCAGTGACGCCAGCTCCTCTTCAGGAAAAGCTTTTGTTTTAACCAGTACAAAAAAATAAATAAATGCCCCAATTGCCACCGAGCTTACTGCCTGGAAAATAGCTCCGAGTCGATCCGGTTCTACCCACGCATAACCAAAATTTGTTATCCATAAAAATAATCGTAAAAAAACAGCCATTACAGCCGAAGATAGCAAGACTTTGCTAATAAACAGAATGGATAAAACTGGGCCACCCAATTCGCGCCGTAATTTTGCCATCAAGACGAGCAGAACGGCGAGCATGGCTATCAGCGTGGCCCAGGCAGCGCCCATCGTCCCGAAATACGGGATTAAAATAAGGTTCGCGATATATTTTAGAAAAAAACCAAAAAGCACGGCTGCGGCCGGAAATAGCGGATGATCCAGCCCTTGGAGGATGCTCATAATCGTCAATATAACAGAGACAAATAAGATCATCAGGCTCAGTACTGCGAGAACATTTGAACCATCGGAATTCCTAAACAGCATCCGATTCACCGGGGCGATGATGCTCGACAATCCTACCGCTGCTGCTGCGCCAAAAACCAAGCTTACCTGAAGCGCGAGCTGGACCTTCGAGAGCATTCTTTCTTTAAGGGCGTTTGTTTTGTCCAGAGAAATTGCTGGAACAAGGCTCAATGACATCGAGGTTGCAACAATAGCTCCAAGCTGGATAAGCGGCTGTCCCCGGTCAAAAACCCCTTTTGCCGACTTTGCTTCCATAGCCGTCAAACCTGTACCAAGCAAGGAATGATACAGGTTCAACGAGTCTGCTAGCTGAAACAAGATCAACAGCATACCGCTGACGCTGATGGCAAGTCCCTGTATCATAAGTGCTTTTACAGCCCATGCTGCATCATGAAGCATGTCCTTAATAGAAAAATGCTTGAATGGGGCCTGGCCCCTATTTTTCAAAAAGAAAAACCCTAGCAGTAGCACCGATACAAGTCCTCCGATTATTGATCCGAATACTGCTGCGGTTCCTGTTACATATAGGGATAGGCCGTGCTGCACAAACACTGCCGATAGGATCAGGATAGTCGTGACGCGAAAGAATTGTTCAGAAACCTGGGAAATCGCTGTCGGAACCATATTTCCCTTCCCTTGAAAATACCCCCGCAATACCGAGATGAATGGGAAAAACAAAAACGGAACTGCAACAACTTGGAACAGTGGCGTTAATTCAGGATCTCCGACTTTTCCGGAAATCCAAGACGCGCCAAAAAAGAAAAAGGCAAAAAGCAGTCCCCCCATCATACCGAGAATCAAAAGCGACAAGGCCAATAGCCTGTCCGCCCTGCCATGATAACCACTTGCCTGCTCCTCTGTGTATAATTTAGAGATGATCACAGGAAATCCATATGTAGATAAAACCGTGAAGATGCCCAGAAAAGGATAGACTTGCTGATAAATATAAAAACCAATGTCTCCGACAATGTTCTGGAACGGGACACGGTAAACAGCGCTTAATATTTTGGTAACCAGTGCTGCCACGGTCAAAATCATGGCGCCCTTCATTAATTCGATTGAATCTACAACGGGCTTCATCGCCCAGCTCCTTCCAATAATCAGTTTCAACCGTATTATATCATAATACGAACATGCCAGCTCCAAGCGATAAAGACCACTCTACAAGGAAAATTGCGAAATGAAAAAACAGGCAGCTTAGAAAGCTGCCCATTCAGGTATGATAAGAAAAGCGGGATAGAACTCCGTTATTGCTCCATTTGTCTTGCAAGGAAGCCAGCTGCTGTTTCCACTGCCTTTTGTTCAACTTCTCCTAAGGATCCTTCTTTCGCGAAGATGATCACTGCTCCTATTGGATCCCCGTTTGCGATGATCGGACCGATTGTATACGCAGAAATCGCCTCTTCGTTCCCTTCTACAAGCTCGAAGGTAGATTGCTGGTTCACAAGCGAAGGAGTACGGTCTTCCATTGTCTTCTCAACATGTTCACTAATGCTTTTATTCAAGTAGTCTTTCTTGGAACCACCAGCCACTGTGATATAAGTATCTCGGTCGCAAATTAATACCGGATTGCCAAGACTGTCATACAGCGCTTCTGCATACTCCTTCGCAAAATCTCCCAATTCGCTGATGGGAGAATATTTCTTAAGAATTACTTCCCCATCGCGATCTACGAAAATTTCCAGTGGATCTCCTTCACGAATTCGAAGGGTTCTTCTAATTTCTTTAGGAATAACGACACGACCTAAATCATCGATTCGACGAACAATACCAGTTGCTTTCATCCAATGTTGCCTCACTTTCATCTGATGATTATTTTTTTGGTAACGATAATGGCTTATTTAATCATCCTTACCAAGATTTGAACTTAGTATCTTTCATATGGAAAGTTCTATACACTTCTGATTGTGAATTTCTTTGAAGTGATAAAGGTGCCAAAAACGGATAAACCTTCCAGTCGATTTTTGCGTACACCAGAAATTTACCCTTGTCTATCTTTATTGAAACACTTTCTTGTTTTACATTTATATTACAAAATTTTTCCACACGTCATGATCCTGTCTGTTCCTGTTCTTTTTGGGAGTCATGAAGTCCTTGAACCATCTTGAAAGTAATCTCAAACCAATGATGATCCTTCAGTAATTTTGTATGGATGACTATCTTCAACTTATCCCCATCCATTCCAAGACCTACTGCATTCCTGTACTGGCTGCTCAGCCTGAACACCTTCTGCCCGTCAATCAGGGTGCTGCCATCCTCAGTTAAAAGAATCGTCACAACATCCTTTCCCTGTTTGATGGATTCCACCCCTGCAGTAATTGCATATACTTTAAGCTCTGCCACCTTGAAAAGAGTTTCAACCTCCTGAGGATAATCCCCGAACCGATCGGTGATTTCTTCTTTCAGTTCATCAATATCTTTCAAAGTCTCGATCGCACGAAAACGCTTATACATCTCAATTTTAAGATGACCATCAGAAATAAAAGTTTCCGGGATATAGGCATCAAGCTCCAGATCGATTTCAATAGATGGTTTGCGGATTTGTTCTTTTTCAGGCTTGCGTTCTTCGATAGCTTCCTTGAGCATTTGCGAATACAAGTCAAAACCGACTGAATCAATGAAACCATGCTGCTGGGCACCAAGCAGATTCCCGGCCCCTCGAATGGACAGGTCGCGCATCGCGATTTTAAACCCGGAGCCTAGTTCGGTGAACTCTTTGATCGTCTGCAAGCGTTTTTCCGCCACTTCTGTAAGTATCTTGTCTTTTCGGTACGTAAAGTAGGCATAGGCCACCCTGTTGGAGCGGCCAACCCTTCCACGCAGCTGGTAAAGCTGGGAAAGTCCCATTCGATCTGCGTCATGAACGATTAAGGTGTTTACGTTCGGTATATCCACACCTGTCTCAATAATCGTCGTGCTGACGAGGACATCGTACTCTCCCTCAAGGAAACCAAGCATTACCGATTCAAGCTCATTTTCATTCATCCGGCCGTGAGCATACGTAACGCGTGCATCCGGAACCAACATCGAAATTTCTTCGGCTTTGCGTTCAATGTCCTCGACCCAGTTATATAGAAAGTATACTTGTCCATCCCTCGCCAGTTCGCGTTCGATTGCTTCACGAACAAGTTCCCCATTGTATTCCATGACATAGGTCTGGACCGGGAAACGGTTTTCTGGCGGCGTTTCAATGACGGACAGGTCTCTAACACCAAGCATCGACATATGGAGGGTTCTCGGGATCGGAGTTGCCGTCAAAGTCAAGACGTCGACGTTTGTTTTCAGCTGCTTAATCTTCTCTTTATGGGAAACCCCGAACCGCTGTTCTTCATCAATGATCAGCAATCCGAGATCACGATAAGTGATTTCTTTTGATAAAAGCCTGTGCGTCCCGACGACAATATCAATACTACCAGCTTTCAAGCCCTTAATTGTCTCCGTTTGCTGCTTGCGTGTCCGAAATCTGCTCATCACGCCGATAGTGATCGGGAAGTCTTGAAACCGTTCGCGAAGCGTTTCATAATGCTGCTGCGCAAGGATCGTCGTCGGCACAAGGAATGCCACCTGCTTGCCTTCCGCAATCGCTTTGAATGCCGCCCTGATGGCCACCTCTGTTTTCCCGTAGCCAACATCCCCACATAACAGGCGATCCATCGGACGTTCCCGCTCCATATCCCGCTTGATTTCTTGGATGGAACGGAGTTGATCCTCTGTTTCCTGATAAGGAAACGATATTTCGAAATCCCGCTGCATCTCGCCGTCCGGTGAATACGCATGGCCGACACTTGCCTCCCGCTCTGCATATAGCTTGATTAGATCATCCGCAATATCCTGAACAGAGGATTGCACCTTGCTCTTAACACGTTTCCAATCGCTTCCGCCGAGCTTATAGATCTTCGGCTCTTTCCCCTCAGAGCCTACATACTTCTGAACAAGGTCTATTTGCTCGACAGGTACATACAGCTTATCTGTCCCATGATAGCGAATATGGAGATAATCCTTATGGACGCCATTGATGACCAGCGTTTCAATGCCAAGGTATTTCCCGATTCCATGATTGACATGGACGACATAATCACCAATTTTCAGCTCCGAATAACTTTTGATTCGCTCGGCATTCGAAAGCTTCTGCCGTCTTGCTGGTTTCTTTGTTTTCTTATTGAAAAGCTCCTCTTCCGTGATCAGGGCAATCTTCTGAATTGGAAATTCAAAGCCTGTATTCAAACTTCCCTGAGTAATTTGCACCTTGCCCGGAAGCAATTCCTGCTTGCTCCCCACTTTTGCTGCATGAATCTCATAATCTTCGAGGACGCGCTCGAGCTTCTTCACCCTGTCGGCATCCGAGCCAAGGAAAATGACTGCATAATTTCCTTTGCGCCAGCGATCCACTTCGCCTTTCAGCACATTCATTTGTCCATGAAAATTCTGCATCGGTTTGCAGGAAATATTGATAATGTTTTGCGGGCTTGTGTTTGGTACATGCCGTAAAAATAAAGATAAATAGACAATTGGCTTTTGCGTTTTACTCATCAAGTCAGGAAGATGATGGGAAATTTTCAAATCATGGATAATTTGCCCTTCGCCAAGGAGGCTAGTATACCACTCCGCCTCCTCCTTGCTGAGTGATTCATTCATCTCCTGGACCCTGCTGATTTCATCTATAAACAGGAAACCATTCGCCGGCAAGTAATCTAGTAAACTCCTAGGTTTTTCATAAGCAATCGATAAGTATTTGAATAGTTGATCCGGCTTTTGGCCATTGCGGAGCTGTTCCAGTTCATAGCCGACATTCTGCAACATCAGCGTTTTCACTTTGTCATCTTTAAGTTTTTGCAGGCTTTTTGCCAGACCATCCTCAAGGCCCGAAACTAGCCGATCCAGATGCTCCTGCTCCACTAGATTTTCCGTCGCTGGCCCGATTTCGACAGCCTTCATTTTTTCTTTCGAACGCTGATCCTCGAGCGAGAACGTTCTGATTGAATCTACTTCCGTGTCAAACAGCTCCATCCTGATCGGGTCCGAGGATGTAAGCGGATAAATATCAATGATTCCGCCTCGAACACTAAATTCGCCCGGCGCTGATACCATTTCCGCCCTAACATAACCCATGCTGACAAAGCGGTTCCATAACGATTCGAGTTCTACTTCATCCCCAAGCTTGAATGATAACTGAAATCTTGACCAAAGCTCCCTCGGCGGCAATATCTTTCTCAAACCCGCCATCGGAACAATCACTATCCCTGTTTTCTTTTTGCTCCAGTGATTTAACACTTCGATCCGCTGCGCCTTTAGCTCGGGGCTGGAAATACTGATCTCAGCAGCAATCAACTCATTAGCTGGATAAAGATACACGTCCTTTTCGCCTACTAAATTCACCAGGTCATCATATAGCTTTTGAGCTTGCAATAAATTATGTGTCACAATCAGGACTGGACGCTTTGTCTGTTCGTAAATCGCCGCTAAAAAGACAGTCCTTGCCGAACCGGACAGACCTGCAACGAGCTGTTCTTTAAGCCCTGCATCCATTCCGGAAATGACAGATTGGACATCATCCTGTTGACTAAAAAGAGCTTTAAGCCCTTGCATCCAAACCTCTCCCTCTCTTGTTAAAAATCTTACTCTAATAACTGTACTATTGATCAGAGCCATTGCCTTTTTAGACTTGAAAAAGGGTAAACAGAAAAATGCTTTGGATGATAGAATCCAAAGCTTGTCAGTGAATTAGGTAGTCATGCTGATGGAAGTCCGGATTACGTTCCAGTGCTTCCTGACAGTCTTCACAGATCGATTGTATATGAATGTCACCGTCTCCTGAGTAAGACACCATCTCCTGACGTTCTTCCTCTGTCAGCTTGTGCAACCCTAAGCTTTCACTGTAGACAGACAATCTGTCCAAAGAACCGATATTCGTGCCGCAATGACGGCAATGATAATGTATAGCCATGCCCGTCCCTCCCGAGTTAAGTCATTATACATTATTGACCTATTAGCAGGAACTTATGCACTTAGACTAGTGTATGATTCTATTTTAACATTATATTACTGAATTAGAAGATCGCCATAGATTTTTGCACCATTTCACTGGTTAAACGTATTCATTACTTCCAAAAAGGGTTTCTTGATCCATAATTCACAAGCATCTGCTGATTTCAGCACAGCTTCCTTCATCAGCTCCTTCTCCTCCTCGGAAAAACGTCCAAGTACCCAATCGGTGATCGCCATTCCGTTCGTCGGACGGCTAATGCCTACCCTGATCCTTTTAAATTCCTGTGTTCCTGTATGGGCGATGGTAGACTTAATTCCGTTATGGCCTCCTGCACTTCCCTTTGGACGCAATCGAATCCTGCCTGCTGGCATATCCAAGTCATCATAAATTAACAGGAGCTCCTCGATATCGATTGAATAATAATCGATCATCGCCCTAATGGACTCACCCGACAAATTCATATAGGTTAACGGCTTCAGAAGAATGACCTTTTCTCCGCCGACAAATCCTTTTCCATATAACCCTTTATGTTTTGCCTGATCTAACGGTATATTCCAGCGTTTGGATAATTCATCAATGACTTCGAAGCCGATATTATGCCTTGTTTGCTCGTATTGTCTTCCTGGATTCCCAAGCCCCACGAATAACCTCATTTTCCACACTCCTAACCAAAAGGCTTATGATTTTCAGCTTGCCCCTTCGGTGGGAATTGCCAGAAAAACCATCCCTTTTTCTGTAGATGAAAATCGCAAAAGACGTAACCATTTGAAGGCTACGTCTATTGCTACTCTTATTCTTTGCTTGCTGCCGTTTCTCTTCCTTCTTCCTTATCAGGCTTTCCCGGTTCTTGTTGTTCACCGGAGTTGATTTCTTCCTCTACCTTAGGAGGAAGGATGGAAACGACTACCGTACTTTCCTCATCGTCTACTTCATAATTACCTGATTTAATATCAGCGAGTGTCAGGTTTTCGCCGACCTTCAAGTTCGAGACATCGACATCAATCGATTCCGGTATATTTTCCGGTGAAGACGTAATATTCACCTCATGGAGCGGCTGCTGAATGACCCCACCATCCTTCACACCTGCCGCCTCGCCGACCAGGTTGATTCTGACGCTTGCATGAACCTTAGAACTCTTGTCGACAACAAGGAAATCAGCATGGAGTATTTCATTTTTAATAGGATCTCCCTGATAATCCGTCAGCATAACGCGATGCTGTCTGTCGCCAAAATCAAGGGAAATAACACCATTTCTCCCGTTTTCCCGAATCGTCTTGACAAATTCTATGCTGTCCACGGAAATCGACTGGCTATCCGTATTCCTTCCGTACAATACGGCTGGAATATGGCCCTCCGCTCGTAATTTCCTTAAGGCCGATTGTTGACCATTTTTGCGTTCATTTGCTTTCAATATTGCAGTCATAATTCTTGTCCCCTTTCTTTTTTATAAGTACTTGTCTCTATAAAAAATGCCCGAAAAAAGAAGGGTCTAAACGTTTTCCTTAGAAAACGCAAGAATAGAAAACCTTTACCCCTTTCATACATCAATCAAACAAGGTGCTGACCGATTGATCTTCATGGACGCGGATAATCGCTTCCCCGATCAGCGGAGCAACTGACAGCTGGAGGATCTTTTCAATGCGTTTTTCTTCAGCAAGCGCAATTGAATTTGTCACAACCAGTTCTTTAATCTTCGAGTTTTCGATTCGCTCCATTGCAGGACCCGACAACACAGGGTGCGTACAGCAAGCGTACACTTCTTGTGCGCCATTTTCAACTAATGCGTTTGCCGCCAATGTAATCGTTCCAGCAGTATCAATAATATCGTCAATCAAAATCGCAATCTTGCCCTCAATATTCCCAACAATATTCATGACTTCGGCGACATTTGGCTTTGGACGGCGCTTATCGATAATCGCGATTGGCGCTTTCAGTCTTTCAGCCATCTTCCTTGCGCGAGTAACTCCACCGTGGTCAGGAGATACAACGACAACGTCTCCGTTCAATTCTTTGCTTTTGAAATGGTCCGCAAGAATTGGCACACCCATCAGGTGATCGATAGGAATATCGAAGAAGCCCTGAATTTGCGGAGCATGAAGATCAAGGGTAATCACGCGGGTGGCACCTGCAGTCTCTAGCAGGTTCGCTACAAGCTTCGCCGTGATTGGCTCACGAGCTCGCGCTTTCCGGTCTTGCCGCGCATAGCCATAATAAGGCATTACAATATTGATCGTTTTTGCTGACGCACGCTTTAACGCATCGATCATGATTAGCAATTCCATGATGTTCTCATTTACCGGTGAGCTGGTAGACTGGATAACATATACATCACAGCCGCGGATGCTCTCCTCGATATTGATCTGGATCTCTCCGTCGCTGAATTGGGATACAGAACATTTTCCGAGTTCGACCCCGATAACCTTGGCAATTTCCTCGGCTAATTCTATATTGGAGTTAAGTGAAAAGACTTTCAAATTTGGATCAAGATATTGGTTTGACATTTGGGACCTCCAAGGACTCTTATTTCTTTTTTTTGTTCATTTTCCCTACATAATTTTCTTTGTTAATTTGGCTGGCACGGGCAATCGCCAGCGCTTCACCGGGAACATCTGTCGTGATTGTTGAACCTGCCGCAACATATGCACCTTTGCCAATTGTCACCGGTGCGACTAGATTTGCATTACAGCCAATGAATACGCCATCCTCAATCTTGGTCAGGAACTTGTTTTTGCCGTCATAATTCACAGTGATCGAACCGCAGCCGATGTTCACATCCGCACCAACTTCTGCATCGCCAATATAGCTGAGGTGGGAAGCCTTGCTTCTTTTGCCAAATACCGCTTTTTTAACCTCTACAAAATTGCCGATTTTCACTTCATCGTCGATATTTGAGTCTGGCCTGATATGCGCAAAAGGCCCAATTGCAACTTCAGAACCGATGCTGCTGTCAAACGCCGCTGATTGGCGGATTACTGTATTGTTTCCAACCTTGCAATTACTAATTTCCGAATTAGGCCCAATCCGGCATTCGAAACCGATGCTAGTGTTGCCGGAAAGTGTCGTTCCTGGGAAAATAACGGAGTCCTGTCCAATTGTAACATCTGGTCCGATATATGTATGATCAGGGTCAATGATGGACACTCCATTGCGCATATGAAATTCATTGATTTGCTTTTTCATCGTGCGCTCTGCCTCGGCAAGGGCGACGCGATCATTTACCCCTAGCGTTTCCGCGAAGTTATTCGTAACATATGCTGATACAGTTTCACCCTGGTTTTTCAAAATTTCGATGACATCGGGAAGATAGTATTCTCCCTGAACATTATCATTCGACACATTTCGGATTGCTTCGAATAGCATCTTGTTGTCGAAGCAATAAGTACCAGTGTTGATTTCATTGATTGCTCTTTCGTGCTCATTCGCATCCTTATGCTCGACAATTTTCTCGACAAAGCCATCTTCATTTCGGATGATACGACCGTAGCCAGCAGGATCGTCTGCTCTTGCGGTCAAAATGGTCGCCTTTGCGCTTGTTTCTTCATGGTGCTTGAAAAGGGCTTCCATTGTTTCTCGCTTGATCAGCGGTGTATCGCCGCAGACAACAATGGTGATCCCTTCCTTATCAGCAAGCAGTTCTCTAGCTTGCAAAACAGCATGAGCTGTACCCAACTGTTCTGCCTGCAGGGCATACTGGCTATCCTCGCCTAGCTGCTCCTTCACCTTTTCGGCACCATGACCGATAATGGTAATGATTTCGTTTATATCAAGACTTTTCACCTGGTCGATAACATGCTGTACCATTGGCTTGCCGCATACAGGGTGAAGCACCTTATACAATTTGGACTTCATTCTTGTTCCCTGACCGGCTGCTAAAATGATTGCATAACGATTAGACATTAGCAGGCCTCCAATTTACCTTTTTATCCATTACGAATATATCTTAAATAGCCGGTCATTTCAAGAATAGATGAACAAGTACAATTATTTGTCATTTTAGCGGGTAAACGATTTACTGGAGGAGACGGAGAAAAACAGGTTTAACGGGGAGGAATCGGGGTAAATAAAAAGAGCCTTACTTATGCAGCAGGCTCTTGGTGTTATAAACGTTTATATTCTAGGAAGCACCGGCTTCTTCGAATTCAATTTCCAATTCACCTAATCTGTGGTATTCTGCCAACACAGCGTCCTGAATCTTTCCGCGTGTACCCGAGTTGATCGGATGCGCAATATCACGGAACTCGCCATCAGGAGTGCGCTTACTTGGCATTGCTACAAACAGGCCGTTGTTTCCATCAATCACCCTGATATCATGGACAACAAACTCGTTGTCAAGCGTGATGGAAGCGATCGCTCTCATCCGTCCATCTGTATTAACGCGGCGTAATCTTACGTCAGTTACTTCCAATCTGTTCACCACCTTTACAAATAGATAAAATTCTAGTTAACTAATTCCACGTTAAAATCAAAACTCCTTCTTTATTTAAAAAACTTTTTTGGAAAAATGGCTAAATTGTGAACTTTTTCATCGAGTAAGCCCTTACAATTTTGTTTCTCTTTTAAAATAGTGTTTATTTGGCTATTGACAAGTTGATAAAGCCGCACTTTTCCGTCTGTTCTCAAACGAGGAAAAACGCTCGTTACTTAACGAGCGCTACTACTTCGATTTCCACTAGGGCGTCTTTTGGCAATCTTACTACTTCGACTGTGGAACGAGCTGGTTTATGGTTTTTGAAATACTCCGCATATACCTCGTTCAGTTGAGCAAATTCATCCATATTCTTGATGAATACTGTTGCTTTTACGACTGTTTCAAGCGAAGCTCCTGCAGCCTCCAGTACAGCCTGGAGATTTTGGAAAACCTGGTGAGTTTGCGCCTGGATATCGCCTTCGACCATTATGCCGTCAGGGGTTAACGGAATTTGTCCTGAGCTGTAGAAGAGATTGTTTACTGCTACTCCCTGAGAGTATGGTCCGATTGCTGCCGGTGCATTTGAAGTTTGTACAATTTTCATATTGTCACCTCATTATTTTTTTATTAACCAATTATTCTTTATAGGAAAAGTAATTTCCTTCACTAACAGTGATTTTTCTTTCTTTTACATCTACGTCGGAAAGTCGAACGAGGGAAAGATACTCATCCACAAGTCTTTCTTCGATGTTTTCCGATTCCACTAAAACAGCAATTCCCGCCAATTCTGCATTAAATTCCTCCAGCATGTTAATCATACCGTTAACGGTACCGCCCGCTTTCATAAAGTCATCTACAATTAGTACCTTAGAGCCTTCTGCAAGGCTACGCTTCGATAATACCATTGTCTGGATCCTTTTGGACGACCCGGAAACATAATTGATGCTGACAGTAGAACCTTCTGTTACTTTACTATCCCTTCTGACGATGACAACCGGGACATTCAATTGATTTGCAACTGCATATGCGATCGGGATTCCCTTCGTTGCCACCGTCATGACCGCTTCAATGTTTTTGCGAGCAAAAGCGGATGCCAGCAGCCGTCCGACCTCTTGTACAATAGCGGGATTGCCAATGATATCGTTCATGAACAGATACCCGCCTGGAAGCAGTCTGTCAGGAGTGGCCATGATGATACAAAGTTCCTCAATGACGGCTCTTGCCTTTTTCTCACTTACTTGAACGTAAAATTTCACTCCTCCAGCAGCACCAGGCACAGTCTGAAGGATCCCAATTCCCCGTTGTTCAAATGTTTCTTTGATGATTCCGAGATCTTCGCTGATCGAGGACTTCGCTGAACCATACTTCTCCGCAAAATAGGTTAACGGCACCAATTGACGGGGATACTCCAGTAAATAGGCCGTCATATCAATCAAACGCTCGCTGCGTCGAAATTTCATACCAGAACCTCCAAAATCCGAATGTTTAAGGTTAATATATCATTATTATACGGATTTAATCAAGGGTATGACGTTCCCCAAGCATCCTAACCGCAAAAACCTGGTCACAAAAGCCTCGTAATCCGTTATAAATTCGATGCATGCGCGAATCGTGAGCCACCAGACTGAATACAGTTGGGCCGCTTCCGCTCATCAACACCGCATCTGCACCGAAACGCTTCATCTGATCTTTGATTTGTGCGACCTCAGGGTATAGGGAAAGCGTCACCTTCTCCAGTACATTGCCGACATTATTGCAAACGCCTTTAAAATCTCCGTCTTCAATCGCTGAGATCATTTGCTTTGTAGGCGGATGCACAATATTTTCCAGATTCAGCCGGCGATACACATCAGCTGTTGATACACCAATAAAGGGCTTTGCCAAAACAACCCAGCATGTCGGTGGTGCCGGCAGCGCTTTAATGATTTCCCCTCGGCCAGTGGCAAGTGCTGTTCCTCCATACACACAGAAAGAAACATCTGAACCAATTTCTGCGCCAAGCACCGCCAGCTCGTCCAATGATAGGCCAAGCTTCCACAGCTTGTTCAGTCCCCTTAAGGTCGCCGCTGCATCACTGCTGCCACCAGCAAGACCAGCAGCAATCGGAATCGTTTTTTCAATTCCGATCTCGACACCTTTTTTCACCTGGAATTTCTTTTTTAACAGGAAGGCTGCCTGATAGGCAAGATTCCGCTGGTCATCCGGAACAAATCGATTATGGGACTGGATCACGATCCTGTCTTCCTCTAACAAACTAAGTTCAATGCGGTCAGCCAAGTCAATCGTCGTCATTACCATTTCGACCTCATGGTAACCGTCCGGACGTTTATGCAAAACATCAAGTGACAAATTGATTTTTGCTGGCGCCTTCACTAAAATCTTCACTTCTTCCACCTACTTTTACCTAAATCCACATTTTGTCCTATTTTATCACAAAAAGCGCAGAAAAGCGGCAAACGCCCTGTTCTCCTTCACAAGCGCTAAACTGCTTGCTATGAGGTCGATTGCCCTACTAACCAGACACTCTGAACGAATAGAAACACATTCCTCTATATTATCATTTGCTCATTAGAGAATACAGTCCTATTACAAAGGAGCTCATTCGCGGAATAAAATGCAAAAAGCCGGAGCAAAAGCCTCCGGCACCGTGATGGGTTTAAAATGATATTTGCACTGTCAGGAATAGTGATTCGGTAGTTTTCAAAGAATGTCGATCACAATCAGCGATTCTGGTTCGCAAGCTGCTGTTCAGCCAGCTCAATTGCCCGTTTGACCATATTGCCTGCGTCCCTGGCCCTGATTCCGCCCCATCCTTCCTTCTGGACGACGTCATAAAAGCCGAGCTCCTTTGCAAGCTCTTCCTTCAGCCTGTCAGACATAACCCCTCTTCTTCTGCCCAATACTACCATCTCCTTTTGTCCATCACGGCATTGTTAGTATTTTTGAGAATAGCAATTTTCATGTGCCCCTTATTTATCCATTGCCTTGTGAAAATGGACAAAATAAAAAGCAGTTAACCCGAAAGTTCACTGCCTGTACTGCATTTGAGCATACATTAGCTCAAAGCTATTGATCCAGTTGTATCTTCAAAGAAGGTAATTTCCACCGTTTCAGTTAAAACATCTGCGTAGCTGTACGAAACACGTTCAAAAGCATTTTCATCCTGATCAAGCTCGATGACGAAAACGGAAGGATAGGTTTCCGCTAATACACCAGAGCGTTCGATCGTTTTCCTGCGCCCGCCGTTGGCCTTTAGCATCAGTCTTTTCCCCAAGTTTGAATCAAGTGCTTTTTTGATATCCGATAATGTTTTTGGCATTCGGTCCACCTCACTGTGTAAAGTATAACACGCTGACATCATTTAGTCAAATAAAAACATAAATTATAACAGTAATTAAATTTAAAAGTCAATAGATTTTTTTCTTGTTTTTCTTCTAAAATCCAACAATAATAAAGTATCCTTTCTTGCAGGAAAATATGTACCAAAAATTCAAAAACGTCGGACGATAAGCAAATCAGTCCGACGCGCTCCTTTTATATGGCATCCCTGTCCTTAATACTCCCTTTGTTTCAATACCGCCAAGTCCTTTGTCCCCCGTTAAGGTATTTCGCAGCACATCCCAGACATTGATCCGTTCCATGAATGGGGTAAAGCTGATTTTTGCCACGATATAAACCGGGTCAAGAGCATGGATATTGACTCTGGAGGGGGAACTGGCAAAATTGGCTCCAGCATGGATCAGCGATTCGAAATGCGACTGGCATGCACCGGCAAAGATGACGAGCTGGTCCCGGTGAGGGATTTTCTTTCGTGCCTCTCTTACCGTCTGGACAAAATGCTTCGAGTGGCGGTATGCATTGAGATCATCCACCGAGCCTTTTGCCTTTGAATAAGCATCATGTCCGGTGATGACCAGGATATCTGGCCGATAATAATCAATCAGCATTCCGACTTTATCCGGCATTTCTTTTTCGCTGCAATGGAAACCGGAAACCGGAACTCCGACCTTCTCATATAATGTCAGACACTTCTTTAAATAATTGGGATCTCCATCAACATGAAGAACCTTTCCTGGCATCTGAAAGTAGTTATAGGACTTGCTATACCCCTCGGAAACCTCATACTCTTTTTTTTGCTGCAATAAATCAACATCCTGCCGAAATAGCTTATACGATTGTTCCTCCAAGGAGCGGAATTCCTCGGTCAGCCTCATTCGCATCCCCGGATCAATTTTGACCAGATCATCATAGGGCGCATCCGCGATCAACCGAAAATCCTCCCCATATAAGATCACATTATTTTCTCTGATATCGATTACCCGGAACATAATATCGCATTGATGCGAAACCCTGCCGACGATATCCATGAGGTTAATATCCATCATCCTCACTCCAATTGCCCCGCACACAGGCTGCGCTAAGTGGTTTTCTTTCATAAACTATGCAAACACCTATAGACCTGTGCTTTTTGCGCTTCGGAGTTCTGCTGATTTATTCCTTAGATTTTAGATATATTCCCTTTAATCTAGATATATTCCTGACCTGCAACGTTTTATTCTTGAAAAAATGGATACAGTGCATTGCTCAATTGTGCGAATTCTGCAATCGACAGCGTTTCTCCCCGGCGCGATTCTTCCACTCCAGCTTGCTGAAGCGCTGCTTGTATCTTGTCTTTCTTCTGTTTTCCATCCGGAAGCTGACTTGTCAGGTTATTTAGGATCGTCTTTCTGCGCTGAGCAAAACTGGACCGGGTGACGAAGAAGAAAAAAGCTTCATCCTTTACTTTTACAGGAGGCTCCTCATGCAATGTCAACCGGACAACCGCCGAGTCAACGTTTGGCTGCGGCATGAACACTGTTTTCGGTACAATCATCACCGTCTCCGCCTTCGTGTAATACTGGACAGCAATCGAAAGCGAGCCGTATTCTTTCGTGCCCGGCTTGGCCGAGATTCTGTCTCCTACTTCTTTTTGCATCATACAGACAATTCCCCTGATCGGCAGCTTTTCCTCAAGCAGCTTCATTAGGATTGGCGTTGTAACATAATAAGGAAGATTGGCGACTACCATGATATCTTTGTCCAGGTCCAATTCCTGTTCGATAACCGCTCGGACATCTGCTTTCAACACATCATGATGGATGATTTTCACATTGGGGTAAGGAGACAATGTATCCTCCAGGATTGGTAGCAGCCGCTGGTCGATTTCAAAAGCGATCACCTTTTCTGCCCTTTTAGCCAGCTGCTCGGTCAATGCGCCTATTCCAGGGCCAATTTCAATTGCTCCGCTGCTAGCTGTTAATTCCGCATGGTCGACTATCCGGTTTAGGATATTCGTATCGATCAGGAAGTTCTGTCCAAGGCTCTTTTTAAAAGAAAAGCCGTATTTATCAAGTATTTCCTTCGTTCTTACAGGGGTTGCAATATCCTTACGCATGTTATTGTTCCTCCTTGAGGATCTCAGCAAGAGCGTCTGCGAAATCCTGTCTTCTCACCTGAAACATCATCAGGCGCTTGTGCAGCTGCTTGCCGTTTGTATACCCGATCTTCAGCAGCCTGCCAAGCTTCTCCCGCCTTTGCTTTGATCCAGGTCCGCCGATCAAGCCGGCAACAATCAAATCTTCCTTGGTAATTTCCTCGACAGCCTCCTCATCCATCACCTGTGCATCCTTAAGAGCTTCGCGAATCACCTGTGGCAATGCATGTTCAACCCCTAGACCTCGCCCTGATTTCGGCTTAGCCATTTCCTTTGGAATGAATGCATGCTTGCAGCCGGAAATCTGCTCTGAAATCGTTTTGCGGATTTTTTCACCAGGATAGTCAGGATCGGTGAAAATGATGACTCCCCTTTTTTCGTGGGCATTCCGGATTCGTTCAATTGTTTCTGCATTAATAGCAGAGCCATTTGTTTCAATTGTATCTGCGTCGACGGCACGCCGAATCGCCGTTGTATCATCCTTGCCCTCGACTACGATGATTTCTTTTAATCTCATATTTCCTCCGTTACGATATTGCTTTCTTAGATT
Organism: Mesobacillus stamsii; assembly: GCF_030814065.1. NCBI lineage: Bacteria > Bacillati > Bacillota > Bacilli > Caryophanales > Bacillaceae > Mesobacillus > Mesobacillus stamsii. Next base: position 49,885 of record NZ_JAUSUN010000022.1, read on the forward strand.
TTTAAAAAAAGAAAAAATTTCTTTGAAATAAATGAAACATTTTTGAAATATAATCGTCTATATAAGGGTAAATGCTTTTCTTATTATACCTTAAACATGGATGGAAAAAACAAAAATGCAGAGGTAGGTTCCCCTGCATTCGGCCATTACTTTAGAATTTTGATTTTGATTGTCTTTCGTCCCCAACGGTAAGCATCTGATAGGGAAGCAAAGAAGACATCGATTTTGTTTCCCTTAATCGCTGATCCCTTGTCGGCAGCGATGGCATAGCCATAGCCTTCAACATATACCTTTGACCCTAAAGGAATGACCCTTGGATCTACAGCAATGACTTTTACATTTGGGTTTGCCTTAAGATTGATTCCCGTAGCCGTGTAGCCGGAACAGCCATTGCAGTTTGCAGTATAGGCTGTAGAGGAAACATAGAATTCCCTCGCAGACGATTCACTTGAACCGCGGGAAACTTGAGCAGTGATAACCTTTGTTCCCATAGCCACAATCTTATCTTGTTTTTCTTTCACTTTCTTTTCGGTGATCAGTTTTCTTGATACTTCCTTGCCGTTTTCCAGGACGACTTCATATTCCTTGGTGAGCAAACCTTCCTGGCCTTCTGACACGACTTTTTGTTTCCCTTTTTCCAGTTGGCTGTCGTTCTTGGTAATGACAGCATAGCTAATTGGTTCTTCCACTACATCGGTGACTTTTTCAACTCGAATGACATTAATCACGGCATCTTTTGTGACTGTTTGCTTTAATGCAGGCTCAACACGGTCCATTTTGTTCAGTGTGATTCCTTGCTGTGATAAAAAGTCAGCGACCGTAGTCGAAGTCGACCATACATCTTGCTCTTTTCCGCCTACGACAACCTTAAGCGGGAAAGCTCTTTGAATGGCAATCTTCGCATCTTGCTTTATCTTAGCGTCTGGGTTTGGGCTTAACTTGTCGTGCTCCTTGATAACGATACTTTGTTCTTTCAGGAAATCCGCGACTGTATCGGCTGCTGTCCAATACTTCTTTGTCTCCTGATCCTGTATTACTTCTACCTGTTTTGCCGGCTTCCACACAACCGAAAGGTTATTCTTTACCTCGGTATGCGCCGCCAGCGATAAGTAATCCTCTGAGCGTAGTGAAATATTGAGATCATTAAATAGATCCTCGATCGTATTAGCATGTGTTTTAATGACTCGTTCTTCGCCATCCAATGTCAATGCGACTGTCTTTTTGGTCCCTTCATACAGGAAGATCCCAATTGCAGCAGCAAAAACTAGGAAACTAGCAGAAAATAACACTAGCCTCTTCTTACTCAAAGTCTTGGAAAACAGGTTTTTCATACTATTAATCACGATGAAAAACGCCTCCTCTTCTCGGAGTGATTATAAAGATGTTGTTGCCGACTTGTCAACCCAGACACTCCTGCCCAAACGTAGTCCCTATTATGCAAGATATACCATAAAAAGAAAAGCAAGAGTTATCGACACGGTTATCCTATGACGAGGGTGAGACATGTAGAACTTTTTAGAAACAGAAAAGTTTTGGACAACCTTGCTGTTTAATCGACAGCATTCTCTATCACTTTATGCCGAATAATTTTTTTGCATTTTCCGCCGTTTCACCCGCAACTTCCGCGAGTGTTAGCCCTTTTAATTCTGCAATTTGTTCGGCAACCAATTTTACATAGGCTGGTTCGTTACGTTTGCCGCGAAAAGGATGCGGCGTTAAGTAAGGGCAATCGGTTTCTATCAATAGACGCTCCATCGGGATCGCCTCTGCGACTTCCTTTGGTTTTTTCGCGTTTTTAAACGTTACTGGTCCCCCAAGTGAAATATAGAAGTTCATATCGATGCATTCCAGTGCCGTTTCTACGCTGCCGCTATAGCAATGCATGATTCCGCCAACTTCTTCGGCGTTCTCTTCTTTTAAAATCGTCATGATGTCGGCGGTTGCGTCACGATTATGTATGATGATCGGAAGCTTCACTTCTTTTGCCAGCCTGATTTGCTTGCGAAATACCTCTTTCTGGATATCCTTTGGTGACTTGTCCCAATGATAATCAAGTCCCATTTCCCCGAGAGCGACCACTTTAGGGTGGCTCGCAAGTTCTTTCAGCCAGGTCAGATGCTCCTCCGTCATATCAATTGCATCGACAGGATGCCATCCTACGCTAGCATAAAGAAAGTCATAGTTTTCAGCGAGCTCCATCGCTTTTTTAATGGTCCCCTCATCAAAACCGACAACGACCATATTGGTAACACCCTCAGCGAGCGCCCGGTCAATGACCTCCTGAAGATCTTCGTCATATTGTTCTGCGTTTAAGTGTACATGGGTATCAAAAAGCATGAGTTAACTCCTTTACTGGCTTGGACTTGGCATGCAGGTTTACACTAATCCATCTACCTGGAAAAGAGAATAGAAGCAATGCCACGTTCCGTTTATTTTGCTAAAGTTGTGTCGATATCATAACTTTTTTCTCATGCCCAAGTCAAATTTTTGATTCCGTTTACATTGTTTGCTGGCTATCTCTGTTAAACTATCCTCTGTAAAAAAATCATTAAAAAACCTGAAAATGTTACAAATGAAACATTCTCAGGTTTTTCTTTTTTTATTTAATTTTTGCTCCTATCGCTAGGGAATCATCGACGGATGCGAGTGACATGACGCCATCTTTTTCTCCTGCAAGGATCATTCCTTCAGAAAGCTCCCCACGCAATTTGACCGGCTTAAGATTGGTTACACAAATTACTTTTTTGCCGACAAGGTCTTCCGGTTTAAAATACTTTGCGATACCCGAGACGACCTGACGCTTTTCATAACCAAGATCCAGTTGAAGCTTCAGCAGCTTATCAGCTTTTTTAACAGGTTCCGCTTGAACAACCTGAGCGACCCGAAGATCTACCTTCATAAAGTCATCAATCGTGATTTCTTCCGGAAGTTCCGGTTTGTCTTCTTTCACAGGGTCTGGGGCAGAACCCTGCATTTTTTGCTTGATGAATTCGATTTCTTCCTTCAGATCAAGCCGAGGGAATATTGGTTCCCCATGAACTACCTTTGTGCCAGCCGGAATCTGTCCAAACTCCTCAAGGCTTTCCCAAGTCTGAAGAGATTCGGATTCAACATTCAGCTGAGTGAAAATTTTCTCGGGAGTTCTTGTCAAGAACGGCTTCAACAGGATCGCCACCCTTCGCAAGGATTCCGCAAGATGGAACAAAACATCTGCCAGTGCGGCTTTCTTTTCTTCATCCTTCGCCAGCACCCAAGGCTGTGTCTCATCGATGAACTTATTGCAGCGGCTGACCAATTGCCATACCGTCGTAAGCGCGACGGAAAACTCCATCTTCTCCATTGCTTCTTCATACTTAAGGACCGTCGCTTTGTTCACTTCTAAAAGCTGCGTTGCAAATTCCCCATTCGATCCACGGTAAGCAGGAAGCTCCCCATCGAAATACTTATCGATCATTGCCACTGTTCTATTTAGCAGGTTCCCCAGGTCATTGGCAAGATCGAAGTTGATTCTTTCGACAAAACCTTCAGGGGTGAATACCCCATCCGAACCGAATGGTACTTCACGAAGCAAGTAATAACGGAGTGCATCCAGACCATAGCGGTCAATTAATGTGACAGGGTCTACTACATTCCCTTTGGATTTCGACATTTTTCCGTCCTTCATCAAAAGCCAGCCGTGGGCAAAAACCTTTTTAGGAAGCGGGAGGTCAAGTGCCAACAGCATGATTGGCCAGTAAATCGTATGGAAGCGGACAATTTCCTTTCCAACAAGATGAACATCCGCCGGCCAATAGTTCAGGTACTTGGAATCATCATCAGTTCCATAGCCGAGCGCCGTGATATAGTTAGATAGCGCATCCACCCAAACATAGATCACATGCTTTGGATCCCCCGGAACCTTTATGCCCCAGTCAAAAGTTGTCCGTGACACAGCCAAATCTTCCAATCCTGGCTTAATGAAGTTATTGATCATTTCATTTTTGCGGGATTCTGGCTGGATGAATTCTGGATTGTCTTCATAGTATTGAAGCAGCCTGTCTGCGTATTTGCTCATTTTGAAAAAATACGATTCTTCCTTCACCTTTTCCACAGGCCGGCCACAGTCAGGACAATTGCCGTCTACAAGCTGCCTGTCTGTATAAAAGGATTCACATGGTGTGCAATACCAGCCTTCATATTGATCGAGATAAATGTCACCCTGCTCCAATAGCTGGGCAAAAATCTTTTCGACAATTTGCTTATGGCGGTCCTGGGTTGTTCGGATAAAATCATTATAAGATATATCCAATTTGTCCCAAAGACCTTGGATTCCGGCTACGATTTTATCGACGTATTGCTGCGGGGTTACGCCACTTGCCTCGGCATTGCGCTGAATCTTTTGACCGTGCTCATCCGTTCCTGTTAAATACATCACATCATATCCGCGCAACCTCTTATAGCGCGCCATCGCATCACCGGCCACTGTTGTATAAGCGTGGCCAATATGTAAATTGCCGCTTGGATAATAAATCGGGGTTGTAAGATAAAAAGTTTTCCGTTTCTCTTCCATGAGGATCCTCCTTAACTAAAACTGCTAGTTCATTTCTAATAGTAGTTATTATACCAGTTATTGCAATGGGATTCCTACCACTTTCCCGAAGCACGAAAAGGAAATTTGCTAGTTTTTGCATAATAGAATCATAACCAATCATCAGAACTACTTATACCTGGTCACAAAAAATAATTATTCTTTCTCTTTTAAAAGATAAACAATTTAATTGACGGTTATTGGAATCGCTGGTATTATATAACCAATAAGAGAAATTTGTCGAAAAATGACGAACTTCGTATATGGGAAAATGAGAGGAGATTAGACAAAATGAAATCTACAGGTATTGTACGTAAAGTTGATGAGCTCGGACGCGTGGTTATTCCAATCGAATTAAGAAGGACTCTTGGCATCGCAGAAAAGGATGCTTTGGAGATCTATGTTGACGATGACCGCATCATCCTGAAGAAATACAAACCAAACATGACCTGCCATATCACTGGTGAAGTTTCTGATAACAACATCACATTGGCTGGCGGCAAGCTGATCTTAAGCCGTGAAGGTGCTGAGCAGCTCCTTAAAGAAATTCAGGATAGCTTCGAACGTGTAGAAGCTTAATTCAGTATATACACCCCAGGCCGTAGATAGCATCCACGGCCTTTTTGCATGTTTATTTTTCTATATGGTATGCCTGGTAAACTTCGCGTTTTTGCAGGCCGCGATCCACAGCGGTTTGCTTGATGGCATCCTTGGAATTCTTATTTTCGTTTGAAATATAGTGTTCGACATGTTCCGTCACGCTTAATCTTTCCCACCACAGAGTTTCTTCAAGCTCTAGTGAGTCAGCAGAGGCCCCCTCAACTATCAAGACAAACTCACCGCGCACCTCACCCGACTCTGCCCACTCTATCGCTTCAGAAATTGTCCCTCTCAAAAATTCTTCGTATTTTTTTGTCAGTTCCCGGCAAAGTACAATTCTGCGGTCACCCAGGCCTTCCAACATAAATGCCAGAGTCTCTTTTAATCTATGTGGTGATTCATACAGGATTAGCGTGGCAGCCTGTTTGGCTAATTGTTCGAGCTCCTTTCTTTTATCCTTTTTGTTTCGCTCAAGAAAGCCGTAGTAATAGAATGGCTGCGGCTGGATCCCTGAGGCAATTAATGCGGTAAGCGCTGCATTTGCTCCTGGAAGCGGGACGACAGTCAGCCCTGCAGCAATCACCTCAGCTACAAGCTCCGTACCCGGATCGGAAATCGTTGGCATCCCTGCATCGCTTACCAAGGCAATTTTCGCTCCCTCCTTCAGTTTTTCGATCAGTTTATGGCCACTGCTTTCTTTATTATGTTCATGATAGCTGGTAACAGGGGTTTCGATCTCAAAGTAATTACACAGCTTTTTCGTATTCCTAGTATCCTCGGCTGCAATTAGATCCGCTTCCTTCATGAGTCTGATCGCTCTGAAGGTCATGTCCTCCAGGTTGCCGATTGGGGTTGGTACCAGATACAATATTCCTTTTTCCTTCTCCCGCTCAAAGCTTTTTTGCTGAATCATCTAAACCACCCGTTTCATTAACTTGATTGCTGCCATACAACATCTCTTTCATCGTTGGGGTATACTGATTATTTTCATCATAAACAAACATCGGTTCCAAAATCTTAAGCTCTGGACTGCCATCCTTTATTGCTTCGATTAACAGCATATTCGCTTCCTTCCCTGCCTTTGGATAGACGAATTGAATACGTTTCGGTTCCAAGCGATATTTCCTCATGAGCTCGATCATATCGATCAGTCTTCCTGGACGGTTGACAAACGCAACTTTCCCACCCTGTTTTACGAGCTGGCTTGCCGATCGAATCGCGTCCTCCAGTGTGCAGAGAATTTCATGACGTGCAATTGCCAAATGCTCATTGATATTGATCTCTTCTCTTGAAGGCGTCGGAAAATAAGGAGGATTGCAAGTAACGACATCATATTTTTCATAGCCAAGTTGTTTTGGCGCATCCTTCAGATCTCCGTGCATCATATGTAGACGGTCCGCTAATTTATTGTATTGAATGCTGCGGACTGCCATATCGTACAGTCGCTCCTGAATCTCCACCCCTATAATCGAGCCTTTTGTCCTCGCGCTTAAAAATAGCGGAATAACCCCGTTCCCGCTGCAAAGATCGACAATCTTCCCCTTTTGAATGGGGACCCAGACAAACCTGGCAAGTAGCACAGCGTCAAGGGAAAAAGAGAACACATTCGGGCTCTGAATGATCCGCAAGTTCTCCGCTAGCAGATAATCCAATCTTTCATCTTCTCGTAAGCTTAGCATGTAATTTGTTCCTCCAAAACGAACTGATAAAAAAAGCGCAAGCGCCTTATTCAGCCCCGACAAGCGCTGGAGCTAGACAATTCTCGAAATGAATTTTATACTTTCTTATTCTGTAAAAATAGCCTTCCCTATAAAGGAAGGCTGCCAATTATTTTTTATTAAGAAAGGACAGGCAGAACAAGCAATCCTCTTTCCGTGGGCTGCCAAAATGCAGGTTGCAGATATGGAAACCTTCCTGGTACAAGCGGGCGAGATTGTCATAGCCTTCTCCGATGTCAACTACGTTTTTGTCAGCCTGTGGCTGATTGCTGTCCTCATCGGTTTTCTTACTATTTGGATCTGTTTTTCCAATGGTTTGATCCAGACGGCGTCTTATATGCTCATTTTCCAGCTTTAATGCATTATTCTCTTCCAGAACCTCTGCTAGATGCTGTTTAAACTCCCCAAGTTGACGGTATAAATCACCAATCTGCTCTTCCATATTGCTAACTGTGTCAAAAATATTTTTTTTATCCACCTGTTCCACCTCATTAATCTGTGGATGATTGCAACGATACAGCTCCTGCTTCCTGTATTTCCTCTAGTGTATATTCCAGAACGCGTTCCTGTCCAGGAATGCTGACTTGCATTACTCGTTCCAGGATATTCAATCCGACGACTTTTCCGCGACCATTCGGTGTTACAATTGTTTCACCAAGGTCTGGCAGCAGTTCTTTTGCTGTTTCATATTCATCGTTCTCATATTTCAAACAACACATCAGCCTGCCGCAAAGACCGGAAATCTTTGTTGGATTGAGTGAGAGGTTTTGATCCTTGGCCATCTTAATAGAAACAGGTTCAAAGTCTCCAAGGTACGTAGAGCAGCACAGCATTCTGCCGCATGGCCCGATACCGCCAAGCATTTTAGCTTCATCCCTGACACCAATTTGGCGAAGCTCAATCCTGGTCCGGAAGATGGCTGCCAAATCCTTAACCAATTCCCGGAAATCAACGCGTCCATCAGCTGTGAAGTAAAAAATGACTTTATTGCGGTCAAATGTATATTCAACATCAACTAGCTTCATATCTAGTTGGTGTTCGTTCACTTTATCACTGCAAACATCATAAGCTTCCATTGCAGCTGTCTTGTTTTCCTCGACAATAAGACGATCCTTCTGATCTGCAATTCTGACCACCTTTTTCAGAGGCAGGACCACGTCATTTTCGCCGACTTGCTTTCGGGGGATAACCACTTTGCCGAACTCTACTCCCCTTACAGTTTCGACAATGACGAATTCGTCCTTTTGAATTGAGAGATCGCCGGGATCAAAATAATAAATCTTCCCCGCTTTCTTGAAGCGGACACCTATTACATCATACAAGTATAGATCCCTCCTGCAATTTTAACACCAGCTCTTCCATGAGCAACTGGGGATTCATATTGGCATTAAGCTTCCTCTTCGCCTCCAGAATAGCCGCCATTTGTTCGGTAAGACGCCGTCCGGATGTCTGTAATGCAAACTGTTCTAAACGTGAGCTTTCGTTTAGATACACAACCTGGTCCTTCATGCCAAGCTGAATGTATAATAAATCCTTGAAAATAAGAAGTAATAAATCCAGGCCACGATCCATCTGTTCTTTCTCTTTAAAGTGCGTGAACCAATTTTCCTGAAGTGCCAGCATAGCTTCTAATGAATTCTTTTTCAGCACTTCATACAATTTTAACACTATTTTTTGCGCTTGTGCAAACCAATCATCGTTACTTATCTGTATAGCCTCTTCTAAATTATTTGTCAACTGCGCAAGCAGCGGTGCCGTATGCGGGTGCACTCCCTGTACGATCAATTGTTCAGCCATATTTTTAGGAGATAATGGAGGGAAATTAATCAGCTGGCATCTAGACAAGATGGTCGGAAGCATTTGCTGGGCTTGTTCGGTAATCAACACAGCAACGGTCCCAGCATGGGGTTCCTCAAGAAATTTCAGCAAACTGTTGGCTGCATTTGTGGTCATTCGGTCAGCATGGACAATCATGTAAATCTTGTTCTTCGACTCTACCCCTGTTTTCGAAAACTCTGCCTGCAGCAGCTGAATCTGTCCTTTTTTGATCGAAAGTCCATCAGGCTCGACGAGATGAATATCCGGATGGTTCCCGATGTTGATCCTTTTACAGTTTAGACAAGTTTCGCACGGTTTATAGCCATCCACTGGGTTCAAACAATGGATGCTTTTGGCAAGAAGGATACTCATTTCCTTTTTGCCAGTGCCTCTCATTCCCTCAAATAAATAGGCATGGGCGATCCGGTTTTTGAGGATGCTGTTTTTTATCATTTTCAAAACATTCGGCTGAAGTCTTTCCAACTCGTCCCACGTCTTTGCCAAGGCGATCACTCACTTACGTATATAAATTGATTAACAGGCCTTTGATTTCTCCAATCTTGCCGAGAATATCGATCTGTTCAACCTTTTTGCTCATCAGTTCATCCGTCAACTCGACCAGCTTATCATCAATTGTTTCCACGAGCTTTAAAGAACGCCCTTCCCCATATTGATTCCAGCTATGCGATTGCTTAAGCTCCAATCCGAAATGGACTGCTTCTTTTACAAATTGCTTTACTAGCGTCTTAAACTTGGCAAGGTCCTTGAAAGTCCTCGACCGTGCTAGCCTCTCGCCGGCAGATTCCACTTCCTTCAGTAATTGCTGAAGTTGACCAATTTGCAATTTATGCTCCTGTTTTTCCACAAGTTGGTTAAATTTGATCCCATTGCCAGATTGCTGTTTCTGATCCTGGCGCAGTTTATCTATATTAAGGCGCAAATCCTGATTAATTTTCATTTAGGCCTAACCCTCCGGCATTCCCCGTTAAAATTGATGAAATAGATCGACAGGCAATACGAAGACAGTTGCTCCGCCAACCTGGACTTCGACAGGGTATGGAACATACGAGTCTGCATTTCCTCCCATAGGAGAGACAGGAGCCACGAGCTGGTCTCTAGACTTACAATTATCTCTAATGATCTCGAGCGCCTTCTCCACTCTGATGTCTTCTGTTCCTATGATAAACGTGGTATTGCCTGACTTTAGGAATCCACCTGTACTTGCCAGCTTTGTTGCCCGAAAATTATGGTCGACTAATGCATTGGAAAGGCGATTGCTATCCTGGTCCTGAATCACAGCTAAAATTAGTTTCATTCGTTTCCCTCCCTGAATTTTTAATAGACCATGACAAAACTAGTTGTATTCTCATTATAACAGGATTCATAAGCCAAGACATTAAGAAAAGCCGGGCAAACTGCGCCCGGTCCTTTTTTGGATTGTAAAATAGTCAATCGGATTAAAGATCCCTTAATCTGGAAGCCGATTTCCCAGAGTTTTATATAATTCGTGGCTTTTTACTAAAACAACTGCCATAAGGGCGCCTCTCAGGCGGAAAGATACCCTTATGCAAGCATTTCCTCCTCTATAAGGGCATTTCTCAGGCAAAAAGATCTAATTTACATCAGTAAAAAAACAAGCTTGCTGAGACACAAAGCTTGTTTTTCTTTTAGCTATTCAAGAGTTCATTAATTTTTGCTTCCGCTTGATGATAAACGGCTTCTAATTGCTTTGACGCATCAATCGTGACAATTCTATCCGAAAATCGTTCAGCAAGCAATTGATAGCCTTGTCTTACCATTTGGTGGAATTCTAGCTTTTCCAAATCGAGTCGATTTACTTCTCGGCCCTTATTTTTGCTAATTCTTTCAAGTCCAATCTCAGGTGCTACATCAAAATACAGGGTTAATTTTGGCATCATGCTTTCAATCGCAAATTGGTTGATTGTATAGACCTCGTCAATTCCCAGACCGCGGGCATATCCCTGGTATGCTAACGAACTGTCGACAAAACGATCACATAACACTATTTTCCCTTTTTCCAGCGCCGGCTTGACCTTTTCGGTAAGATGCTGCCTTCTGGCTGCTGCATATAAAAGGGCTTCGGTGCGTGGATCCATTGCCGTATTTTCCGGATCCAAAATGACTTGTCTGATTTGTTCCGCAATCTCGATTCCACCAGGCTCGCGTGTTGCGACGATCTCATATCCTTCTTTTTCGAGCTTCTCCTTAAGCATTTGAATGATCGTCGTTTTCCCGGAACCATCCGGCCCTTCAACAGAAATAAAAATACCCTTGTCCATCTACTTCCTCCAACTCTGAAACACGCTTATTTTACCCGCAGATAAATTGTCTCCGCCTTGGATTTTCGCATCTTTTCCAACTAAATAGAAGATCAGTTGAATGTCTTCTTCGGTGATGAATTCTCCTGGAACGCAAATCGGTATCCCAGGAGGATACGGAATAATCGGTTCCGCACAAACTCTTCCAGCCGCCTCTTCCAACGGAATATATTCACTATGCTGGTTCTCCATCTCTTTATAGCTGGCAGCAAGAGTCGAAATTCCTTTCGCTGACCATTTCGTATCGAGATGATTGATTTTTTTTGGAATCGTTCTTGCAATCTCTGTTATTTTTTCAGCTGCTTCCTGCAAATAATGTCCCATGTTCCGTTTAAGTAGGGGCAAAACAAACAGAACATTATATGGATCAGCTAATTCTGTAAAAATTCCTTTTGCCTCAAGTTTGGTTTGAAGCTCAAAGCCAGACCAAGACTGAATGGTAATTTTTAACGGGTCATCGCCTGGCAAAACGCTTATCGATTCCAGCTGTCCAAGGCTAATTCGAAATTGTTGTAAGGCTGCTTTCAAATAAGACAGATCTTCCTGATTATAACTCCCTAAATAGTATCTGGCCAAATCCAACGATGCCATCAATGGATAGGAAGGGCTGCTTGACTGTAGTGCCTGCAAGTAAGACTTCAGCTTGCTCATTGGAACTCGATCGGTCTGATAATGGAGGAATGCCCCCATGGTCATAGCTGGCAGTGTTTTATGTGCCGATTGTACGACAAGATCTGCACCAAGCTCTACAGCAGACTTTGGAAAAAAGTCCCCTGCGATAAAGTGCGCGCCATGTGCCTCATCAACCAAAACAGGAATCCGAAACCGATGAGCCAAGTCAATAATGCTTTTAAGATCATACGTTAAGCCGTAATAATTAGGGTATGTCAAAATGAGCGCCTTTGCCCCAGGATACTGCTGTATCGCCGCTTGTACAGCCTTTAAACTAGGTCCCACAGCGACAGCAAAGTTCTCATTATACTCTGGACTGATAAACACTGGCCTTGCCTTTGCGAGCATAAGTCCATTCATGATGGATTTGTGAGAGTTGCGCTGGACGAGCACAACATCCTCTTCCTTAATCGCGGCAAGGATCATCGCCAGGTTTCCGACAGTCGATCCATTTAGTAAAAAAAAGCTTTTTTTCGTTTTAAATAAGTCTGTTAGCAATTCTTCAGCCTCTAAAATTACTCCCTCAGCAGAATGATAATCATCCAGTCCGGTTATTTCAGTGGCATCCAATTTTAAAATATCTGCAAAAAATCGCTGTCCCTTTTCAGGAAAAACAGTTCCATTTTTATGGCCAGGTACATGGAAGGAAAACGGTTTACCGTCAGCATGGCTCATCAATTTAGTATATAAGGGGGTCTTGGCTTGATCCATATTCTCACCTTTATTGTCATTCTCACATCTATCTATTTTAACACTGTTTGATGGCAAAAAAAATAAAAGCCCAAAATGGACTTTTAACTGTATATACCTGGTCTAGTTACTTTCCTTAATTTCTCCACGTAATATTTATATTGAGGGTCGCTCGTTTCCGTCTTGATCATGATGGTTTCACAGTCGGTACAAATAAATGAAGTATACAGATGTATGCCAGCTGTTTTTGTCTGTTCACAAATTGCACACGTTTCCCTAATTTGATTCTTAGCTAAAAATGAACCCAAATCCTCCACCTCCGTACACCTATTGTTGCCCTGAATCTCTTTTTGTATACAGTTTTCCGAATAATATTTCAGAAAGTTTCATTGTTTTATATTTTATGATTAACACTCAATTTCCTTGTATGTCTTATAACAATTTTAGGTTGGTTTATTATATAAACACTTAATCACAAAAAAGAACAGCTATGTCAGCTGTTCTTTTTGTGCCCGGCGGCGTCCTACTCTCACAGGGGGAAACCCCCAACTACCATCGGCGCTGAGAAGCTTAACTTCCGTGTTCGGTATGGGAACGGGTGTGA